>DASPIH010000403.1:0-34618 GCA_035629195.1 Blastococcus sp. | reverse complement strand
GCACCGGAGATGACCCCGGTGTCGTAACCGAACAGCAGGCCGCCGAGGGTCGAGATCACCGTCAGCTTGATCAGGAACCGGTTGTGGGCGGCTGAGCGCGGAGCGCCGGCGGACGTTCCGCCGGCCCTGCCGCCGTGTGAGGAGTGGATCGCCGACATGGCGCCTCTTTCATGAGGGAAGGCCATCGTGGCCCGGTGTACGGGTGGGGGGCTTGCGGTTGGGGAGGGTGAGCACGGGGGTGGAGCCCGCCCGTCGGGACGACGGCGCGGGGCGAGCGGATCGACGATCCGCGGACCGGGTTCTGCTCGGGGCGCCCGTCGTCAGGGAGCCCGACGCCGGACGTGGACCCGCGTGCTCGTGGCGCGGGCGACGCGGGGAGCCCACCGGGGAGGTGGGACGGACGGGGCGGGTGAGTCTCGCGTCCTGCGGCGAGCCGGGCGCCGGTGACCGCCACCCGCGGGCAGGATGAGGCGGTGAGCCGGCGGCGACGGGAGAGGTGGACCCTCGAGCGGGGTCCGGCCGCACGGTTCGTCTCGGTGGTACGCCGGCGGGGCCCGTCGGCGGCCGCTCGTGCGCTGCGCATGACCGGGGCGACGGTCGCCGCCTTCCTGGTCGCCCAACTGGCCGGGCTGCACACCCCGCCGCCGCTCATCGCCGCGCTCACCGCGCTGCTCGTCGTGCAGGCGACGCTCTCCAGCACCCTGGTCAACGGCCTCCAGCGAGTGCTCAGCGTGGTGTCCGGCGTCGCCCTGGCCGCGCTGTTCACGTCCGTCGTCGGCCTCACCTGGTGGAGCCTCGCGGCTCTCGTCGCGGCGTCGATCGTCGTCGGCCAGTTGCTGCGGCTGGGTCCCCACCTGGTGGAGGTGCCGATCAGCGCCATGCTCGTCCTGGGGGTGGGGGCCGCCGGAGCGGACTCCGTCGGCGGCGGCCGCGTGCTCGAGACGCTGATCGGCGCAGCCGTCGGCATGCTCGTCAACGTGGTCTTCCCGCCCGCCGTGCAGACCCGCTACGCGGCCCAGTCGGTCGAGAAGTTCGCCGACGAGATCGCGCGCCTCCTGGACGACGCCGCGGGCGCCCTGCTCACCGGGCCCGTGAGCCCGGAGCAGTCCTCCCGCTGGCTCCAGGACGCCCGGCGCCTCAACCGGCACGTGCCTCGTGTGGACCGGGCCCTCGCCCACGCCGAGGAGAGCCGCCAGCTCAACCTGCGGGCCCTGCGAGCGCCCGTGAGCACCGCGGGGATGCGGGCCGGCCTGGACGCGCTCGAGTACACGTCGGTCTCGATCCGCACGCTCTTCCGCGTCATCGACGACGCCACCCGCGAGCGGACGGGGGTCTCGGACGACGCGGAGTACGCCGACGCCATCCGCGGGACCACGGCCCGCCTGCTCGGCCACATGTCCGCGGTCGTCCGCCAGTTCGGCCGCCTGGTCACGGTCGGTCCGGAGGAGCTGCTCCCCGAGGGGGACCGGCTGGAGAGCGACCTGGCGGCGCTGCGCAGCGGCCGGACACTCGTCGCGGACCTGCTGATCAGCGACCCACGCAGCCGGAGCGGCCTGTGGGAGCTGAACTCGGCTCTGCTCACGACCGTCGACCGCATGCTCGAGGAGCTCGGTCCCGGATCCGCGCGCGCCGCCGTCGCCCCGTCCGTGCAGGACCGCCGCGCGGCGCTGCACGGTGCGCAGCGGCTGCGCCTGCACCGGCGGGCTCCCTGAGCCCAGGTCTGCGACCTGGCGCGGGAATGACATGTCGATTCCTCCGGACGAGGCGGCGAGGCGGACGGACGTGCGGCGCGGGATCAGAGGTCGCCGTCGAGGAACTGGGCCCGGCCGAGGCCGAAGGACCAGTCCTCGCGGGTGTTGCCCATGACGGACACGACGAGGTCCCCGGCGGCCAGGCCGGTGGCCTCGCCCAGGCGCCGCGACAGCCCCGCGTACAGCGCCCGCTTCTGCTCCTCGGAGCGCCCCTGCTGGAACACCTGCAGGACGACGAGGTCGGCGGTGCGCTCGATGCCCAGCCCGGTGTCCTCGCAGATCAGCTGCCCGGGCCGGTGCTCGGTGATCACCTGGTACCGGTCGCCGGGCGGCGCGGCGAAGACGTCGAGCATGACCTCCTGGATCGTGTCGGCCAGCAGGCGCAGCTGCTCCGGGGTGCGCCGTCCCTCGACGACGTCGATGCGGACCAGAGGCATGTGCGAACTCCCTCGACGACGGGTAGCCAGAGTGACGCGGGCCACACGCCGAGGGACTATGTCAGGACATTAGAACTTTGTCGAGGGGCGGTTTCGACCGCCTGGTCAGCGCCCGACGAGCGTCGTCTCGAAGTCGTAGCGGGAGGCCCGGTACACGTGCCGGCCGTGCTCCACCGGAGTTCCCTTGTCGTCGAACGCCGTGCGCTGCATCGTCAGCAGGGCCGCCCGCGGAGGCTCGTCGAGCAGTCGGGCCTCGTCGGCTCGCGCGGCCCGTGCGCCGATCCGCTGGTGAGCCACGCGCAGGTGCACCCCCAGCCCCCGCAGGTACTGGTAGAGCCCGCGCTCGGAGAGTTCGTCGAGCGTCGGGTGGAACCGGCCGGGCAGGTAGTTGACGAGAAGGGCGAGCGGCTCGTCGCGCGTCCGCCGGAGCCGGCGCAGCGCGACCACCTCGGCGCCCGCGGGAAGGTCCAGTTCGGTGGCGATGTCGGCCGGCGCGGGGATGCGCTCCAGCGAGAGCACCTCCGTGGTCGGCTGCTCGCCACCGCGAGCGAGGTCGTCGTAGAGGCTGGTCAGCTCGACCGATCGACGCACGTGGGGCTGGATGACCTGCGTGCCCACCCCGCGCCTGCGGACCAGCAGCCCCTTGTCGACGAGCTCCTGGACGGCGCGGCGCACCGTGGGGCGCGAGAGCCCGTAGCGCTGCGCCAGCAGGACCTCGTTCTCGAGCTTCGATCCGGCCGGCAGGTCACCCCCGGTGATGGCCGCCTCCATGGCCTGGGCCAGCTGGAAGTACAGCGGGGTCGGGCTGGAGCGGTCGATGTCGAAGATCGGCGGAACAGCCACCTGGTCCTCCCGGTCGGGCACACCCGCCGGCGCCGGGCAGCGCCGTCTTCCGCATGATCGCATTCGTCCTGCTCAGCGGACGTCCCCTCAACGGGCTAACCGGACGTACCGACGTCTACTTGTTCTTATGTCCTGACAAAGTCTTGACGGCGGCATGTGTCGTGGAGCACAGTCTCGTGGCGAACACCCCCCACCGGATGGAGTGCAGCGTGGACGAGACCTACGACGTGGTGGTGATGGGGCGCAGCGGTGTCGACGTGTACCCGTTGCAGACCGGAGTCGGCCTCGAGGACGTCGAGACGTTCGGCAAGTTCCTCGGCGGCAGCGCGGCCAACGTGGCCGTCGCAGCGGCCCGCCTCGGTCACTCGCCTGCCCTGATCAGCGGCGTCGGCGACGACCCCTTCGGCCGGTTCGTGCGCCGCGCCCTGCGCGACCTCGGCGTGGACGACGCGCTCGTCGTCGTGGATCCCGAGCACCCCACGCCGGTGACCTTCTGCGAGATCTTCCCGCCCGACGACTTCCCGCTCTACTTCTACCGCCGGCCGACGGCGCCGGACCTGCAGGTGCGCCCCGAGCACCTGGATCTCACCGCCGTGCGGGAGGCCGAGGTCTTCTGGGCGACGGTGACCGGCCTCTCGGAGGAGCCCAGCCGGTCGGCCCACCACGCCGCCTGGCAGGCGCGAGGCCGTCGTCGCCACACCGTGCTGGACCTCGACTACCGGCCGATGTTCTGGGCCTCCCAGGAGGAGGCGTCCGCCCAGGTGCGCGCGGCCCTCCCCCACGTCACGGTCGCCGTCGGCAACCGCGAGGAGTGCGAGGTCGCCGTCGGGGAGACCGACCCCGACCGGGCCGCCGACGCCCTGCTGGACGCCGGCGTGGAGCTGGCCGTGGTCAAGCAGGGCCCCCGCGGCGTCCTGGGCAAGACCCGGAGCGAGCGGGTCGTGGTCCCGCCGACGCCCGTCGACGTCGTCAACGGCCTGGGCGCCGGGGACGCCTTCGGAGGTTCCCTCGTCCACGGTCTGCTGACCGGCCAGCCGCTCGAGCAGATGCTCCGCAGCGCCAACGCCGCCGGCGCCATCGTCGCCTCCCGGCTGGAGTGCTCGACCGCCATGCCCACGGCGGCCGAGGTCGCCGCCCACATCGCCGCACACCCCGCGTCCCGCCTGGAGGAGACCCGTGTCTGACAGCACCACGCTGAACCGCCCCGAGGTGACGTCGCCCGCGCCGATGTGCCGGACCTACGAGGAGCTCACCGACCTGCGCAGCCGCGACCCGTGGGCCGTGGCCAAGGCCCTCGCCGCCCGCCGGCGACGGCCGTCCTTCCTGCCCGCCGACGGGCGGCTCATGCTCGTCGCCGCGGACCACCCGGCCCGCGGGGCGCTCTCCGCCCAGGGCCGACCGACCGCGATGAGCAACCGCAGGGAGATGCTCGACCGGCTGCGCGCCGCGCTGGCGCGACCGGGCGTCGACGGGTTGCTGGCCACGGCCGACATCGCCGAGGACCTGCTGCTCCTCGGGGCGCTCGACGACAAGGTGGTCGTGGCCTCGATGAACCGGGGCGGGCTGGCCGGTTCCGCCTTCGAGCTCGACGACCGCATGACCGGCTACGACGTGCAGGGGGTCGTCGAGTCGCGGTTCGACGCGGCGAAGATGCTCAACCGGATCGACCTGGACGACCCGGCCACGGTCGGGATGCTCGAGAGCGCCGGGCGCGCGGTCACCGAGCTGGCCCGCGCCGGTGTCGTGGCGATGCTCGAGCCGTTCATGTCCCGCCGGGTCGACGGCCGGGTGGTCAACGACCTCAGTCCCGAGGCGGTCATCAAGTCGGTGCACATCGCCCAGGGGCTCGGCGCCACCTCCGCCTTCACCTGGATGAAGCTTCCCGTCGTCGCCGAGATGGCACGGGTCATGGACGCCACCACCCTGCCCACCCTGCTGCTGGGCGGCGACCCCACCCGCCGCCCGGAGGAGACCTACGCCAGCTGGCGGGACGCCCTGTCGCTGCCGGCGGTCCGGGGTCTCGTCGTGGGCCGCACGCTGCTCTACCCGCCCGACGACGACGTCGCCGCAGCGGTCGACACCGCCGTCGCGCTCGTCCACTGAAGAAGGACCCTCCTGCCCCCCACCGCTCGCAGGCTCGCGGCGGGCCCCTGCAGGAGGGCCGCCGCCCTACCGTCGAGGAGCAATCCATGATCGCGACCACCGAGTCGCTGCACCTCCCCTCGGGAAGTGCGGCGGCCGGCCCGTACAGCCTGGAGGTGACCCCCGAGTCGGCCGGCTGGGGATACTCCGGCCTCCGGGTGCTGGAGCTGGAGCCCGGCGGCACGCACACCCTGGACACCGGTCCGGACGAGGTGCTGGTCGTTCCGCTGTCGGGAGCCCTGGCGGTGCGCTGCGACGGGGAGACGCTGGCCCTCGCGGGCCGCAGCGACGTCTTCGCCGGGCCGACCGACTTCGCCTACCTCCCGACGGCGACGACGGCCGAGCTCTCGAGCGACGGCGGAGGGCGGTTCGCGCTCTGCAGCGCCCACGCATCGCGGCGGCTGCCCGTCCGCCACGTGCCGGCCACCGACGTGCCGGTCGAGCTGCGCGGCGCAGGCCGGTGCAGCCGGCAGGTGAACAACTTCGCGACGGCCGGGGTCTTCGAGGCCGACTCGATCATCGCCTGCGAGGTCATCACCCCGGGCGGCAACTGGTCGTCCTATCCCCCGCACAAGCACGACGAGACGTCCGACCGGGAGACCGAGCTCGAGGAGATCTACTACTTCGAGGTCGCTCCCGGTCCGCAGGGCCAGCCCGGCCTGGCCTACCACCGCGTGTACGGCACCGCCGAGCGACCGATCGACGTGCTCGCCGAGGTCCGGGACCGCGACGTGGTGCTGGTGCCGCACGGCTGGCACGGGCCCTCGATCGCGGCGCCCGGCCACGACCTCTACTACCTCAACGTCATGGCCGGTCCGGGCCCCGAGCGCGACTGGCGGATCGTCGACGACCCGCAGCACGCCTGGATCCGCGACACCTGGGCCGACGAGGACGTCGATCCTCGCCTGCCCCTGCACTCCCCCGACCGCAGCAGCCCGAACGGAGCGTCCCGACCGTGAGCGAGTACCCGCCGCCGGCACGGACGGAGACCGTGCGCCTCACCGTCTCCCAGGCCGTCGTCCGGTTCCTGGCACAGCAGTACACCGAGCGCGACGGGCAGCGGCAGCGGCTGTTCGCCGGCTGCTTCGGCATCTTCGGCCACGGCAACGTCGCGGGCCTCGGCCAGGCGCTGCTGCAGGCCGAGGTGACCGATCTCGACGCGGGCCGGGAACGGTCGCTGCCGTACGTGCTGGGCCGCAACGAGCAGTCGGTGGTGCACACCGCCGTCGCCTACGCCCGCGCCAAGGACCGGCTGCAGACCTGGGCGGTCTCCACCAGCGTGGGCCCCGGCGCCACCAACATGGTCACCGGCGCCGCACTGGCCACGATCAACCGGCTGCCGGTCCTGCTCCTGCCCGCCGACACCTTCGCGACCCGCAGCGCCGGCTCGCTCCTCCAGGAGCTCGAGCTCCCCGCCAGCGGGGACGTCACCGTCAACGACGCCTTCCGTCCCGTGTCGCGCTACTTCGACCGCGTGTGGCGGCCCGAGCAGCTGCCCGGAGCCCTGCTGGGCGCCATGCGGGTGCTCACCGACCCCGCGGAGACGGGTGCGGTCACCGTCTGCTTCCCGCAGGACGTCCAGGCGGAGGCCTTCGACTGGCCGGTGGACCTCTTCGCGGAGCGGACCTGGCACGTGGCCCGACCGGTGCCGGAGGCGGCCGCGCTCCAGCGCGCCGTCGAGGTCATCCGGTCGGCCCGCCGACCGCTGCTGATCGCCGGTGGCGGCGTCATCTACTCCGACGCGTCCGAGGCGCTGGACGCCCTCGCCACCGCCACCGGCGTCCCCGTGGCGCAGACGCAGGCGGGCAAGGGGGCACTGCCCTTCGACCACCCGCAGTCGGTGGGCGCCATCGGATCGACCGGCACCACCGCGGCCAACGCGCTCGCCCGCGAGGCGGACGTGGTCATCGGGATCGGCACCCGCTACCAGGACTTCACCACCGCGTCCCGGACGGCGTTCAACGACCCCGACGTCCGCTTCGTCAACGTCAACATCGGCTCACCGGACGCCGCCAAGCACGCCGGGGTACCGGTGCAGGCCGACGCCCGCGAGGCGCTGACCGCCCTGACCGCTGCCCTCTCGGACTGGTCGGTCGACGCCGCGTACCGGGACCGCACGGCGGAGCTGTCCGCGGAGTGGGAGGCGACCGTCGAGCGGGCCTACCACCCCGAGGTGCCCAGCGCGGGCGCCGGCGGCCGGCTCACCCAGAACGAGGTCATCGGCGTGGTCAACGAGGTCTCCGCGCCGCGCGACGTCGTCGTCTGCGCCGCGGGCTCCATGCCCGGTGACCTGCACAAGATGTGGCGCACCCGCGACCGCAAGGGCTACCACGTCGAGTACGGCTACTCCTGCATGGGCTACGAGATCCCCGGCGGCATCGGCATCAGCATGGCCAGCCCCGACCGCGACGTCTTCGTGATGATCGGCGACGGCTCCTACCTGATGATGCCCACCGAGCTGGTGACCGCCGTCCAGGAGGGCGTGAAGGTCATCGTCGTCCTGGTGCAGAACCACGGCTTCGCCTCGATCGGCGCGCTGTCGGAGCAGCTCGGCTCGCAGCGGTTCGGCACCCGGTACCGGTACCGCTCGTCGTCCGGCCGGCTCGACGGCGACGTGCTCCCCGTCGACCTGGCCGCCAACGCCGCCAGTCTCGGCCTCGACGTCCTGACCGCCCAGGACGGACCGAGCCTGGAGGCGGCGCTGCGCAAGGCCAAGGCGAGCGACCGCGCCACGGTGGTGCACGTCGAGACCGATCCGCTGGTGGACGCGCCGTCCAGCGAGTCGTGGTGGGACGTGCCGGTCAGCGAGGTCTCCGAGCTGGAGAGCACGCAGACCGCCCGCGCCGAGTACGACCGCTGGAAGGCCGTCCAGCGGCCCTTCCTCAAGCCCAGCCGGCCCTGACCCGGCTGCCCCCGTCCCACCCGCAGGAAGAGGACTCATGAGCACGGAGAGCGATGTGGCACCCGCAGCAGCCGAGCACCGGACCGCTCGGATCCGGATCGGATCGGCACCCGACTCGTGGGGGGTGTGGTTCCCCGACGACCCGGTGCAGGTGCCGTGGCAGCGCTTCCTCGACGAGGTGAGCGCGTGCGGCTACGAGTGGATCGAGCTCGGGCCGTACGGATACCTGCCGACCGATCCGGCGCAGCTGACCGAGGAGCTCGGCTCCCGCGGGCTGAAGGTGTCGGCCGGCACGGTCTTCGAGCACCTGCACCGACCGGACTCCTGGAACGCCGTCTGGAGCCAGGTGGAGGACGTCGCGGCCCTCACCAAGGCCATGGGCGGCACGCACGTCGTCGTCATCCCCGACGTGTGGCGGGACCACAAGACCGGTGAGGCGATCGAGCCGCGCGACCTCCCGCAGGAAGGCTGGGAACGGCTGGCCGCCGGCATGGACCGGCTGGGCCGGGCCGTGCAGGAGGAGTACGGGCTCTCCATCGCCTTCCACCCGCACGCGGACAGCCACGTCGGGTACCAGGCCGACATCGAGCGCTTCCTCGCCGAGACCGACCCGCAGTACGTGCCGCTGTGCCTGGACACCGGGCACGTCAGCTACTACGGGGGCGACAACCTCGACCTCATCCGCCGTTATCCGGAGCGGATCGGCTACCTGCACCTGAAGCAGGTCGATCCGGCCGTCGTCGACCGGGTCCTGGCCGAGGACATCCCCTTTCCGCAGGCGGTCCAGCTCGGCGCGATGACCGAGCCGCCGAACGGCGTGCCGGACCTGCCCCCGCTGCTCGCGGCGGTCGAGGAGCTCGACCTGGACGTGTTCGCGATCGTCGAGCACGACCTCTACCCCTGCGATCCGGACCTGCCCTTCGGCATCGCCCAGCGCACCCACCGCTACATCGGCTCCTGCGGGCTGCGCTCGCTCGAGATCGGCACCCCGACCACCGGCACGACCCCCGAGGAGAGCCAGGCATGACGACCACCGAGACCGCGGCCGGCGTCCTGCCGGTCATGGCGGACGTTCCCGCCGCCGAGTTGCGCGTGGCCGTGCTGGGCGTCGGGATGATGGGTGCGGACCACGTCGCCCGGCTCCACAGCCGCATCTCCGGCGCCCGTGTGGTGGCGGTCAGCGACGCGTTCGCGGAGAAGGCCGAGGAGGTGGCCGCCACCGTGCCGGGGTGCCGGGTGGTGCCCGACCCGCTGGACGCCATCGCCGACCCCGAGGTCGACGCCGTGCTCATCGCCACCCCCGGTCAGTTCCACCAGGAGCAGGTCCTGGCGTGCATCGAGCACGGCAAGCCGGTGCTCTGCGAGAAGCCGCTGACCCTGGACGCCGCGAGCTCGCTGGCCGTCGTCCGCGCCGAGGACGAGTACGCCGCGCGGACCGGGCGGCGCCTGATCCAGGTCGGCTTCATGCGCCGGTACGACCCCGAGTACGCGGAGCTGCACCGGCTGATCACCTCAGGGGAGCTCGGTGAACCGCTGGTCGTGCACTGTGCCCACCGCAACCCGAGCGTGCCGCCGCACTTCACCAGCCAGATGATGATCACCGACTCGGTCGTGCACGAGGTCGACGTGGCCCGGTTCCTGCTCGACGAGGAGATCGCGGCGGTGACCGTGCTCCGCCCCCGGGCCACCCGGCACGCGGTGCAGGGCGAGTCCGACCCCTTGCTCGTGCTGTTCGAGATGGCCAGCGGCCGCATGGTCGACGTGGAGTGCTTCGTCAGCACGGGCATCGCCTACGAGGTGCGCACGGAGGTCGTCGCCGAGGACGGGATCGCCCTCATCGGGCTGGACACCGGCCTGGTGCGGCAGAGCGGCGGCCCGGCAGGGGCGGTGCGCAGCAGCGCCATCTCACCGAGCTTCAAGGAGCGGTTCGGCCGGGCCTACGACATCCAGGTCCAGCGCTGGGTGGACGCCGCCCGGCGGGGCGAGATCGACGGCCCCGGGGTCTGGGACGGGTACGCCGCGGCCGCGGTCGGCGAGGCCGGCGTCGAGGCCCTGCGCAGCGGTCACCGCACCGAGGTCCGGATGGAACAGCGATGAGGATCGCCCTGGACCCGCAGATGCTGCGGACCACGCCGCTGCTGGAACTGCCCGACGTCGTGGCCGGGATGGGCTACGAGTGGATCGAGCTGTCCCCCCGCGAGGACTTCATCCCGTTCTTCAAGCACCCGCGGGTCGACCTCGCCACGGTCCGGGCGCTCCGGTCGAAGCTGGCCGATGCCGGTGTCGGCGTGACCTCGCTGCTGCCGGTGATGCGCTGGTCCGGCCCGGACGAGGCCGAGCGGCAGGCCGCCGTCCGCTACTGGCGCCGGGCGATCGAGATCTGCGTCGAGCTCGGTGTGGACACGATGAACAGCGAGTTCAACGGCCGCCCGGAGGCCCCCGAGCTCGCCGAGGCCATGTTCTGGCGGTCCATGGAGGAGCTGCTGCCGGTCCTGGAACGGGAAGGGGTCAAGCTCGCGCTCGAGCCGCATCCGGACGACTTCATCGAGCTCGGCCATCCGGCGGTCGACATGGTCCGGGGCATCGACTCCCCCTGCGTGTCCTTCCTCTACTGCCTGCCGCACACGTTCCACCAGGGCGACGACGCGCCCGGGATCATCGCGCACGCCGGCGACCTGCTCACCCACGTGCACGTCGCCGACTCGATGGACCACACCGCCTCCGACGGGCTGCGCTACATCACCAACCCACCGGGCAACGCCACCCGCGTCCACCAGCACGCGGAGATCGGACGCGGCGACGTCGACTTCGACGAGGCGTTCGCCGCCCTGGCCGGGATCGGCTTCGACGGGGTGCTCACCACCTGCGTCTTCGGGTGGGACGACCAGGCGGTCGAGTCGGGCACCCGGATGCTCGGCGCCATCCGCGAGCTGGTCACCAAGCACTTCCCCGACGGCACCACTCCCTGACCCCAGTTCCGACACCCCGAGTTCCGACCCCCCGGAGAGACCACCATGCCCACTCTCATCCCGCACTGGATCGACGGCGCCCGACGCGAAGGCGCCAGCGGCCGTACCGCCGATGTCACCGACCCGGCGACCGGCGAGGTCACCGGCCAGGTCGCCCTGGCCAGCACCGAGGAGGTGGACGCCGCCGTCGCGGCGGCGACCGCCGCGTTCCCGAGCTGGCGGGACACCTCGCTGACCAAGCGCAGCGCGGTGCTCTTCAAGTTCCGGGAGCTGCTCAACGCGCGGAAGCCGGAGCTCGCCGCGATCATCACCGCCGAGCACGGCAAGGTCCTCGACGACGCGCTCGGTGAGGTCTCCCGCGGCCAGGAGGTCGTGGAGTTCGCCTGCGGCGTCCCGCACCTGCTCAAGGGCGGCTTCACCGAGAACGCCTCGACCTCGGTGGACGTCCACTCGGTGCGCCAGCCGCTGGGTCCGGTGGCCGTGATCAGCCCGTTCAACTTCCCGGCGATGGTCCCGATGTGGTTCTTCCCCGTCGCGATCGCCACCGGTAACACCGTCGTGCTGAAGCCGAGCGAGAAGGACCCCACCGCGGCGCTGTGGATCGCCGAGCTGTGGAAGGAGGCCGGGCTGCCCGACGGCGTCTTCAACGTCGTCCAGGGTGACAAGGTCGCCGTCGACCGGTTGCTGGAGCACCCCGGCATCCAGTCGGTGTCCTTCGTGGGCTCCACGCCCATCGCGCGCTACGTGTACGAGAACGGCACCCGGGCCGGCAAGCGGGTACAGGCCCTCGGGGGCGCCAAGAACCACATGCTGGTGCTGCCGGACGCCGACCTGGACCTGGCCGCAGACGCGGCGATCAACGCCGGGTTCGGCTCGGCCGGGGAGCGCTGCATGGCGATCAGCACGCTGGTCGCCGTCGGCGGCGTCGGGGATGATCTGGTCGCCCGGATCGCCGCCCGGGCCGCGACACTGCGCACCGGTGACGGCCGCCGCGGCTGCGACATGGGCCCGCTGGTCACCCGCGAGCACCGTGATCGGGTCGCCGGTTACGTCGAGGCCGGCGAGGAGCAGGGCGCCAAGGTGGTCGTCGACGGCCGGGAGGTGCAGCCCGACGGCGCGGAGAACGGCTTCTGGCTGGGCCCGACGGTGCTGGACCACGTGTCGACCGACATGAGCGTCTACACCGACGAGATCTTCGGCCCGGTGCTGGTCGTCCTGCGGGTCGACACCTACGAGCAGGGCCTGGAGCTCATCAACTCCAACGAGTACGGCAACGGCACCGCGATCTTCACCAACGACGGCGGCGCCGCCCGGCGGTTCCAGAACGAGGTGGAGGTCGGGATGGTCGGCATCAACGTCGCGGTCCCCGTGCCGATGGCCTACTACTCCTTCGGCGGCTGGAAGAACTCCCTGTTCGGCGACTCCCACGCGCACGGCACCGAGGGCGTGCACTTCTTCACCCGCGGCAAGGTCATCACCTCGCGCTGGCTGGACCCGAGCCACGGCGGCATCAACCTCGGGTTCCCGCAGAACGTCTGACCCGCGCCGGCGCCGGGCCTGCCCGGCGCCGGCCCCGGGCGTCCGCGCTGTCGACGGCGTCCGGGAGCACCGAACGCATCGGTCTCAGGCGCGCACCCGGTTCCGCGGCCGGCGGCGGCGGGCGAAGAAGCGCTCGACCCGGCGCCACCGGTTGGGCGTCTTCTCGGGGTCCATCACCTCGGACTCGGCCAGCGTCTGGTCGACCAGGCCGAGGTCGGGCGGATCGAACGGCACCAGGGAACGGCCGGTCGGCCGGCGCAGCCGCTCGATCCCCTTGACCAGGGAGCCGGTGTCGGCGATCGCGGCGGCGACGTCGCCGGGCGTGCAGCCGAGGTGCTCGGCGAGCAACTCGTCGCGGAAGCCGACGATCGTCGCGGCGAGCCGGTCGGCTCCCGGATTCCCCTCGACCACCTCGATCGACAGGTCGAGCTCGGTGTCCAGACCCATCGAGCGGTTGTTCACGTTGCTCGACCCCAACCGCAGCAGGCGGTCGTCGACCACGGTGACCTTGGCGTGCACGTAGATGTGCTCGCGTTGCTCCGTCACGGGCGTGTAGAGCCGGAACCGGTCGTGCACGTCGGCCTCGCGGACGATCTGCAGCACCCGGGCGCGCGCGGTGCCCATCGCCTTCTCCGACAACCAGCCGTCGGCGGTCCACGGGTTGAGCACGACGACGTCGGGCCCGTCCGGCTCGCGCAGCCGTTCGGCGAGCGCCTCGGCGATCCGGCGTGAGGCGAAGTACTGGCTCTCCACGTAGAGGGAGCGGCGGGCCGCCGCGATCGTGGCCAGCCACAGCAGCTCGATCTCGTGCACCAGGGTCGTGCCGCCGTGCTCGGGGCGGGTGCGGGAGATCGCGACGTCGATGTCGGTGAGCAGCGGCTCGACGTCCTCGGGCCAGCACTCCCGCTCCTCCGGGAGCGGCTCGAGCCGCTCCCCGGTGCCGCTCTCCCACCGCTCGCGCGCGAGCTCCGCGACGGCGCGGGCGGCCGGTCCCGTCATGACGGTGGTCGCGTCGTGCCAGGGCCCGGTCAGTCGGCCCGGGACGCGCCCGGCCGCCGGACGACGGCGGTGCGGGTTGCCGTCGGCGTGCTCGGAGGTGTCCCAGCGATCGGCGGTGATGTCGATGCCGCCGGCGAAGGCCAGGCAGTCGTCGATGACCACGATCTTCTGGTGGTGCGCCCCGCCGACCGGATGGTGGGTGTCCACGGCGAAGGTGAGCCGGTCGGGAGTGCGCCGGTCCAGCAGCACGATGGGCTTCAGCCCCCGGCCGAGCGCGCGCAGCATGCCGAGGTCCCACTGGAGGACGCCGATCTCCAGCCGCGGGTTGCGCTCCACCGCCCGCTCGAGCACGGCGCCGAGCCGGTCGTCCTCCGGCCGGCCGCCGTCCAGGGGATCGAGGCGGATGCGCGGGTCGAAGTCCCAGCCGATGAACAGCACCCGCCGCTCGGCGCGGAGCACCGCACGCTTGAGGGTGGCGAAGTAGCCGGCCGCGTCGACGAAGACGGCGAAGCGGGTGGCTCGCTCGATCCGCCAGCAGGTCTCACCCGGGATGAGCAGGGGCGCGCCCTGCTCGGGCGGGCCGTCGTCCCCGTCGCGTGGCGGGGAGAGCGCGATGCCGGGTTCGGCATCGGGCCCGGTCGTCGCCTCGCCGCCGCTCGTCACGACGGCAGTGTGCCCCTCGTCGCGGCCGCGACAAACGCCCTCCCTGATCCGGAGCGCACCCGGGGACGTCGAGGCTCGAGGTCGATGACATCACCGTGTCGCACGGGATCACGGCCGGCGGTCATCGGAACGCCCGCTGCAGGGTCCGCATCGCGGCGTCGTGATCGAACGGCCGGGTGCCGTTCGTCATCAGCACGATGCCCAGGCCCAGCTCGGGGTACAGCCGCATCACGTTCCGGAAGCCACCCCCGGTCCCCCAGTGCTCGACGAACGCCGGCCGGGTGTCGCGATCGGCCGCCGGCCGGAACCAGCCCAGCCCGACGTCGAAGGGCCTACCGGGGCTGCTGATCCTCCGCATCGCCTGCGCCGTCTGCGCCTGCAGGACGCGTGCGCCGTCCATCTCGCCGTCGCGGAGGTGCAGTCGCAGCAGTCGGGCGGCGTCGGGCGCCGGCCCCATGAGCCCGCCGTAGCCCGCGCCGATGGCCCGGAAGGGCCGCAGGGACAGCTGCTCGCCGTGGCGTGCGCCCACGATGCCGGCCGGCAGCACCGCCCGGTAGACCGGCGTCATCGCGCGGGGTGCACGCACGTACCCGGTGGCCGCCTCCGCTGACGGTGACAGGTCGAAGCCGGTGTCCCGCATGCCGGCGGGCTCCAGGACCGCCTTTCCGACGTGGGCCGCGAACGGCTCACCCGTCACCTGCTCGACCACCTCGGCGAGCACCAGGTACCCCACGTTGGAGTAGCGGGCCGGTCCGCCGGGAGTGCGACGCGGGGCGCCGTGTCGTTCGAGGAGCCGGCGCACGGTGGGTCGGTCGTCGCTCCGCACGCGTTCGGCCGGCCGCACCCACCGGATCGGCAGTGGATTGCCGAGCCCGGCGGTGTGGCTCAGCAGCTGCCGCACGCGTGGCGGGGGCGTCCCCTGCCGGCCGACGCAGCCCGGCACGTACGTGCTGACCGGGGAGTCGAGGTCCAGCCGTCCCTCATCGGCCAGGCGGAGCACCGCGGTGGCCGTCACGATCTTCGACATCGAGAACCACTGGTACGACGTGGTCGAGGTCGCCCGGAGCCCCTCGGCCAGGTCCCGGAACCCGAGACCCGTGGCGCACAGGAGCCCGTCGGCGTCGGTGACCGCGACGGACATGCCCGGGACGTGGTGCCGGGCCATCAGCTCGGTCAGGGCAGCGTGGGCGCCCGCCGGCAGCCTGCTCCGCTGCGGATCGCCGGGCGCCGGGACGCGCACGTCGTCCGGACCCGTTCCCGCATCCGCAGGGACGGCAGGCGCCTCGTCGTCGGGCCGGGATCCTGCGGGGATGGTCATGACTGCCCTGCCTGTCGTCGGGTCCGGATGAAGTCGATGTAGGCCCGGACCGAGTGCTCCTCCGCGGTGGTCAGGTGCGGGCCGTCGTAGCTGATCGAGGCGGTCGGGCCCGTGGACTGCTCGGCCAGTCGATAGGGACGAGGGTCCAGCCCCCCGACCTCCCGCAACGCGCGGTCCAACCGCTCGAGCGAGGCACGCTGGCGTCCCTCCTCGCGGCCCAGCGCCAGCGCCAACGGGCGCGTCGCGGTGAAGAAGGTCCTGGCGGCGGCTTCGTGCGCGTCCTCCCCTGCCGACGTCAGCGCCAGCAGGCGGGACCGACCGTCGGCCGGGTGAGGACGTTGCTCGACATGACCACGCTGCTGCAGGCGCCGGATCTGCGTGGACAGCGTGCTCGGCCGGATGGCGGTCCAGCGGGTGATCTGGGTGGCCGACACCGGGCCGAAGCGGCGGAGCAACGAGTAGAAGCCGAACTCCTCGCCGGTGAGGCCGCTCTCCTCGGCGAGAGCGCCGTCCAGCGCCTCGGAGAGCAGGTGGTTGACCAGCCACAGGTCGAACAGCACCGACATCTCGGGACCCGCAGGCTCGGCCATGCGAGCAAGTATTACGTACTCGTACTAGTTCCTGTCAATCGGGTACTAGTCTCCGGTCGTGAGCACTTCTCCTCCCGGCCTGTCGGTGCGGGCTGCGGAACCCGGGGACGCCGAGGTCCTGCTCGCCCTCAGTCGTGCCGCCATCCGGACATCCACCGCGGAGCACTACGACGCCGAGCAGCGGCAGGCCTGGTCGGATCGGCGGACGCTCGCCCAGCACCTGGACATGATCACCCGGGAGACGACCGTCGTGGCCGAGATCGAGGGCACGATCGCCGGCTTCGCGACGGTCGCGCTGGTCGCCCGCGGCCCGTTCGAGGCCGGTGAGGTCGACCAGCTGTTCGTCGATCCGCGGCACGGCGGACGCGGGGTCGCCCGGCTGCTGCTCGAGACGGTCGCCGTCGCAGCGCGAGAGGCCGGCCTCGAGTGCCTGGTCACCCACGCGTCCTGGCGAGCCGTACCGGTCTTCGAGCGGATGGGCTACCGCCGCGAGGCCACCGAGACGGTGCAGGTGGGCGGCCAGACGCTGACCCGTGCCCGGATGCGCCTGGCACTGCCGAGCTGACCTCCAGCCCATCACCGGGGCGGCTCCGGTCCGGCTCACGGTGGGGAGCCCGCCGCACGCAGGCGGAGGGCCGCCCCATGCGCGCAGGAGATGTCCTAACCTCCGCGCATGGGGCTGCGCGTGGTCTTCGCCGAGGACAACTTCCTCGTGCGTGAAGGCACCTCGGCCCTGCTCGCGGTGACCGAGGACGTCGAGCTGGTCGCGTCGGTGGGCTCCCCGGACGAGCTCCTGCGGGCGGTGGCGGACCACGCGCCGGACGCCGTGCTCACCGACATCCGCATGCCCCCGACGCACACCTCGGAGGGCATCACCGCGGCCAAGCGCATCCGCGACGACCACCCCGGCGTCGGCGTGCTGGTGCTGTCGCAGTACGTGGAGGCCGACTATGCCTTCGCGCTGCTCAGCGGCGGCGCGGCGGGCCTCGGGTACCTGCTGAAGGAGCGCATCTCCCAGGTCGAGGAGCTGGTCCACGCCCTGCACGAGGTGGCCAGGGGTGGCTCGGTGCTCGATCCGAAGGTCGTCGAGCGGCTGCTGCAGCGCACCTCGGGCCGGCCTGCGTCGCCGCTGGACGACCTCGGCGACCGCGAGCGGGCGGTCCTGGCGGAGATGGCCTGCGGCGCGACCAATGCGGCCATCGCCCGCCGGCTCTTCCTCTCCGAGCGCGCGGTGGAGAAGGCCATCAACACGCTGTTCGCCAAGCTCGGGCTCGGAGAGGAGCGCGAGGGCCACCGCCGGGTCCTCGCCGTCCTGGCGTACCTGCGCGCGGAAGGACAGCTGTCGGCGGGCTGACCGGTCCGGAGCCGACGAAGGGGCGGTCCGGTATGCCGGACCGCCCCTCCTGCGCTCCGCGTCAGTCGCTGACGACCGCGCGCAGGACGTCGACCTTCGCGGCACGACGTGCCGGCGCCACCGCCGCCAGCACCCCGGCCGCAGCCGCCGCGAGGACGTAGACCGACAGGCGCACGCCGGGCACCGCGAGCTCCGACACCCCTTCGCCGTCCAGTGCGGTCACCAGTGCCACGCCGAAGGCGATGCCGACCACCGCGCCGGCCACGGCGCCGATCGTGGCGATGAGCACCGACTCCCAGCGGACCATGCTGCGGACCTGACGGCGGGTCATCCCGATCGCCCGCAGCAGCCCGATCTCCCGCGTCCGCTCGAACACCGACAACGCCAGGGTGTTGACGATCCCCATCAGCGCGATGAAGACGGCAAGGAGCAGCAGCGCCGTGACGAACAGCAGGAACTGGTCCACCTGCCCGGAGATGGAGTCGTAGAACTCCTGGGCCGTCAGCACCTCGGCGTCGGCGAACGCCGCCACGTCGGCGACGACGGCGTCCTGGACGGCGGCGAGGTCGCCCCCCTCCTCAGCGGTGAGGAGGACGAGGGAGTCCAGGCGGCCGGTCGCGTTCCGGTCGTAGGTCTCCAGCGAGACGAGGTAGTCGGAGCCGACCACGTCCTTCTCGGCGAAGATCCCGGCCACCCGCAGAGGGGAGTCCCCGGTCGACGGCCACGACACCGGAACGCTGGATCCGACCTGCCACCCCTCGGCCTCGGCGACGTCCTCGTGCACGAGGATGCCGTCCGAGAGCCCGGCGACGGTGCCCGACGTCACGCCCAGGTCCAGCACGTCGGTCACCGTGGCGGGATCGACCGGCGTGACGTACGTGGGCTCGCCGTCGATCTCGGCCCGTCCGTAGCTGGTCTGGGAGACCGACTCGACTCCCGGCGTCTCCCGGATGGCCTCGGCGACCTGCGGGCTGAGGCCGGCGCCCTGCCCGTCGACCAGCTGGACGACGAGATCGGCGCGGACCGTACCCTCGATGTCGCCGCCGATGCTCTCCTTGAGCGACGAGGCCAGGATCGTCACGCCGGCCACCATCGCCAGCCCGATCATCAGGGCGGCGGCGGTCGAGGCCGTGCGCCGCGGGTTGCGCATGGCGTTGTCGCGGGCGAGCTTGCCCGTCATCCCGCCGAGGGCGGCCACCGGGCTGCCGAGGACGCGGGCGAGGACGCGCGCCACCAGCGGCAGCAGGACGGTGACACCGAGCAGCGTGACGGCTGCACCGAGGCCGACGAGTGCCGCACCGCCACCGCCGAAGAGCCCGGCGGCGAGGACGGCGCTGCCGGCGGCCAGGACGACGGCCCCGACCGCCGCCCGGCGCCTCGAGAACCGGAAGCCGCCCGGGGGCGCCTCCCGCAGCGCCTCGACCGGCGCGACCTTCGTGGCTCTGCGGGCGGGCGCCACGGACGCGACCACCGTCACGACGGTGCCGACGGCCAGGGAGACCAGGACGGTGCGCAGCCCGACCCCCCCGGGTGCCGGCAGGTCGAGCCCGACGACCTCGGTCATCAGCAGCACCAGGAGCCGCGCCACGCCGAGCCCGAGGCCGATGCCCAGGACCGATGCCAGCACCCCGACGGCCAACGCCTCGCCCAGCACCGAACGACGCACCTGCCGCCGGGTGGCACCGATGGCCCGCAGCAGTGCGAGCTCACGCGTCCGCTGCGCCACCAGGATCGTGAAGGTGTTCCAGATGATGAACGACCCCACGAAGACGGCGATCGCCGCGAACACGAGCAGGAACGTGTTGAGAAAGCCCAGGCTCTGCGTGGCGAGGTCCGTCTGCTCGTCCACGACGGCCTGACCCGTCACCGCCTCGACGTCCCCGGGGAGGGCGCCGGCCAGCCGGTCGCGCAGCTCGCCGGGGTCGAGTGCCTCCTCGCCGAGCACGCGGATCTCGTCGAACTGGCCGACCTTCCCGAACACGCGCTGCGCCGTGCCGAGGTCGAACAGGGCCGTCGTGGTGGCGCCGAGCCGGTCGGCGTCCCCGAAGCGGGCGATGCCGACGACGGTGAACTCCTCCGGCGGACCCTGGGACAGCACCCGGACCCGGTCACCGACGGCGAGCGAACCCGACTCGGCCGTACCGGCGTCGACGGCGACCTCTCCGGCCGCGGCCGGCGCACGCCCGGTGCTGTACCGGACGTCCCCGATCCGGTTGTCGGCGGGCGCGCTCATCCCGTCCCTCGAGCGGGCGCCGGCGCCGAGCACCCCGCCGTCGGGCCCCACCACGGTGGCGCTCCCCCGCACGAATCCCTCGGCGTGCGCCACCCCCTCGGCCCGGCGGATGCCGTCCAGCGTGTCGGCCGGCAGGGGCCGGCGCTGGTTGGCCGCCTCGCTGTCGGTGAACGCCGCCTCCGAACGGACGGCGACGTCCACGCCGGCGTACTGGCTGCGGAACGCCTGGGCGAAGGAGCCGTTGAGGCCGTCGGTCAGCACGAGCGTGCCGGCGACGAACGCGACGCCGAGGGCGATCGAGAGCGCGGTCAGCAGGACCCGGACCTTGTGGGCGAGGATCCCCTTGAGCGTGACGGCGAGCATCGCGATCAGCCTCCGAGCTTCTTCATGAGGTCGAGGACCTTCTCCGCCGTCGGGTCGGCCATCTCGTCGACGATGCGGCCGTCGGCCAGGAAGACGACCCGGTCGGCGTAACCGGCGGCGACCGGGTCGTGGGTCACCATCACGATCGTCTGGCCGAGCTCGTGCACTGCCGTGCGCAGGAAGCCGAGCAGCTCCGCGGCGGCACGGGAGTCCAGCGCCCCGGTCGGCTCGTCGGCGAACACGATGTCCGGACGGCCGGCGAGCGCCCGGGCCGCCGCGACCCGCTGCTGCTGCCCGCCGGACAACTCGGTCGGCCGGTGCGCCAGCCGCGGCCTCAGCCCGACGGTGTCGATGACGACGTCCAGCCAGTAGGGGTCGGGCCGCCGCCCGGCGATCGACATCGGCAGCGTGATGTTCTCCAGCGCGGTGAGCGTCGGCAGCAGGTTGAACTGCTGGAAGATGAAGCCGACCTTGTCCCGGCGCAGCAGCGTCAGCGGGTCGTCCGACAGATCGGTGATCTCCACGTCGCCGAGTCGCACGGAGCCCGACGTCGGGACGTCCAGACCGGCCATCGCGTGCAGCAGCGTCGACTTGCCGGATCCGGACGGTCCCATGATCGCGGTGAACCGGGCGGCCGCGAAGTCGACGGTCACCTCGTCGAGGGCGCGGACCGCGGTGTCCCCCGAGCCGTACACCTTCACCAGGTCGATGACCTGCGCGGCCGGGCGGAGCACGACGGTGTCGAGCGTGGATGTCATGGCGTCTCCCGAGGGCGGACGGGGAGCGCCGGAGGGGCTCACTGCCGTCGTCGGCGACGCTAGGGAGGGCGCTCGGTGCGGGCCCACGGTGCGAGCCGTACGCCCGGCGGAGGACGACCGTCGATCTCGCCGTGAGCGGCGGCGCCCACCGGAGCGGCTGTCCTCCCCGGCGGGAGGTGCCAGCACCCTTCTCAGTGGGAGCCCGCGCGCGCACACTGCCCCGCATGCACCGCCGAGGCCCCACCCGGGCGTGGGCCGGGACGGTCCTGCAGCTGTCGCTGCTGGCCGCCTTCGTGCTCGCGGTGTACGCCGCCGTGGTCGGCGGCGGACGGCTCGTCCTGGGAGTCGGCGACGACGAGCACCTCCCCCTGGTCCTGCCCGTGCTGGCCACCGTCCTCGTGGCTCTCGCGCTCGACCCGCTGCGCGCCTGGTCGCGGTCCGTGGCGCGCCGGCTCTTCCCGTCGGAGGCGGCGTCGCCGTACGAGGTGCTCGTCCGGTTCGCCGGCCATGTCGAGGGGGTGCACGCGCTGGAGGAGGTCGCACCGCGCATGGCACACGTCCTCGCCGTCGGAACACAGGCGGCATCGGCTCAGGTGTGGGTGCTCGTCGGGAACGAGATGCGCCTGGCGGCCGTCTGGCCCGCTGGAACGGCCGGCGGCCACCGCGTGCGGCTGCAGGACGACGGGGCGCTGGTGGCCCTCCCCGCCCTCTCCGAGGGCGAGCTCGCGGTGCCGGTCCGGCAGGGGCCGACAGTCCTCGGGGCGCTCCTGGTCCGCCAGGCACCCGGCGGGATGGTCACGTCCGTGGAACGCCGCCTCGTGTCCGACCTCGCCGCACAGGCGGCGCTCGTGCTCGGCAACGTCGCCCTGACCGCAGCCCTCCGCGAGCAACTGGTGCGATCGCACACCCGCTCGACCGAGCTGACGGCGTCCCGCCGGCGCCTCCTGGCGGCGCAGGACAGCGAGCGCCGACGCCTCGAGCGCGACATCCACGACGGTGCCCAGCAGCACCTGGTCGCGCTCGTCGTCAACCTGCGCTTGGTCAGGACCCTGTTCGGCCGCTCTCCCGCGCAGGCGCGGGCGTTCCTGCCCCGGCTCCGCCGGGCGGCTGCTGAGGCGGAGGCGACCCTGCACGACCTCGCGTCCGGCGCGTACCCGACCGCGTTGGTCGACGACGGCGTCGCAGCGGCGCTCGGCGAGGTGGTCGCGTCAGCACCGCTGCCCGTCACCGTCCACGGTGGCCATGACCGCTGGCCCGACGAGGTCGAGACCGCCGTCTACTTCTGCTGCCTCGAGGCGGTGCAGAACTCCGTCAAGCACGCGGCCGCGGGCCGGATCGTCGTGGACCTGCGGACGGAGAGCGGACGGGCCTGCTTCGCGGTCACCGACGACGGAACCGGGTTCGACCCCGCCGTCGTCCGGAACAGCACGGGCATGGCAGGGCTGCACGACCGGATCGAGACGCTCGGGGGTTCCGTCGAGGTCCGGTCGGCACCGGGCCACGGATGCGTCGTCACGGGAAGCGTGCCGCTTCCCGCCACGGTGGCCAGGGCGGCAAGCGCATGAACCCCCGGACCGCCGGACGTCTGGCGTGGGGCCTCCTCGGGGTCACGGTCGCCGGCGCGCTCGTGCAGGCCTGGCTCCGGATCCCGCACGTGCGGCAGCTCGCGGCGGCGAGGGATCCGTTCCTGACGTTCCCCATCATCACGCTCGCGTGCGTCGTCGCCGGGATCGTCGGCGCACTGATCGTCTCCCGGCACCCGTCGAACGCCGTCGGCTGGCTGTTCTGCGTCAGCAACTGCATCGCCGAGCTGGGCCTGACGGCCGGGGCGGTGACCGACCACTCCGCGCTGCGCCCCGCGCCGATCCCCGGCGCCTCGTACGCCGCCTGGTTCGAGAGCCAGACCGGGTCGAACTTCGCGCTCAGCTGCCTGGTCTTCCTGCTCCTGCTGTTCCCGACCGGGCACCTGCCCTCCCGTCGCTGGCGGCCGGTCGCCTGGCTCGCCGGGGCCAACGCCGTTGCGCTGGCCGTCATGGTCGCCGTGCTGGTCGGCTCGCCCGCGGACGCCGTGCCGCCCCGCACGATGGACGTGCCGCCGACGCTCGCGCTGCTCATCACGGTCGGCCAGCTCGTGATGTTCGCCTGCCTGCTCGCCGGCGTCGGGTCCGTGATCTCCCGCCGGCGCAACGCCACCGGTGTCGTGCGGCAGCAGCTGCGGGTCTTCGTGCTCGGCGCCGGCTTCCTCGCCGTAGCGCTCGTCATGGTCGTCGCCTCCGACGTGCTCGCCGCGATCGGCGTGCCCCGCGCCGTTCCGGAGACCTTGCTGTACCTCGCCTACGGCGCACTGCCCGTGACCTGCGGGCTGGCGATGCTCCGGTACCGCCTGTACGACGTCGATCTGCTGCTCAACCGCACGGTGGCCTTCACCGCCCTCGCCGCCACCACGACCGCCGTCTACGTCGCGGTCGTCGTCCTGCTCGGCGCCGTCGTGGGCACCGGCCTGCACGCCGGCAGCACCGCGTCGGTCTTGCTCACCGCGGCGGTGGCCGTCCTCGTCCAGCCGCTCCGTTCCCGGATGCGCCGGCTCGCCGACCGGCTGGTCTACGGCCGGCGCGCCTCGCCGTACGAGGTGCTGGCCGCCTTCAGCGGACAGGTCGGCGACGCCGTGTCGGTCGACGAGCTGCCCGCCCGGCTCGCCGAGGCAGCCACCAGCGGCCTCGGAGCCCGCTCGGCCACGGTGCGGGTCCTGCTCGAGGACGGAGGTGAGCGCAGCGCGCACTGGCCACCGGGGTCAGACCCGGCCGGCGCGGACGTGATCGTCCCGGTTCTGCACGCGGGGGAGCACGTCGGTGACATCTGCCTGGACCTACCGGAGGGGAGCCGGCCGTCGACCGAGCAGGCCGAGCTGCTCGCCACCGTGGCCGGTCAGGTGGGACTCGCCCTGCGGAACGTGCGACTGACCGCGGAACTGCGACGCCGCGTGCGCAGCGTCGCGGCTCAGAACGAGGCGCTGGAGCGGTCGAGGAAGCGGCTGGTCACCGCGGCAACCGCCGAGCGGCAGCGGTTCCAACGGCGGCTCTCCGCCGCGGTGCTCCCCCACCTCCACGAGGTCGCCGTCGGGCTGGAGCAGCTCGAGGCCTCCGGCGCCGACCCGGCGGCCGCCGCCCGACGGTGCGATGCGCTGATCGAGGCGGCCGGCTCCGCCATCGACACGCTCCGGGACATCGCCCGCGGGCTGTTCCCACCGGTGCTCGCCGAACACGGGCTGCGCGCCGCGCTCAGCGCCGCGCGACCGACGACGGGAGACGTGTTCCTCGACCTCGCGCCGGACCTGCCCAGACTCGCACCCGTCACCGAGGCCACGGCGTACTTCTGCTGCGCCGATCTGTTCGCCGCCGCCGTGCAGTCGTCCGAGTCGATGGTCTGCCACGTCGCTCTCGACGACGACGTGCTGCGCATCCGGGTCGACAGCGCCGTGGCCGCGGCCATCGCCGCGGCCAGCGAGGACCGCGTGGCCGCCGCCGGCGGGCACCTCTCGCTACCGGAGGACCATCTCGCCGGGACCGCCGAGATCGTGCTCCCCGCCGAAGCGGCGGCCGCGCCGAGGGTCCTGTCCCCCTCAGTCGGCGGCTGAGCTGCTCCCGGCGCACGCGGCGGACAGCAGGACGTCGGCGTCGAAGCGGTCCTTCGGGACGAAGCGCACGTCGGTCGACGCCGCGCGGTCGTGCTGCTCGGCGCCGTCGTAGGTGGACAGCAGGACCACGCGCACCGACGGATGGCCCGCACGGATCCGTTCCGCGGTCGTCCAGCCGTCCATCCCGGGGAGCACGACATCCAGCAGGACGATGTCGGGCAGCAGGCGCCGCACGGCCTCGAGCGCCTCCTCACCGCTGCCCGCCTCGCCGGCCAGCACGAAGCCGGGCGTCGTCGCGACGACCGCCGCGGCGGCGAGCCGGAACGGCTCCTGATCGTCCACGACGAGCACGCGCACGGGCACGCCGTCCGCGGAGGAGCAGGTCACGGAGCCGCCCGACCGGACGACCGGCTGCCCCCAGCGGTCCTCGGGGCGGCCGGAGGGGCCTTGGCTCGCCGCGTCCTCACGACCGGGCAGCCTCCGGTGCCCGGACGCGCACGGCGAGCACCACGGACGTGACGACCAACCACACCAGGAGGATGTTCCCCACCACCTGCTGCTGCACGTCGGGGTAGAACCAGCCGTCGTCGGCATAGGAGCCGACCGCGAGGACGGCGGCCAGGGCACCCACTGCGCTGAGGGCCGACCACCAGGCCGGCAGGACACGGCCCCGGCGCGCACCCACGGCCGCCGACCCCAGGATCACCGCGGTGGCCGCCCCGAAGGCGGGCGTGGCCATGATCGTGACGACGAACAGGGCCATCGACGCTTCCGGAGAGGCGGCGGCGACGTACGCCGACAGCGACGTGTAGACCAGGTGCAGTCCGCCGAAGTAGCCCGCGACGAAGGTCGCGCCGACAGCGACGCCGACGGCCGCGACGGGCGCGCCCGCGCGGTGCAGCCGCAGGGCCAGACCCAGGACGAACGCGCCGACGAGCGCGGCCGCCACGACTCCGAAGGCCGCTGCCAGGAGGACGTCGTCGCGGAACCCGAGGAAGTGTGCCGCGACGCTCGACGGCGGGTCGTGCGGGTCGGGGGCGTCGTTGACCCCCGACAACCCCATCGAGGTGAGCAGGACGCCGAGAAGACCCACGCCCGGCAGGAGGTAGGCCCTCACCCGGGTCGGGACCGACCTCCGTTCCCGTGGTGGCGCCGAGGCGGTCGCTCGGGCACTCGAACTGGTCGTCGCCATGGCCTCTCCCTGACGTCGGCAGCGGCCTGATCCGCCGTCATCTCGAAAGCTAGGGGGCCGGCGAGGCGCCGGACACGGTGCGGTCCGCAGCATCGATGCCGGAGGACCGTCGTCCGTCGGGAGGAGGTCCACCCGATCGCGGTGGGGGGCACCCGTGCCCGGGGGGTGCTGTCCACCTGCGGGTGAGGCCGCACCCGCGTCGGGACAAGCTCTCGTAACACGACCTCGCTACCGTCCGGTCCGGTTCGGCGTCGGGAGGTGGACGGCATGGCACGATCGCGTCCCCCCGCGCCATGGGTGCTCGCCCTGGCGGGGGCGCGGGACGTGCCGTCGCAGGAGCTGGTGCTGGCCGAGCTGCGGGCGGCGATCCTGGCCGGCCGGGTCCGCCCGGGGACGCCCATCCCGGTGCACGCGGTCGCGGCGCGCTTCTCGCTCAGCCACATCCCGGTGCGTGAGGCGCTCAAGACCCTGGTGGCCGAGGGGTTGGTCGAGCACCAGGAGCGAGGTGCCTACGTCGTCGCCCTGCTGACGCGCGAGGAGCTGGCCGAGCTCTACGTCGTCCGGGCCAGCCTCGAGACGGCCGCGGTGACCGCCGCGGTGGCCCGCGCGACCGACCAGGACGTCGCGGTGGCCGCGCACGCGCTGCGGGAGCTGGAGGCGGCGACCGCGACCGGCGGAGCTCCCGACCACCACCGGTGGAGCCGGCGCTTCCACCTGGCCCTCATCGCGCCCTGCCGGATGCACCGGCTGCTGCAGATGTTCGAGCGAGCCTGGAACATCACCGAGCCGGGGCGCCCGATGTCCCACGCGTCGGCTCCCGCGACCGCAGCCCTGGCCGAGGACCACGTGGCCATGCTGGACGCCTTCGCAGCGCGCGACGCCGGGGCGCTGATCACCCTCAACGGCGTCCACTACCGACGGCTGCAGGACATCGTGGCGGACATCCCCGCCGACGGCTGACGGGAACGACCAGCGATATACCCGCGGCGACACGCAGGGGCAACACCGTCTCCCTAGCGTTCGCGCCGTCGATCCCCGGCGTCCGCTCCCCCGCAACACCGCGGACACCGACGTGCTTCCGACCCGCCGCTGCCCGCCCCAGCCGACGATCCGCAGGAGCCCTCATGCCCACCACCGTGCCCCGGCCGGCGACCCTCCAGGCCGAGCATCCCCACCACAGCACCCCGCCCTCGGCCGCCGCACCCGGCGGCGCGAGCATCGGCGAGGACTACGACCCACGACTGACCAACGAGGACCTCGCCCCGCTCCGGGAGCAGCGCTGGGGCTCCTACAACATCTTCGCCTTCTGGATGTCGGACGTGCACAGCGTCGGCGGCTACGTGACCGCGGGCAGCCTCTTCGCCCTCGGCATCGCCGCCTGGCAGGTGCTGCTCGCCCTGGTCGTCGGCATCGTGATCGTGCAGGTGTTCGTCAACCTGGTGGCCAAACCCAGCCAGAAGACCGGCGTCCCCTATCCGGTGATCAACCGCGCGATCTTCGGCGTCAAGGGCGCCAACATCCCGGCCATCATCCGCGGCCTCATCGCGGTCGCCTGGTACGGCGTCCAGACGTTCCTGGCCGCGAGCAGCCTCAACATCATCTGGCTGAAGTTCATCCCTGGGTCGGAGTCGCTCCTGCAGCCCACCTTCCTGGGCCTGGAGGCGCTGGGCTGGATCTCCTTCGCGGTGCTGTGGGTCGCCCAGGCCGCGCTGTTCTGGCGGGGCATGGAGACGATCCGGAAGTTCATCGACTTCGCCGGTCCGGCCGTCTACGTGGTCATGATCGCGCTGGCGGTCTACCTGGTCTCGCAGGCCGGCTGGTCGAACATCGACCTGAGCCTGCACACCGGCCCGACGCTGACCGGCTGGGCGATGATCTCCACGATGCTCGGCGCGATCGCGCTGGTGGTCTCCTACTTCTCCGGCCCGATGCTGAACTTCGGTGACTTCGCCCGCTACGGAAAGAGCTTCGCGGCGGTCAAGCGCGGCAACCTCCTCGGCCTGCCGCTGAACTTCCTCTTCTTCTCCGTGCTCACCGTCGTCTGCGCCTCGGCGACCGTGCCGGTGTTCGGCGAGCTGATCACCGACCCGATCGCGACCGTCGAGGCCATCGACTCCACGTTCGCGATCCTGCTGGGCGGGCTGACCTTCGTCATCGCCACGGTCGGCATCAACATCGTCGCCAACTTCATCGCTCCCGCGTTCGACTTCTCCAACGTGGCGCCGCAGAAGATCAGCTGGCGGGCCGGCGGCATGATCGCCGCCGTCGGGTCGGTGCTGCTCACCCCGTGGAACTGGTACGACAGCGCCGAAGGCATCCGGTTCTCGCTCGGCATCCTGGGCAGCCTGATCGGCCCGCTGTTCGGCATCCTCATCGCCGGCTACTACCTGGCCAGCCGTCAGCGGGTCGCCGTCGACGACATGTACTCGATGGCGCCGACCGGACGGTACTGGTTCCGGGGCGGGTACAACCCCAACGCGGTGATCGCCGTCCTGGTCTCCGGTGTGCCGACGATCCTGCTCACCCTGTTCGCGTCCGTGGGCGACTACGGATGGTTCATCGGCTGCGCCCTGGGCTTCGCGACCTTCGCAACGTTGGAGCGGGTGCGGCCGATGATCCCGCAACTCGACCCCGCCGAGCCCGGCGTGTCCGACGGGCGCGTCTGACATCCCGAGGAGACCACCGGTGCTGCTGCAGGTCATCAACCCGAACACCACCGCGTCGATGACCGAGCTCATCGGTCGCAGTGCCCGGGCCGCCGCCGGCCCGGGCACCACGGTGGTCGCCGTGAACCCCGACATGGGGCCGGCCTCCATCGAGAGCCACTACGACGAGGCGCTGGCCGTCCCGGGCCTGCTCCTCCAGGTCAGGGCCGGGGAGGCCGCCGGCGCGGACGGTCACGTGATCGCCTGCTTCGGCGACCCGGGGCTGGACGCCGCCCGGGAGGTGGCCGACGGCCCGGTGGTCGCCATCGGCGAGGCAGCCATGCGCACCGCCACGTACCTGGGGCGGACCTTCGGCGTGGTGACGACCCTGACCCGCACCACCGGCCGGGCCTGGGAACTCGCCGCCCGCTACGGCGTGCGGGATCAGTGCCGCACGGTGCGCGCGGTCGAGATCGCGGTGCTGGCGCTGGAGACCGATCCGGAGGCGCGCTCCCGGATCGCCGCCGAGTGCGCGGACGTGGTGGCCACCGACGGCTGCGACGCCGTCGTCCTGGGCTGCGCGGGGATGGCCGACCTGGCCGCGGACCTGACCGCGCAGCTCGGTGTCCCCGTCGTCGACGGGGTGGCGGCCGCCGTCGCGACGCTCGAGGGCCTGGTCCGCCTCGGCCTCACCACGGGCAAGCGCGGAGAGTTCGCCGCCCCACCGCCCAAGGCCTACTCCGGTCCCCTCGAGCGCTTCGGGGTCCCCCTCGTCGCGCCGCCACGCACGTGAGGCCGCGCGCGGCAGTCGTGGATCAGCCGTTCCCGATCTCCGGTGCCAGCCGGGGGTCACCGGTCCCGGGAGCGTCGGTCCCGGGGACGGCGTGCACCACGCCCGCGCTCCCACCGCCGCGCCGCTCGGTCTCGGCGGCAGCCAGCAGCAGGCCTCCCGGCAGGAACTCGATGCCTGTCGCGGCGCCGATCTCCTCGACGGAGGTGAACTCGTGGCCCAGATCCTCCAGGGCCGCGCCGTAGGCCTCCAGGAAGGCGGGCTCCGCATCGGTCGTCGGGCTGTTCCGCTGGCTGGCGCGGGGCGCGGCGATCGCCTCGGTGAGGTTCAGATCCCGGTCGATGCGGTTCACCATCGTCTGGAGCACGGTCGTGATGATGGTGGCACCGCCCGGAGAGCCGAGGGCGAGCACCGGCTCCCCGTCGTCCAGCACGATGGTCGGTGACATGCTGCTGCGCGGCCGCTTTCCAGGGGCGGGCAGGTTCGGCTCCGGCCGGCTCGGATCGGCCACCCGGAAGGTGAAGTCGGTCAGCTCGTTGTTCAGCAGGAACCCGCGGCCGGGCACGGTGATCCCGCTGCCGCCGGTCTGCTCGATGGTCAGCGTGTAGCTCGCGACGTTCCCGGCGGCATCGGCGACGGTGAGGTGGGTGGTCGAGCGGCCCTCGGCGCCCTCGTCCCCGGTCGCCCCGGCCTCGGCCGGGCACGGTCCGTACTCGCCGTCCGGACGTCCCGCAGCGGTCGGCTTCGCCATGGCCGCGGCCGGATCGATGCTGCACGCCCGCTCCGCGGCGAACTCCTCGGAGAGCAGTTCGGCCACGGGCACCTGGACGTACCCGGGGTCGCCCACGGTGACGTTGCGGTCGGCGAAGGCCAGGGCGCTCGCCTCCAGGTAGAGGTGCTGGGCGGTCACGTCGGGCAGCGAGCTCAGGGGGAACCGCTCCAGCACGTGGAGGGCTTCCCCGACGGTCGAGCCGCCGCTCGAGGGCGGAGCCATGCCGTAGACCTCGAGCCCCCGGTAGTCGGAACGGGTCGGCTCCCGCAGCGGGGCGGTGTACCGCGCCAGGTCGACGCGGTCGAGCAGTCCCGGCCGCACCTCGGCGACGCCCGCGGCCTCCGGCGGGTCCTGGACCGTCCGGACGATCTCGCCGGCCAGCCCACCGGTGTAGATCGAGTCGACGCCCTCGCGGGCCAGCAGCTCGTAGGTGTCCGCCAGCCCCGGGTTGCGGAAGACGGACCCGACCTCCGGAAGAGAACCACCCGGGAGGAACAGCTCGGCGGTCGGCTGGAACCGGCGGAACTTCTCCTCGTTGTCGGCGGTCTGCTGCCGGAAGGTCTCGTCGACGACGAACCCGTCGGCGGCCAGCCGTGTCGCACCCTGCAGTGCCTCGGAGAGCGACAGCGTGCCGAACTCCTCCAGTGCCCGCGACCAGGTGAGCGGTGTGCCCGGCGTCCCCACCGACAGCCCGCTCTGCACGGCCTCGTCGAACGGCAGGGCGTTGCCCTCCTCGTCGAGGAAGGCGTCGGCGCCCATCGCGAGGGGCGCGGTCTCCCGGCCGTCGATCGTGGACACCTCCCCGGTGGCGGCGTCGTAGTAGACGAAGAACCCGCCGCCACCGATGCCCGCGGAGTACGGCTCGGTCACGCCCAGCGCGGCCGCCGCGGCCACCGCGGCGTCGGCCGCGTTGCCGCCGGCGGCGAGGACGTCCAGGCCGACCTGCGTCGCATCGAGGTCGACCGTGGCGACCGCGCCCCCGGTACCGACCGCGAGGGGCTGCTTCTCCAGCGCCGTGTCCTCCAGCGCCGTGTCCTCCGGCGTCGTGCTGCCCGCGGCGGCGCCGGGCGGCAGCACGCCGGTGAGCACCCCCGCGGTCAGACCGGTCAGGGCCAGCAAGGTGCGTCGACGCGGCATGCAGACTCCTCGACGGTCATCGATGCGCTGAGGCCCATCGGACACCCGGACGACGGCGCACGCCAGCCGACAGGCGGACCCGCGCACTCCATCTCCCCGTCCGGTGTGCGAGGGTCAGGGCTGGGGTAGCACGCTCCCTCTCGACGGTGCGGCCATGGTCGGCTGCACCACCCCGGCTACGACTGGACGTGGATGACAGGCAACGCCACGCACCGCTTTCGGAACACCGCGGTGCTGACCGTGCAGACAGCCGACGCCTCGCAGGTCGTCACGTCGGCCGCGTTCGACGAACGCCTCGCCGACACCTACCGCCGGGTGGGCCTGCGGCCGGGGCTGCTCGAACGGCTCGCCGGCATCCGGGAGCGCCGCTGGTGGGCCGACGGCGTCTCCTTCGTCGACGGCGCGGCCACGGCCGGGGCCAAGGCGATCAGCGAGAGCGGCGTCGACCCGTCGCACATCGGACTGATGATCAACACGTCGGTCAGCCGCAAGCACCTCGAGCCCGCCACCGCCGTGGCGGTGCACGACGCCCTCGGCCTCCCCAGCTCCTGTCAGAACTTCGACGTCACCAATGCCTGCCTCGGCTTCGTCAACGGCATGGGACTGGGCGCGGCCATGATCGACAGCGGGATGGTCGACTACGTCCTGATCGTGAACGGCGAGGACTCCCGGCCGGTGCAGGAGCGGACGATCGACCTGCTCAACCGGCCCGACACCGTGGCCAAGGACGTGATGGGCCACTTCGCCACCCTCACCCTGGGCTCGGGCGCGGTGGCGATGGTGCTCGGCCCGGCCGACCGGCACCCCGAGGGTCACCGGCTCGTCGCGTCGGTGAGCCGGGCGGGCACGGAGCACCACCAGCTGTGCACCGGGGACAACGACGGCATGCAGACCGATCTCAAGGGGCTGCTCGCGGCCGGGCTCACGCTGTCGGAGGAGCTGTGGACCGACGCCGCGGCCGAGTTCGACTGGTCGCGGGGCATGGACCGCTACGTCATCCACCAGGTCTCGAAGGTGCACACCCAGGCGCTGTGCGATCGGTTCGGCATCGACATGGCACGGGTGCCGACGACCTTCCCGACCCGCGGCAACCTCGGTCCCGCATCGGTACCGTTCACCCTGGCCGGCCAGGCCGACTCCCTGTCCGACGGCGACCGCGTGCTGCTCATGGGGATCGGGTCGGGCCTGAACGCGAGCTGTCTCGAGATCGCCTGGTGACGGCGGAGGCGCCGGTCGACCTCCCCGGGCTGGACCCCGCCTGGTCACGGCGGGTCGCCGTCCGGGATGCCGAGGGCCAGGAGCACCTCTGGCACGTCCTCGACAACGGCGTCGCGGACCCGGTGGGCACCCTCCTCTGCGTCCACGGGAACCCGACCTGGTCCTACCTGTGGCGCCGGCTGCTGGCGGGCGCCCCGCCCGGATGGCGCGTCGTCGCACCGGATCAGCTGGGCATGGGCTGGTCCGAGCGGCTGCCCGCGCCGCGGACCCTGCCGCAGCGCGTGGCCGACCTCGGCGACCTCACGGCCGCGCTCGGCGTCACCGGACCGGTCGTGACCGTCGCGCACGACTGGGGCGGGATCATCTCCCTCGGCTGGGCCCTCGAGCACCGGGCGGACGTGCTCGGCGTCGTCCTCGCCAACACCGCCGTGGCCATGCCCGAGGGCGACCTCGGTCCCGCGCTGATCCGGCTGGCGCACGCGCCGGGCATCCGTGCCGCCGTCACCGTCGCCAGCTCCGTGTTCGTCCGCGGCGCCACCGCGCTCTCCTGGCCGCCCCTTCCGCGGGAGGTGCGCCGGGCGTTCGCCCAGCCCTACCGGTCGGCGGACCGACGCCGGGCCGTGGGCGAGTTCGTCGCCGACATCCCCTTCCGCCACGGCCACCCGTCGCGCCCGGCGCAGGAGGCCATCGCCGAGGGCATCCGGACCCTCGACGTCCCTGCGCTGCTCCTCTGGGGTCCCCGCGACCCGGTCTTCGGGGAGAAGTACCTGACGGATCTGCGCGAGCGCCTGACGCAGGCCCAGGTCCACCGCTACGAGACGGCCTCGCACCTGCTTCCGGAGGACGCACCGCAGTACGCCGATGCCGTGGCCGACTGGGTGACCGACCTCGTCGCCGCGCCGACGCCCGAGCCGGCCCGACCCCCTGTCGACACCTCCACCGCACCACCGCCGAGGCCCTGGGACGCTCTCGCCCGGCGGTCGGAGGACGCGGCCCCGGCGCTGGTGGAGATCGGCCGCCCGGCCGTGAGCTGGTCGCAGCTCTCCCGCCGGGTGGACGACCTGGCCGCCGGGCTGGCGGCGACCGGTGTCCGGCCCGGCACCCGCGTCGCCCTCCTCCTGGAGCCCTCGGCCGACCTGACCGCGGCCGTCTACGCCATCTGGCGGGCCGGCGCAGCCATCGTCGTCGCCGACAAGGGCCTCGGGTTTCCCGGGATGCGTCGCGCCCTGCGCAGTGCGGCGCCCGATCACGTGCTCGGCGCCGCCCCGGGGCTCGCCGCCGCGCGGCTGATGGGCCTGCCCGGTACCCGCATCGCAGCCGGCCGGACGTCTCCGGCGCTGCGTCGCGCGCTCGGCGTGGAGCGGGACCTGGCCGAGGTGGAGGCCCTGGGCGCGTCGGCGCCCGCGCCGCCGGAGTGCCCGCCGGACTCGGACTGCGCCGTCGTCTTCACCTCGGGCGCGACCGGACCGGCCAAGGGGGTCGTCTACACCCAGCGGCAGGTGAGTGCCCAGCTGGAGCTGGTGCGGACCACCTTCGAGCTGTCCTCCGACGACGCCCTGGTGGCCGCCTTCGCCCCCTTCTCGATCCTCGGCCCGGGATTGGGCATCGCCTCGGCCGTTCCCGACATCGACGTGACGGCACCCGGGTCGCTCACCGCCGGCAAGCTCGCGGAGGCGGCGGCCGCCGTGGGGGCGACGGTCGTGTTCGCATCGCCCGCAGCCCTGCGCCACGTCGCCGACACCGCAGCCGGGCTGACGCCGTCCCAGCGGTCGGCACTGGCCGGCATCCGGCTGCTCATGTCCGCCGGAGCGCCCGTTCCGGCTCGGTTGCTGCGGTCGTTGGGCGCAGTCCTGCCGAAGGCCGAGCCGCACACCCCGTACGGCATGACGGAGGCGCTCCCGGTCACCGACGTGACCCTGGCCGAGATCGAGGCGGCCGGCACCGGCGACGGCGTCTGCGTGGGCCGCCCGGTACCCGGAGTGGATCTCCGCGTCAGCCCGCTGTCCCCGCAGGGTGCGGCCGAGGGCCCGCTGACCGACCGGCCGGGCGTGGTCGGGGAGATCTGCGTGCGGGCCGCACACGTGAAGGACCGCTACGACGCCCTGTGGGCGGTCGAGCGGGCCGCCTCCCGGAACCCGGGATGGCACCGCACCGGGGACGTCGGGCACCTCGACGCGGACGGGCGGCTCTGGGTCGAGGGCCGGCTGGCCCACGTGATCACCGCCGCCGGAGGGTTCGTGACGCCGGTCGGCATCGAGCAGCGCGTCGAGGCGCTGGACGCCGTCTCCGCCGCCGCGGTCGTCGGCGTCGGCCCCGCCGGCACCCAGGTCGTCGTCGTCGTGGTCGTGCCCGCCACGCCGCCGGCACGC
>DASPIH010000402.1:0-6772 GCA_035629195.1 Blastococcus sp. | reverse complement strand
TCGGTCTCGATCTTGGTCTCACCGGGACCACGGGTACCGATGCCGCCACCACCGGCGACACGACCACCGGCCTGCCGGGACATCGACTCACCCCAGCCTCGCAGGCGCGGCAGCATGTACTGCATCTGCGCCAGCTCGACCTGGGCCTTGCCCTCCCGGCTCGTCGCGTGCTGGGCGAAGATGTCGAGGATCAGGGCGGTCCGGTCGACCACCTTCACCTTGAGCACCTTCTCCAGCTGGTTGAGCTGGCCAGGGGTCAGCTCACCGTCGCAGATCACGGTGTCGGCGCCGGTCGACGCGACGATGTCGCGGATCTCGGCGGCCTTGCCGGAGCCCACGTAGGTGGCGGCGTCCGGCTTGTCCCGCCGCTGGCTCACCGCCTCCAGCACCTCGGAGCCGGCGGTCTCGGCGAGCGCGGCGAGCTCGGCCAGCGAGCGGTCGGCGTCGGCCTGCGTGCCCTCGGTCCACACGCCCACCAGCACGACGCGCTCCAGGCGCAGCTGCCGGTACTCGACCTCGGTGATGTCGGCGAGCTCGGTGGACAGGCCGGCCACCCGGCGCAGCGCACCGCGCGCCTCGAGGGCGTAGGAGCCGGTGGTGTCGTCGGCCTCGTCCCACTGCCCCACCGGCGCGGGGCGGGTCGAGGAGGTCGTCGGCTCGTCGACGGGCATGTCAGGGGCGGTCGTCATCGTCTCCAGCGTGGCACGGTCCTGCACGTGAGTCACCTGAGTTGTCATCGCCGGGTACAACGCAGGACACCTTCGAGACCATCCCGGCCGCCGCGCATCCCTCCGGCGTGCGCGGGTAGGGCGAGCGGGACAGCAGGGAACGACGAGGAGGTTGGCGATGAGCGAGGGCGGATCGAGCAGGCTGGGTGCCGACAGCGAGCTGGAGGACCCGGGCCGCGAGCCCGAGGGCATCGGCGGGCCCCCGCGGAACCCTCTGGGCGGCGGTCCCGACCAGGACAGCGGAAAGGGCGAGCCCACCGGCAGCCCGGGCACCGAGGGGCAGTCGATGATGCCGGAGTCGCCGAGCGACGACGACGACCGCGTCTGACGGTCAGGCGGAGAGCCACTCCGGGCACAGCTCGCCGGCCGACACCAGGACGGCGGGGCCGGTGAGCACCGTCGTCCGGGGGTCGACCTGGACCGACAGGCGACCCCCGGGCACGTCGACGACGACGGTGCCCTCGGACCGGCCCTCGGAGACCAGCGCCGCGTAGGCCGCGGCACAGGCGCCGGTTCCGCAGGAACGCGTCTCCCCCACCCCGCGCTCGAAGACCCGCAGCCGCACGTGGGCGGCGGGCTCGAGCACGTTGACCAGCTCGACGTTCACACCCTGGGGGAACAGCTCCGGGTCGAAGCCCGGGGCCGCGGTGAGGTCCAGGGTGTCGACGTCGACGCCGGTGAGCGCGGCCAGGTGGGGGTTGCCCATCGACACGGCGAGGCCGTCGAAGGTGCGCCCGTCGAGATCCGCGCTCCCCCGGCCGAACTCCCGCGCCGGGCCCATGTCCACCCAGTAGCCGCCTCCGGGCACGGCGCCGACCCGGCGCGGCCCGCCCCGGGTGCCCACGAGCAGCCCCTCCTCGCAGGCGGCCCGCTGCACCAGCCCCTCGGCGATCAGCGCGTGCAGGAACAACCGGATGCCGTTGCCGCACATCTCGGCGTGGGAGCCGTCCGCGTTGCGGTGGTCCATGAACCACTCGCAGCGCTCGAGGTCCTCCCCCAGCACGTCCGGCGCGTCGGGCACGTGCGTGCTGCGCACCAGCCGCAGCACGCCGTCGCCCCCGAGCCCCGCGCGGCGGTCGCACAGCCGGCGCACCATCGCGGCGTCCAGCCGGTTCCCGGACCACACCGTCCCGTCGGGGTCGGGAAGCACCACGAAGTCGTTCTCGGTGCCGTGCCCGATCAGCACGCGGGGCGAGGAGGTCACCCGCCGATCGTACGGCCGGTGATCACCGCGGCGGCAGCCTCGACCAGGTCGGGCCGGGCGGCGTCGAGCCATGCCGTGGTGGTGTCGCGGCGGAACCACGACCGCTGCCGGCGCACGAACCGGCGGGTGGTGGACACCGTGCGCTCCCGTGCCTCCTGGGCGGTCAGCGTGCCGTCGAACTGGGCGAGCACCTGCGCGTAGCCCAGGGCGCGCGACGCGGTCGGGCCCTCCCGGAGGCCGTCGGCGACCAGGCCCGCCACCTCGTCGACGAAGCCGGCCGCCCACATCCGGTCGACCCGGAGGGCCACCCGCTCGTCGAGCTCGGCCGGCTCCCGGTCCAGCCCGATCACGACGGCCGGGTAGTGCGGGCTCGGCTCGGGCAGCTGGGCGCGGAAGGGACCGCCGGTGAGCTCGATGACCTCCAGGGCACGCACGATCCGCCGTCCGTTGCCGGGCAGGACGGCGGCCGCAGCGGGCGGGTCCAGCTCAGCCAGCCGGGCGTGCAGGGCGCCCGGCCCGCCGGCCGCCAGCTCCGCCTCGAGCCGAGCGCGGACGGCGGGGTCGGTACCCGGGAAGTCCAGCTCGTCCAGGACCGCACGGACGTAGAGACCGGATCCGCCGACGAGGAGCGGCACCACTCCCGCTGCGCGCAGCCGGTCGATCTCCGCGCGGGCCCGTCGGCGGTACTCGGCCACGGACGCGGGCTCGCGCACCTGCCACAAATCCAGCAGGTGGTGCGGCACACCGGCCCGCTCGGCGAGGTCGGGCTTGGCCGTTCCGATGTCCATGCCTCGGTAGAGCTGCATGGAGTCGGCGTTGACGACCTCGCCTCCCAGGCGCTGCGCGAGGGCGACGGCGAGCGCCGTCTTGCCGGTGGCCGTGGGCCCGACGACGGCGACCACGGGCGGCTGTCCGCTCGGATCCCTCACGCCACGACCCAGTCGGCCACCGGGTACCCCACGCCGAACGGCGCCGCGTCGTGGCGCAGCCGGGCGGTCACCTGCCGACCGGTGAACACCGTTCCCACGGCCCGCCAGGTCGGCACACCGGCCGCGAGCAGCCGCTCGCCCTCGGCCGGTTCCAGGGCGGCGAGCGCGGCGGCGTCCCCCGTGGCCAGCGCGGTGGCGACCCGGGCGTCGAACGGCTCCGCCGCCGGGTCGAGGTATCCGGGGGCCTTCACCGTGCGGCGTGCCGAACCGTCGCCCATGGCCAGCACGCCGACCGGATCGGGAAGGTCGCGCAGCAGGCAGGCGAGGTCGCCGGGCCCCACCCCCACCCGGGTGCCGGCGAAGGATGCCTGGTCCAGCAGCCAGGCGCCCATGGCGTGCGCGAGGGGCAGCCTGCGCCCGCCCGGGCGGCTGGGCCCGTCGAAGGGCACCTCCAGGTCCACCCCGTAGTCGCGCAGCGTCCCGCCGTCGCCCGGGCCGAACCGCTGCCCCGGTACCGCTCCGCCCCCGACGACGACCACCACGCCCGGCGCCGCCTCCAGCAGCGCGGCGACCGCCGCGGCGCAGGCGTTCCGCAGCGCCACCGTCTCGACGGACGGGTTCCCCTCCACGGCGGGGACCAGCAGCGGAGGGCACGGGCAGAAGGCGACGGCGGCTGCGGGCCGGCCGATCGGGGCCGGCCGGCCGGCCGGAGCGATGGTCACCGCAGCAGTGTCGCCGATGCGACGTGGGAGACTGCCCAACGTGTCGAGCACGGACGACCCCGGCAACGGGGTGCAGCAGGCCGCTCCGCCGATTGCGGAGACCCCCGAGACGACCGCCCCGGAGGCGGCGCAGGAGACCAGCAGCCCTGACGCGGTGACCCCCGCGGCCGGCACGCCGGCGGCGCCGGAACCGGCGGATGCCGGCCTCGCCGACCCGACCGCGGATGCACCGGCGCCGGAGAACGCCGCGCAGCCGGAGATCACCGCGGAGCCGGAAACCACTGCGGCGCCGGAGAACACTGCGCCGGAGAGCCACCCGGCGCCCACGCCGGCCGCGCACCACGCGCCGTCCCCGGCTCCGGCGGCGCCCCCGGTCGAGACGATCGTCAGCGACCCCACCCGCTGGGGCCGGGTCGACGACGACGGCACCGTCTACGTCCGAACCGCCGACGGCGAGCGCGCCGTCGGGTCGTGGCAGGCCGGCGAGGCCGAGGCCGGCCTGGCCCACTACGGCCGCCGGTACGACGACCTGGCGACCGAGGTCTCGCTGCTGGAGGCGCGACTCAAGGCACACACCGGCAACCCGGCCGAGATCAAGAAGAAGGCGCAGGAGCTGGCGGAGTCCGTTCCGACCGCTGCCGCCGTCGGCGACCTCGAGGGCCTGGCCGCCCGGGCGCGGGCCATGGTGGAGACCGCCGAGGCCGCGACGGCGGAGTTCCGCGCCGAGAAGGCCGCCGCCCGCGCCGCGCAGGTGGCCCGCAAGGAGGCACTGGCCGCCGAGGCGGAGCAGATCGCCGCGGAGTCGACGTCGTGGAAGGCCTCCGGCGACCGGCTCAAGGCGATCGTCGAGGAGTGGAAGACCATCCGCGGGATCGACCGGAAGACCGACGAGGCGCTGTGGTCGCGGTTCGCTGCCGCCCGCGACGCCTTCGGCCGGCGCCGGGGCACCCACTTCGCCCAGCTGGACGCCCAGCGCGGCGAGGCCCGGGCCGCCAAGCAGCAGCTCATCGCGGAGGCCCAGCAGCTGGCGTCGTCCACCGACTGGGGTGCGACGAGCGCGGCGATGCGCTCCCTCATGGACCGCTGGAAGGCCGTTCCGCGCACCGGGCGCGACGGCGACGACGACCTGTGGAAGCAGTTCCGCGCCGCTCAGGACGTCTTCTTCGCCGCCCGGGCCGAGTCGGACAAGGCCCGCACGAGCGAGGAGCAGGCCAACCAGAAGCTCAAGGAGGAGCTCCTGGCCGAGGCCGAGCAGCTCGACCCGTCGAAGGACCTCCGCGGTGCCCAGAACGCGCTGCGGAAGATCCAGGAGCGCTACGACGCGATCGGCCACGTGCCGCGCGGGGTCATGCGCACGCTCGAGGACCGCATGCAGGCCGTCGAGCAGAAGGTGCGCGGCGCCGCGGACGTCGGCCGGGTGCGGACCGCCCCCGAGAACCCCATGGTGACCTCCATGCGCGCCGCCGTCACCAAGGCCGAGGAGCAGCTGGCCAAGGCCGAGGCCGCCGGCGACCAGCGCCGGATCTCCGAGGCGCAGGCCAACCTGGTCACCCGCCGCGAGTGGCTCGCCGAAGCGGAGAAGTCCGCCCGTAGGTGACGGACCCCGCTGCCCCCAACGCTCGCGCTGGGGGCAGCGGGGTCTCAGCAGCCGGTCGCGAGCACCGGGAGCGGCTCGGGGACGCCGATCCGCGGCATGCCGAGGGAGACCCCCGGCGTCGTCGGCCGCGTGCCGGCCTCCGACGCGTCGCCGGCGCGGGTGCGCCGGTGGGACAGCAGCACGCCGTCGGCGACCAGGTGGTGCGGGGCCGCCTCGGTGAGAACCGTCTCGACGACGTCGCCGGGACGGACGCCGTCGGCTGCCGTGAAGTGCACCAGCCGGCCGTCGCGGGCCCGGCCGGAGAGCCGGCCGCGGGCGGCGTCCTTGCTGCCCTCCCCCGCCGCCACCAGCAGCTCGACCGTCCGGCCGACCAGCCGCTTGTTCTCGTCCCAGCTGATCTGGTCCTGCAGGGCGGTCAGCCGCAGGTAGCGCTCCTGGACGACGTCCTTGGGCAGCTGCCCCTCCATCTCCGCCGCCGGCGTCCCGGGCCGCTTGGAGTACTGGAAGGTGAAGGCACTGGCGAAGCGGGCACGCCGGACGACCTCGAGGGTCTGCTCGAAGTCGGCCTCGGACTCGCCCGGGAAGCCGACGATGATGTCGGTGGTGATGGCGGCGTCGGGCATGGCGGCCCGCACCCGGTCGATGATCCCGAGGTAACGCTCCTGCCGGTAGCCGCGGCGCATCCGGCGGAGCACGTCGTCCGACCCGCTCTGCAGCGGCATGTGCAGCTGGTGGCACACCGCCGGCGTCTCGGCCATCGCCTCGATGACGTCGTCGGTGAACTCGCGCGGGTGGGGGCTGGTGAAGCGGACGCGCTCGAGGCCCTCGATCCGGCCGGTCGCGCGGAGCAGGTCGGCGAAGGCACCGCGGTCGCGGAACTCCACGCCGTAGGCGTTGACGTTCTGGCCCAGCAGCGTCACCTCCAGCACGCCCTGGTCGACCAGCGCCTGCACCTCGGCGAGGATCTCGCCGGGGCGGCGGTCCTTCTCCTTGCCGCGCAGCGCCGGAACGATGCAGAACGTGCAGGTGTTGTTGCACCCGACGCTGATCGACACCCATCCGGAGTGGGCGGAGTCCCGCTTGGCGGGCAGCGTCGAGGGAAAGACCTCGAGGGCCTCGGCGATCTCGATCTGGGCCTCGGCGTTGTGCCGGGCCCGCTCGAGCAGCGCCGGCAGCGAGCCCACGTTGTGCGTGCCGAACACGACGTCGACCCAGGGGGCCCGGCGCACGATCTCGCCGCGGTCCTTCTGCGCCAGGCAGCCGCCGACGGCGATCTGCATGCCCGGGTGGGCGTCCTTGACCGGGCGCAGGTGGCCGAGGTTGCCGTAGAGGCGGTTGTCGGCGTTCTCGCGGACCGCACAGGTGTTGAGGACGACGACGTCGGCGTCGGCACCGTCGGCCGCGGCCGTGTAGCCCGCCTGCTCGAGCAGCCCGGAGAGCCGTTCGGAGTCGTGCACGTTCATCTGGCACCCGTACGTGCGCACGCGGTAGGTCTTGCCCTGGTTCACCGGGTCATCGTACGGATTTCCGCGTGGGCAACGGACACAGGGCAACAGGCGTTTTCGTCACAATGGCACGTAGCCATTCCCATG
>DASPIH010000401.1:0-2040 GCA_035629195.1 Blastococcus sp. | reverse complement strand
AGCTCGGGCGGGATGTCGCCCGAGGCCCCGGGCGCGGCCGTGGCACCGCCCTCGTCGGCGGCCGGGGCGCCCGGAGCGCCCAGCGCCCCCGCCGAGGCGGAGCCGATGCCGAAGAACAGGCCCGCCCACGACCGCTTGAGGACGCCGGTGCCGGCCGCCTGCGGGGTGGCCGCGGGGGTGTCGGCGTCGATCGTGCCGGTCTGGGAGGGGAAGAGCGCGGTGGTGAGGGAGTTCCAGGTGATCTGCGGGGCGATGGCGTCGACGCGGTCGTCGTAGGCGGCCCCCAGCAGGGCGAGTGCGCCGCCGTAGGAGCCGCCGGCGACACCCACGCGCGGATCACCGTCGCCGTCGAGCTGGACGTCGTCCCGTTCGGCCAGCACGTCGAGCAGGGTGGACAGGTCCGCGATCTCGTACCGCGGATCGTTGAGGCCGATCTGGCCGGTGCTCTCGCCGAAGCCCCGGGCGGAGTAGGTCATCACGACGTAGCCGCGCTCGGCCAGCGCGGTGGCCTCGGCCGCGACCGAGCGCTTGCTGCCCCCGAACCCGTGCGCCAGGACCACGGCGGGAGCAGGCTCGTCCGTGCCCGGCAGGTACAGCGTGGTGTCGAGCTCGACGGCGTCCTCGCCCGCCCCGGAGGCGATCCGGGCATCCTCGGTACCGATGTCGGCTGCGGCGGCCGGCGGCGCCAGCGCCAGGAGAGCCGACGACAGGGCGGTGGCGAGCAGGGCGGCGATCGGGACACGTGCGCCCGCTCGCGCAGGCCCGCGGAGGGAGCGCACGAAGCTGCCAACGACCGGGTAGCGGTGGGCGTTCCGCGTCGTCCCGGCTACTGGGATCAAGGCTGCCAGTCGCCCGTGGCCACGATGACCAGACCTGGCGCGGCGACGCCGGGTACGTCGAAGAAGCGCACCGCGAGGCCGGTGATGTCCGGGAACTGCTCGACCAGCTGCTCGGCGGCCTGCCGCTGCTGCTCGTCCCCGTCGGTGTAGAAGACCGTGGTGGTGGCGACGTCGGTGCCCGGGTAGGGGCCGGTCGCCGCGGACTCCCAGCCGCCGGCGACGACGGCGGCCGAGATGCGCCCGGCGAGGCCGGTGACGCCGGTGGCGTTGAGCACCGTCACGGGCGCCCGGACCGTCGCGGTCGTCTCGGGCGCGAGGGTGATCGGCTCGTTGGCCAGCGGCGGGAGCTCCGCGGTGACCGGAGGAGCCACGGGGGCGGCCGTCTCGGGGGTCGCCGTCTGCGCGACCGGCTCGATGGGCGCGGGCTTGGTGACGGTGTAGACCCCGAGCACGGCCAGCGCGACGACGACCATGGCGACCAGGCTCTTCAGCACCATCCCGGACCTGTGCTCGTCCTCGTCGAGGACGACGTCGGGCTCACCATTGCGCCTGGCGGCCTTGCGGCGCACCGAGTCGGCGGCCTGACGCTCGGCTCGGTAGGCGGCGCGGCCGGCCCTGACCGAGCCGGTGTCGGAATCGCTGAGGGCCGGACGGTCCTCGTCCTCGCCCTCGTCCCCGACCATGTGCACGTCCACGTCCGGGTCGCCGAGGCGGTCGGCGTCCCGTCGGGATCCGACGCGGCGCTCGGGGATGGCGGTGGTACCCGGCGCGACCAGCGCCTGCGGGCGGCCCCGGTCGGCATCGGCATCGAAGTCCGCGACGGCGACGGCGACGCAGTCGGCATCGGCATCGGCCCGTGACGGCTTGGTCCAGTCGCCGTACGAGGACGCGGGCGCGCCCGCCGGCGTCGTCCGGCGGGGGACGCGCGGCACCAGCGGAGCCGGGCGGGCGCTACGGAGGGAGCCGGGACCTGTGGTGACGAGGAGCTCGTCGTCGGCCCGGGCGCCCGTCGGGGCGAGGCCGGCGGACACGGCCGCGGGGACGTCGACGTGCTGTGCGGGCACGGGGCGATCGACCCTCTGCTCGGGAACCAGGACCGGCCGGCTCGGCGAGGACGCCCGTGATCCGGGCGGAGCGGCCGGGCGGGCGCTGGCCGGGACCGGGGGCAGCGGAAGCCGGGGGCGCGGTTGACGCGCGACGT
>DASPIH010000400.1:0-20128 GCA_035629195.1 Blastococcus sp. | reverse complement strand
ACCACCGGTGTGTGGGTGGAGAGTGTCCGGTGGTTGAGGAGGCCGCGTAGCGGCCGTCTCGAAACCACCAGTCGAGGGGGCTGTGGTGGTGGTTTCGAGGCTCGCTGCGCGGTCAGCCGGCGGCGACCACCCGGGCGGCCTCGCGCGTCGCGGCGGTGTTCGCCTTGCCCGCACGAGAACCGGCGAGCTTCGCGGCGATGTGCTCGCCGACCGTGATCGGCGCGTAGAGCGGCTCGCCGCCGCTCTCCGCGACACACGACGGCAGCGGCGCGATGACCGCGTCGTAGTCGCCGTCGTGGAAGAACGCGGCCGACCGGCGCCGCTCGATGGTGCCGTCGACGATGGGCGGCTTGACCCGGTGCAGGGTGGACATCCAGCGCTCGTTCGTCCACCGCGCCATGAGGTCGCCCAGGTTGATCAGCAGCGCACCGTCGTCGGGTGAGACGTCGTGCCAGCCCCCGTCACGGCCGAGCACCTGCAGGCCCGCGACCTGGTCGGCCCACAGCACGGTCACGATCCCGTAGTCGGTGTGCTCCCCCATCCCGGTCAGGTCGCCGTCCAGCTCCAGGCCCCCCGGCTCGAGGGCGTAGTTGTTCATCCGGAGCACGTCGAGGCTGTGGTCGGTGTACCGCTCGAAGAAGCCCTGCGGCAGCCCCAGCGCGTCGGAGAACATCGAGGTGAGCGTCCGCGCCACCCGGGACGCCTCGTCGAAGTAGGCCGAGACCGCGGCGCGGAACTCCGGCGCCTCGGCCGGCCAGACGTTCTCGGGGTAGTCGGACTCGGGCAGGTCCAGGCCCGGGAAGTCCGAGACCGCGGCGCCAATGTTGAACGCCTCGAAGAAGTCGTGCATGCGGTTGGCCGGCGCGAGCCCGAGGCTGAGGCTCAGCGACTCGGTCTTGGGCGGCGCGTAGCCGCGGTTCACCTCCGGAGGGGTCCGGTACCGCCGCTTGACCTCCAGCGGGAGGAAGAAGAACTGGTCGAGGGCGGCGGCGAACGCGTCGGTGACCGCGGCGGGAACACCATGACCGACCACCTGCACGAACCCGACGGTGCGGGCCGCCTCGTCGAAGGCCGCGGCGGTCGCCGCGCGCTCCTCCGCGCTGCCGGCTCCCACGTAGGGCGAGATGTCGACGGTGGGAACGCGGAAGGGCGTGCTCATGCGGAGTCCTCCTCGAGGGCGGGCGGAACGTCAGGGGTGGTGGCCACAGCCGCCTCGACCCGCGCGAGCAGGGCGGCCTTGTCCGTGCCGTCGAGCCAGCAGGCCGCCACGGCGTTGCGGGTGAAGCCGGCGAGCTGATCGCGGCGGTAGCCGAGCGCGTGCGCCAGCACGCGGTAGTCGTGGGTCGGGTCGGTGCCGAACATCGGCGGGTCGTCGCTGTCGATGGTGACGCACAGCCCGGCGTCGACCATCTCCGCGATGCGCCGGTGGCTGCCGTCGCCGCTGCCGGAGTAGCGACCGATGTCGGAGCTGACCGGAGTGCAGGTGAAGGGCACCCGCTCGGCCGCGCACCGGGCGGTGACGGCCGGATCGTCGACCACGGAGTAGCCGTGGTCGATCCGGCTGCAGCCGAGCTGGTCGAGGAGGACCTCGATGTGGTGCGGCGGGCCGGACTCCGAGTGGGCCGTCCGCTGCAGGCCGGCGCGCGCCGCGAGGCGGTAGGCCTCGACGAATCGGCCTGGTGGGCCCTTGACCTCGGCGTAGTCCAGACCGATGCCGAGCACCTCGTCGACCCGGTGCTCGACCACCTGCTCGACCAGCTCGACGGCCGCTCCGCCGCTGCGCTCGCGGCAGATGCCGACGACGAAGCCGGCCCGGATCCCCGCGTCGGCCTCGGCGGCCCGGGCGCCGGCGAGGACGCCCTCCAGGATCCGCGGGTACGGCACGCCGGGATGGCCGGGCGGGCTCAGGTGCACCTCGCGGTAGAGCACTCCGTGGTCCGCGCCGCCGGTGGTCAGCGACTCGTAGGTCACCCGGGCGAAGTCGTCGACGTCGCGGATCAGCGAGCCGATCACGTCGAGCACGCGGAGGAACTCGCCGAGGTCCTCGTAGCTCTGGTGGTCGTACAGCTCCTCGGCGGACCGGCCCAGCGGGACGCCGTGCTTGCGGGCCAGGTCGACCACGGTCTGCGGTGCCACGCTGCCGATGAGGTGGCAGTGCAGGCTGACCTTGGGCAGGGCGGCGACCATCGCGTCGATGGCCGGGTCGGCCGGCACGGGCGTCGAGTGCACGCGTGTGGGGAGCACGGGGGCCGCCGGCTCAGCCACGGGAGCCCGCGGTCCGGCCGAACCGGCTGAGCACGGCGGTCTCGACGAGCTGGGCGAGGAGGTAGAGCAGCACCGCGGTCAGGGTGACCACGACGACCAGCGCCCAGACGCGCGCGTTCTGCGAGCGGTTGGCCGCGGAGACGACGGCGTACCCGATGCCCTTGCCGGTGGCCAGCCACTCGGCCAGCAGCGCGCCGGTGAGGGAACCCGGCACCGCGATCCGCACCGAGGCGAAGAGCGCCGGCAGCGCCGAGGGGAAGCCCACCCTGAACAGGACGGTCGACGGCGACCCGCCGTAGACGAGCACCAGGTCACGCATCTGCGGCGTGACCGAGCGCAGGCCCGTCACGATGTTCACCAGCGCCGGGAAGAGCACGACGATCGCGCTCATGATGGCGACGATGGCGTAGCCGCGGCCGGCGAGCAGGATCAGGATCGGTGCGAGCGCGATGAGCGGAACGGTCTGCAGCACGACCGCGATCGGCATCACCGCGCCCTGGGCCGCCTGGTAGCGGACCACCACGGCCGCCAGCACTATCGCGGTCAGCATGCCGGCGGCGAACCCGACGGCGGCGTCGGTGAGGGTCTGCTGCAGCAGGGCCCAGATCTCCGTGCGCAGCTGGGCGGAGTCGTCCTCGCCGAAGAGGCTGGTCCAGACCTCCCCCGGGCTCTTGCCGACGTACGGCGAGACGTCCCAGACGCGCAGCGCGGCGATCCACAGGAGGACCACCACGACGAGCACGAGCACCGTGGTCGCGACCTGGCGGAGCACGGCCCGCAGGAACGAGCCGGTCCGGCCGGCCGCCTGATCGGCACCGGGGAGCATGGTGCTCACGACGCCGTCCCTCGCGACCACGGCGTGACCAGCCGCCCGACCAGGCCGAACAGGGCGTAGAAGGCGCCGGCCAGCAGGGCACAGCCGATGCCGACCGCCCAGGCCTGCTCGACGTCGACGTTCTGCTGCGCGATCTTGAGGATGAGCGCGACGCCACGCTGCACGCCCCCGACGTACTCGCCGAGGATCGCGCCGAGGAAGGCGGCCGGCGCGCCGATGCGCAGCGCGGCGAGGATCGAGGGCAGTGCCGCGATCAGCTGGACCTTCTGCAGCTGGCGCGCCCGGCCACCGCCGTAGACGCTCACCACGTCGAGGCTGGCCCGGTCGGCGGAGCGGAGGCCGAGCACCGTGCCGACGACGGTGGGGAAGAAGACCGAGAGCGCGGCGAGCGCGGTGGCCGTACCGGAGCGCTGACCCTCGTCGGGATTGCCGATGACGATGAAGAGCACCGGTGCGATGGCGACCAGCGGCACGCAGTAGGTCGTGACCGCCACCTGCATGAGCACCGGCTCGGCGAACGGCAGCAGGAGCACCAGCGAGGCGACCACCAGGCCGGCGAGGGTGCCGTACCCGAACCCGACGGCGGCCTCCTGCAGCGTCATCCCGAAGTGCAGGGAGTAGAAGCCCCAGCCGTCGTCGACAGCGGTGGCGAGCACGCCGTCCGGCGTCGGCACCCGCGCGCCCGACAGCACGGTGCGGGCGGCCAGCCACCACAGCGCGATCAGCGCGACGATGCCGAGCGCCCCGGTGCGCAGCGAGCGGACCGATTCACGGGACAGGTGCACGTTCTCAGTCCTCCGCGGGTGCGCCGGCCGCACCGCCGAAGAGCAGCTCCGAGGCCCGGTCGTGGAGGGCGTGGAACTCCGGCGTCCGCATGAGGTCGGGGGTCCGTGGTCTCGGCAGGTCGATCGTGAGGACCTCCTCGATCCGCCCGGGCCGCGCGCTCATCACCGCGACCTGGTCGGACAGGAAGATCGCCTCGGAGATGCCGTGGGTGACCATCAGCGTGGTCGCCGGCTTCTCGGTCCAGATGCGCAGCAGCTCGATGTTCAGCCGCTGCCGGGTCATGTCGTCCAGCGCGCCGAACGGCTCGTCGAGCAGCAGGACCGACGGCTTGACGACCAGCGCCCGGGCGATCGAGACACGCTGGCGCATGCCGCCGGAGAGCTGCGCCGGCTTCGCCTTCTCGAAGCCCTCGAGGCCCACCAGCCGGATCAGCTCGGCCACCAGCGCGTCGTCCGGCTTCCGGCCGGAGACCTCGAACGGCAGCCGGATGTTGGAGAGCACCGACCGCCACGGCAGCAGGGCGGAGTCCTGGAACGCGATCCCGAGCTCGTGATCGCGGCGCAGCTGGAGCGGGGTGCGGCCCTCGACGAGCGCCGAGCCGGAGGTCGGCTGCTCCAGCCCGGCCAGGATGCGCAGGATCGTGGACTTGCCGCACCCCGACGGGCCGAGCAGGGACAGGAAGCTGCCCTTGTCGGTCCACAGGGTGGCGTTCTCCAGGGCCGGAACCGTGCGGCGGCCGGCCCGGAAGGTCTTGGTCAGGGAGTCGATCCGCACGCCGGTGCCGAGGGAGGCGACTGCTCCCCCGGCGCCGGCGCGCGTCGACGCCGGGACGACGTCGGGCATGACGACGTCGGACATCACGGGCTGCTCCAACGGGTGCGGTCGGCTCAGGAGGTGAACTCGGCGAGTTCGGGCTTCTCGTCGAGCAGCTCCTCGAGGAGCGACAGGTCGAAGAGGTCCGCGGCCTCGATGTCGATGCCGGCCGCCTCCAGGGTGGCCATGTTCTGCTCGATCAGCTCGTCGGTGATGGTGAACAGGCCGTTGGCCTCCACGTCCGGCGTGACGATCAGACCGGCCTGCACCTCCGACTGCTCGAGCTCCTTCTCCAGGTCGAGCTGCAGGTCCTTGCCGTACTCCTCGACCGCCATGCGGGCACCCTCGGCGGGGTCGGCGAGCGCGTCCTTCCACCCGCGGATCTCGGCCTCGAGGAACGCCTTCACCTTCTCCGGCTCCTCGGCGATCATCCGGTCGGTGGTGATGACCGACTCCGCGACGAACGGCAACCCGTTGTCGGCGAACGGCAGGTTGGTGACGCCGATGCCCTGCGCCTGGACGGTGATGGACTCGTTGGTCAGGTAGGCCAGGAAGCCGTCGACCTCGCCGTCGATGAGCGGCGCGGGGTCGTACTCGACGGGCACCTTCTCCACGTCGGCCGGATCGATGCCGTTGACCTCGAGCAGCGCGTCGAACAAGGTCTCGTTGCCGCCGGCCTGGACGCCGATCTTCTTGCCCACCAGGTCCTGGGGCGTGGCGATGTTCCCGCCGTCGGCGAGCGAGAGGATGGTGAACGGGTTCTTCTGGAACTTGGTGCCGACGATCTTGAGCGGCGCCTCCTCCTCCGCGATCACCTGGGCGGTGGAGACGGCGTTGCTGAGCCCGAAGTCGGCGTCCTCGGTGGCGACGAGCGTCTCGATGGCGCCCGGGCCCGGGTCCATCGTCACCGAGCCGAAGCCGGCGTCCTCGTAGTAGCCCTCGCTGTCGGCGAAGAACTCGCCGGCGAACTCGGCGTTCTTGACCCACGACAGCTGGAGGGTGAGGTCGCCGAGCCCGGAGTCGCCGGCGGCGGCGGAGGAGCCGCCGTCGTCGGACCCGCATGCGGCGAGGGTCAGGGCAGCGGCGGCCAGCAGGGCTCCGGCGCGGGCAGCGCGAAGGGTCATCAGGTGCTCCGTCTCTCGGTGGCGCTCTCGGCCCGGCACGGGGAGGTGTGCCGGTCCGGCGTCCGTGGTTGAGACGGAAACTAGGAGCGGGTCGTTTCGCGGCTGCACGCTGGACGTTTCACAGCCGTTAAGACACTCCGGCCCGGCCGGACGAGGCGCCGGCCGACCCCGGCGCCCTGCTGGTGCCCGGCCGCACCGGCGGAACGCTGCCTAAGCTCGGCCCCGTGCCGTTCACCGTCCCCGACGCGCACCTGCTCGCCCTCCGGGCGCACGAGGGACAGGTCGACGAGCACGGCCGTGACTACTACCTCGCCCAGCTGCTGCCGATCGCGGACGCCCTGCGCCCGTACGGACCGGACGCGGAGATGGCCGGTGTGCTGCGCCGCATCGTCGAGGGCACGGGCGAGCACCCGGACCCGGCACGCCGGTACGACGTCGGCCGGCTCCGCGAGCTCGGCGTCCCGGACGTCGTCGTCGAGGCCGTCGACGCGGTCACCCGCCGTCCGGGCGAGCCGTACATCTCCGGCCTCATCCAACGCTCGGCCGCCCACCACCTCGGGCGCCTGGTGAAGCTCCTCGAGAACAAGCAGGAGCTCCAGGTCACCGAGCGACTCGCCGGAGCCGACCCGGACGGCGCGCGCAGGGTCCGCGAGGGCCGGCTCCGCCCGGCCCGTCGGATCCTGCTCGCCGCCGAGGCCGGGGACCGGGTGCACGGTCACCGCATCCTCGTCTGACTGCGACCGACAGGGGGTCCCCGTCGTCCGGCGAGCCGGCGGAGGCCGGGCGCCGCCGCCCGCTCGGTCGGCCGTGGATGCGCCAGGGTGAGATGGTCCCCGTGGCACCTCCCGACGAGCCGACCCAGTTCCACCTGCCCCTGCCGGTCGCCGGCCGGCTGCTCGACCGGGAGCCCGGGCGGTACGCGTCGGTTCTGCCGCACGACGTCCGTTCGGCGGCAGCGGTGCAGTCGATCGTCGAGTCGAGGGTCGACCCGCACCGGCAGATGCACGGGAACGCGCCGCAGCCGTGACCACGGATCGCCTCTTCCGTCGTCCACGCCGACGGCAGCGAGGCCGGGGCGGGGAAGGCGTCGCGACGCAGCCGGTCCCGACGGTGTCCCGGCCGTCCGGACACCTCGGCCACCGCGTCGGTGAGTCGGGGTACCGCCGGATCACCGTCGCCCTGTTCGCGGCCGGCGTGGCGACGTTCGCCCTGATCTACAGCACCCAGGCCCTGCTGCCGGAGTTCCCCCGCGCCTTCGGGGTCACCGCTCTGCAGAGCACGCTGTCGGTGTCCATGACGACGATCGGCCTGGGGGGCGCGCTGCTCGTGGCCGGTCCGCTGTCGGAGGTCGTGGGCCGGACGCGGCTCATCCACCTCTCGCTCACGGCGTCGGCGCTCGTGGGCCTCGCCTGTGCGCTCGCGCCGAGCTGGGACGTGCTGCTGGGCCTGCGGTTGCTCCAGGGCGTCACGCTGGCCGGGCTGCCCGCGGTCGCCACCGCCTATCTCCGCGAGGAGCTCCACCCGGACACCCACGCCCGCGCCGCCGGCGTGTACATCGGCGGCACCGCGATCGGCGGGATGACCGGCCGGCTGGTCACCGGCCCCATCGCCGAGCTGGCTTCCTGGCGGTGGGCGCTGGGCGCCATCGCCGCCGTCGGGCTGGGCTGCGCCGTCGTCGTCCGGCTGCTGCTGCCGGGATCGCGCAACTTCGTGCCCGCACCGGCCCGCATCGGGTCCCTGGCGAGCATGACGCGCCGTGCCCTCGGCGACCGGGCCCTGCTCGCGCTGTACGCCATCGGTGCGTGTTCCGTCGGCGCCTTCGTGGCGGTGTTCAACGCCGTCGGCTTCCGGCTCACCTCCGCGCCCTTCGACCTCGGGCTCGGTGCGGCCGGGCTGGTCTTCCTCGTCTATCCGATCGGCACCCTCGCCTCCGTGGTCGCCGGCCGGCTGGCCGACCGCTTCTCCCGGCGTGGCGTCGTTCCGGCCGGCTGTCTGCTCTACCTGTCGGGCCTGCTGCTGACGCTGCCCGATGCGCTGCCGCTCGTCGTGATCGGCCTGGCCGTGATGACCGCCGGCTTCTTCGCCGTGCACGGGGTGGCGAGCGGCTGGGTGCCCACCCGGGCCCATGCCGGTGGAGCGGCCCCGGGCCAGGCCGCGTCGCTGTACCTGTTCGCCTACTACCTGGGCTCGTCGCTCTTCGGCAGCGTGGCCGGCCGGGCCTGGACGGTCGGCGCGTGGCCCGCCGTGATCCTGCTCGCCGGGTCGCTCGTCGCGGTCACCCTCGTGCTCGCCCTGATGCTGCGGCGCACCCCGTCACTGGACCCCGTGCGTCGCTGACGCCCGCGCTCGTCCACGCCGCCCGCTGCCCTGCCGGCGGATCGGGCGCCGGCCGGGGTCAGGCCCCGCCGAGGCCGAACGTGCTCAGCCGGACGGTCTCCGGAAGGGCCTCCAGGGTGGCCACCAGCTCCGGCGGCAGCGGTGCGCTGACGTCGGTGACCGCGTACCCGAGCTCGCCCCGCGTGGACAGCACCTGGCCGTCCACGTTGAGACCGTGCTCGCCCACGAGGGCGTCGGCGCGCGCCAGCACCCCGGGCACGTTGCGGTGCAGCAGCGCGAACCGGGCGGCGGACGAGCCGTGCAGGACCGCAGTGGGCAGGTTGACGCTCAGCGTCGTCGTCCCGGTTCCGGTGTAGTCGACGAGCTTGCCTGCGACGAAGCGCCCGATGTCGTGCTGGGCCTCCTGCGTGGAACCACCCACGTGCGGCGTGAGGATGACGTTGGGCAGCCCGCGCAGGACGCTGGTGAAGGCGTCCCCCTGCTCGCGCGGCTCCTCCGGGAACACGTCGACCGCGGCGCCGGCGATGTGACCGCTGAGGATGTGGTCGCGCAACGCCTCGTGGTCGACGACGAATCCGCGGGACAGGTTGAGGAACAGGCTGCGCGGGCGCATGCGGGAGAACTGCTCGGCGCCGAACAGTCCCGCGTTGCCGCCCCGTCCGTCGACGTGCAGGGTCACGGTCTCCGAGCGCTCGAGCAGCTCCTCCAGGGTGTCGCAGCGCTCGGCGTTGCCGAGCGCGAGCTTGTCCTCGAGGTCGTAGTAGAGGACCCGCATGCCCAGCCCCTCGGCGAGCACCGACAGCTGGCTGCCGATGTTCCCGTAGCCGACGATGCCCAGCGTGCGCCCGCGGACCTCGTGGCTGCCGGCCGCGGACTTGTCCCACGTGCCGGCGTGCAGCGCGCGGTCCCGGTCGACCAGCCGCCGGGCGAGGATGATGATCTCCGCGATCGCCATCTCCACCACGCTGCGGGTGTTGGAGAACGGCGCGTTGAACACCGCGACCCCGTGCGCGGCAGCCTCGCCGAGGTCGATCTGGTTGGTGCCGATGCAGAACGCACCCACCGCCACCAGATCCGGTCGCGCACGGACCACGTCTGCGGTCACCTGGGTCTTCGACCGGATGCCGAGCACGTCGACGCCGTCCAGCGCGGCGACCAGGTCGGCCTCGTCGAGCGCTCCGCGCAGCGACTCGACCTCGTACCCGGCGGAGCCGAGGAGGTCGGCTGCCACCGGGTCGATGTTCTCCAGGAGCAGGGCTCTCGGCACGTCCAGGTACCTCCTCGACCGCCTTCCAGCGGCAGGTCACGGGAACACCAGTATCCCGGCACGCCGGTTCCCGACCGGCACCGGGTGCGAGCGGGTCCGCCCGAGCGGTCGGCCGCCACCCCACCGGCCCGGGCGGCCACCCGGACGGAGGCCGCGCGGGCGCTAGGCCGCCAGGGCGTCGGTGAGCAGCGCGACCAGCGCCTCGAGCTGCACGTCCGCCGAGGACGAGACCTCCTCGTCCGAGCCGTCGAGCGCCCGGGCCGCGAGCCCCGCCTTGCTGTCGATGAGCTCGGCGATCCGGCTGTCGAGGGTCTGCGCGGCGATGATGCGCCAGGCGGTGACCGGCTCGCTCTGCCCGATGCGGTGGCTGCGGTCGATGGCCTGCGTCTGCTCCGCGTCGGTCCACGACAGCTCGGCGAGGACGATGTTGGAGGCGACCTGCAGGTTGATCCCCACGCCGGCCGCCGTGAGCGAGCAGACGGCGACGGCCACGCCGGGGTCGTTCACGAAGGCGTCGATGTTGCGCTGCCGCGTTCCCGGCGCCTGGTCCCCCCGGATGGACGAGAACCGGATCCCCTGCCGGGTGAACGTCTCCTCGGCGGTGTCCATGACGTCGACGTGCTTGGCGAAGAACACCACCTTGCCGGCGCTGCGGGCGAGCTGCGCGGTGTAGTCGGCGGCCAGCCCGGCCTTCGCCCGGCCGATGCGCCGCATCATGCCGAAGACGTTCTCGCCGGCCGACGTCGTCGTCGCGTCCTTCAGCTCCCAGCCGGCCACCTTGCGCACGAGCGCCCTGTCGATGCCGCCGTCGGCGGCCCCGGACGTCCGCGCGGCCAGCGCGCTCTCGTACCGCGACACCAGCCGCCGGGCCAGGTCGCGCTCGGCCGCCCGGATCGACCGGCCCTCCTTCTCGTCGAGCTCGACGGGGAGGTCGGCGATGCGGCGGGCCGGGATGTCGGCGGCCACGTCGACCTTGCGGCGGCGCACGATGCCCCGGTCGATCACGCACCGGCGCGCGGCCGGGTAGAAGCCCGGGTCGGCGGGCGTCAGGCCGGTGTCCTCGAGCGCGTCCATCAGCTCGCCGAGCGGCTTGGACTCGTCGATCCAGCCGAGGAACTGCCAGATGGCCCGGAAGTCCTCGATGTCGTTGATCAGCGGGGTGCCGGTCAAGGCCATCAGCAGGGGGCGCGCGAAGCGGCTGCGGAGGCGCTCGGCCAGTTCGAGCACGTGCTGCGACCGCTGCGACGTCTTGTTCTTGATGAAGTGCGCCTCGTCGACCACCATGCCGCGGAAGCCGAAGTCGCCGAACCAGCCCACGTGGCGGTCGAGCACCTCGTAGTTCACGACGACGATGTCGGCGAACCCGTCGACCGTCTCACCGTTGCCGTGGACGACGGTGGCCGCGCGGTGCGGCGTCCAGAGCCCGGCTTCCCGGGCCCAGTTGGTCTTCACGACGCTCGGGACGACCACCAGCAGCGGAAAGGCGTTCGCCGCCTCCGCGGCCAGCAGCGCCTGGGCGGTCTTGCCCAGACCGGGCTCGTCGGCGAGCAGGAAGGTCCGGTGGCCGGCGGCTGCCGCGGCCACGAGCTGACCCTGGTGCGGCATGAGCTCGAGGCCCTCCGGCACGAACCGCGACGTCGGGAAGGGCAGGTCCATGCAGGCGGAGTCCCCGCCCGCGGCGCGCTCGAAGGAACGCAGGAGCGGGTCGATCAGCTCCCAGCCCGCCAGGCGGCGCGGGCGGGCAGGTGCCGGTCGGACGGAGTCGTAGTCGGGCGCCAGGAACGGGTTGGCGAGCTGCCGGGAGATCACCGACTGCGGCACGACCCGGTGCTCGGGAACCGGAGGAGCGGCCGCGGGCTCCGGCGGGGCGACCTCCTCGACGGCCTGCTCGATGCCGGCGGCCTCCAGCATCTCCCGCTTCATCGCCTGGGCCGCACCGGTGACGACGGCGTCCTCCTCGAGCAGCGCGAGGAGCCCGGAGTCGCGCACGGCGGTGGTGGCGAGGATCTGGGCGATGCCGTCCAGGCGCTTGAGCCGCTCGGCACGGGAGCTGGCGGAGCCGGACTCCTCCGCCCGGAGACGGGCGCGCTCCTCACGCAGCAGCAGGGCGACGACCTGGAACCTCGTGCGCACGGACGGCGTCACGCGTCCCCGCTCCACGGCGGCCTCGACCTCGCGCACCGCCCGGGCGATCACCGGGATGACGTCGCCGTCGCGGACCCGTCGCTGGTTGCGCGGTGCGGCGGTGCGGCGAGCGCCGGCCCGGCGCTGCCCTGGTCGAGACACGAACTCCTCCTCCGGTCTGCCCGGCACGGTGGCCGCGGCAGGCTGCTGCGCACCACCGCGGACGGGCGACGGACACCACGGGAGAGCGGGCCCGGCCGGCTGTCGCCGGACCCTGACCCGTCGCCGTGGATCCGAGGACTCGACGCCTCGGGGCCCGACGCACCCGCGCCCGGTGGACCCGGGACCGCCGGTCGATGACCGGGGCGACGACGCAGATGGCCGTCGTCGCCAGGCAGGCGGAACCTGCCCCGTGAGCGGTGCGCTGCCGATGCTAACCCGTGCGGGCCCCTCGCCGCCCGGCGCACCGGCCGGAGGTCACCCCACGCGCCGGCCGGAGGCCGCCGGACCTACCGGAAGGCCCGCCCACCAGCGTGGATCGCCGTCCAGAACGCCTCACGCACGCCGCCGGCCCCCCACGCGTTGGGCTCGATGAGGTTGCAGAACCACAGGCTCCGGTCGGCCGGCCGGGCCTCGCGCCGCGTCGGGTCGCCGGCGAGCAGCCCGTGCCCGCGGAAGTGCCCGGCGATCTCGGCCACCGCTGCGCCGTGCTCACCCGCCACGCGGCGCAGACCGTCGTTGAGCTCGGCGATCGCGGCCACGGCGTCGGACCACGGTGGCAGCCCCAGCCGAGCGGTGTCGCCCGTGCCGTCGCTGGGGTCGTACACGGTGCCGACGACGACCCGTCCGCCCGGGGCGAGGCGGCCGGTGATCTCCGGAAGGGCACGGGACAGTGCTCCCCGTACCCGGTCGATGACGTCGCGAGCGGTCGCGGTGTCCCCGTACGCCGCCAGCAGGTCGTTGCCCCCGATGGTCACCGTGACCAGCGAGGGGCGCACGGGAAGCGCCGCCAGCCGGGGCAGCTGGGTGCCCAGGAGCGTGCGCGTCGTCGCGCCGTCCGTGGCCAGCAGGGAGAACGTCGACCCCGGCCACACCGTGCGCAGGTCGCGACCGCGCCAGTCCGGGAAGTCGTCGTCCCGGTTGGCGAAGAGCAGGCTGGCCCCGCCGCGGCCCGGTCCACCGGAGTAGTCGTCGATGGAGATCGAGTCGCCGAGCGCGACGACGTGGGCGGGCTCCGTCATCGGTCCATGATCCGCCGGCGGCACGGTCAGCGCCGGTCCGCCGCCGGACGGTTCCGGGCGGCCGCGAGGTGCTGCCCCACGCCCGCGCCCAGGGAGACGGCGTCCACGGCGACCGTGACGATCGTCGCGCCCTCGGCGGCGAAGCCGGCGGCCTCCTGGCCGTCGAAGGCGTGCACGCCGACCGGGACGCCGGCGGCGACGGCGCGGGCGATGACCGAGGACAGGACGGCCCGCAGCTCCGCCCGGTGCTCCTCGCCGGCCAGCCCGAGGGACAGCGAGAGGTCGACCGGGCCGACGTACACACCGTCGAGCCCCTCCACCGCCAGCAGCGCGTCCAGGTCGTCGAGCGCGCCCGCGGTCTCGACCATCACGATCGCCAGCGGCTCGCCGCCCGCACCGGAGAGCCGGCCGGCCGACCGGCTCCCCGTCGGCGCGTAGCGGCAGGCCGAGACCACCTCCCGGGCGTGCTCGGCGTTCCGCACGCTGGGCACGAGAACGCCGCGGGCACCGAGGTCGAGCGGGCGGCCGATGTCGGGGACGAGGGGGCTGCGGGCCCGGACGAGCGGCACCGAGCCGGCAGCGGTGACCGCCGCCGTCACCCCGGGCAGCTCCGCCTCGGAGGTGGCGCCGTGCTGCAGGTCGACGACGACGAAGTCGGCGCCCGTCCGCGCCAGGACCTCACCGGTCACGGCTCCGGGGAGCACGTTCCACACGCCGTGGCAGGGCCGGCCCGCCGACCACCGGCTCCGCAGGTCCAGTTCGCTGCTGGCCAACCCCGCACCTCCTCGTGCCGTCGTTCCGCTCCCCGGAGCACCCGGGCACCGCTCCGGCCCGCGCGCTGGGTCATCCTGCTCCGCACACGACGACCGCCGGCCTGCAGGTGCCGGGCGATGCACGTCGGTGCAGTCTCCTTACCGGAGGCCACCCCCGGCGCCACCGAGCCGGAGCATGGCAGGAGCAGACGTGACGGTCCGACCATCCCGCGCGGAGCACGCGCTCCGGGCCGTGGCACTGGTCCTGGCGCTGGTCTACGCGGGGTCCCTCCTCCCCGGCGTCAGGGGCACGGACGGCTTCCGCCCGCTGGTCGACGGGTGGCTCAACGCCGTCGTGGACGCGATGGTCGTCGGCCTGGTGCTGCTGCGGGCCTGGCGCGACCGCCGGGAGAGGAGTGCCTGGGCCTGCCTGGCCGCAGGCCTCGTGTGCGCGCTGGCCGGGAGCATCAGCTACTACGCCTACTTCCAGTACCGGAACCCGGTTCCGTCCCCGTCGGCGGCCGATCTCGGCTGGCTCGGCTTCTACCCCCTGTCCTACCTCGCCATCGTGCTGCTCCTGCGGTCGCGGCTGCGCCGGCTGCTGCCCAGCATGTGGCTGGACGGGCTCATCGGCGGCCTGACCGCGGCGGCCCTCGCCGCGGCGTTCCTCCCCGGCGCGGCGGTTCCCCCGGCGGCCGGCACCGTCCTGGGCATCGCCGCCACGGTCGCCTATCCCGTCGGCGACCTGCTCCTCGTCGTCCTGGTCGTCTCGGCCATCACGATCCTCGGCCGCTCGGCGGACGCCGGGTGGTGGCTGCTGTGCGGAGGCTTCCTCGTCCTGGTCGTGACCGACGCCCTGTACGCCGACCAGGCCGCCGCGGGCACGTACAGCGCGGGCGGGCCGCTGGACCTCGGCTGGCTGCTGGGACGGGTCTGCTTCGCGGCGGCGGCCGTCCTCCCGGCCCGCCGGACGGCACGACTGGCGCCGGATCCGGTCGCCGTGCTCGCGATCCCCACCGTGTGCGCGCTCGCCGTCCTGGGCCTGCTGTTCGCCGGGACGACGGCCGAACTGCCGGACGAGGCCACCGCCCTCGCCCTCGCCGCCGGCCTCGGCGTGATCGGCCGGACCGTGCTCACCTTCCGCGAGGTCCGCGCCGCCGCCGAGATGCGGCGGCAGGCACGGACCGACGACCTCACCGGCCTGGCGAACCGGCGGGCGTTCTACGACGACCTCGGCGCGGCGACGAGGCGGCTCGGCCCCGGCAGTTCCCTGGCAGTGCTGCTGGTCGACCTGGACCGGTTCAGGCAGGTCAACGACTCCCTCGGTCACCAGACCGGCGACCGACTCCTGCAGGTGGTCGCCGAACGGCTGCGCACCGTGGTGCGCGAGGGCGACGTGCTCGCCCGGCTGGGCGGCGACGAGTACGCCGTCCTCCTGCGTTCCGCCTCCGCCTCCTCCGCCGAGGCCCTGGCCGAGCGGCTGCGCGCCCGACTGCGGGAGCACGTGCAGCTCGGCGCGGCTCTCCTCACGGCCGAGGCGAGCATCGGGATCGCGCTGGCTCCGGCGCACGGGACGACCGCGACCGGCCTGCTGCAGCGCGCCGACCTGGCCATGTACTCGGCGAAGCGGCGCAGGGCAGGCGTGGCCCTCTACGACGAGGCCCGCGACGGGGAGGGACTGCACCGCCTGGAGATGGCGGCACGGCTGCGGTCCGGCATCGAGCAGGGCCAGCTGGTGCTGCTGTACCAGCCGCAACTGGATCTGCGCCGCGGTGCGGTCACCGGGGTGGAGGCCCTCGTCCGGTGGCAGCACCCGACCCGCGGACTGCTTCCCCCCGACGCGTTCCTGCCCGTGGCCGAGTCCTCCGGCCTCATGACCGCGATCACCGAGGCCGTGCTGGCCGGGGCGACGGCGCAGTGCGCGCAGTGGCGGCGCGCGGGGTTGATCCTGGACGTGGCCGTCAACATCAGCCCGTCGGACCTCCTGGCCGACGGGTTGGCCGGCCGGGTCGAGGTCCTGCTCACCAGGGCCGGGCTCCCGCCCGAGGCGCTGACCCTGGAGGTCACCGAGGACATCCTGGTCCAGGACCGGGACCGCGCCGTCGCCGTCCTCGCCGCGCTGCGGAGGTCCGGGATCGGGATCGCCATCGACGACTACGGCACCGGGTACGCCAGCCTCGCCTACCTCAGCGACCTCCCGGCCACCGAGCTCAAGCTCGACCGCTCCTTCGTCGTCCCTCTGCTCGAGTTCCGGCGGGTCGCGACCATCGTCGAGTCCACGATCGATCTGGGGCGCTCACTCGGCCTCGTGCTCGTCGCCGAGGGCGTCGAGGACGAGGCCACCCTGCAGGCGCTGGCCCGGTACGGGTGCGACCGGGCACAGGGTTTCCACATCGGCCGTCCGGTGCCGGCCGCGCAGATCCCCGACCTCGTCGCCCGCGCTCGGCGCGCTCCCGCCGGCCGGCCCTCCGGCTCCTAGACGTACCGGCCGGGACGTCGGCGAGCATGGCTCCGATGCCCCTTCCGCGGCGGGCGTGCCGGCCGGTCCCGGTTCCGGGACGTCCAGGCCTGCGCGCCTCGACCGCGCGCCCAGCCATGCCTCCCACTCCGTGCGTCGCTCCGCGCCGGCGCGGCTGCTCCCGAGCAGGAGCGCGACCGCGGCCACGACGAGCACCACCGCGAGCGGAACGAGGAGGGCCTCCCAGCCGTACCAGAGCGGCACGGTCATGCTGCCGGGCAGCGGGGCGGACGGCGCGGGGCTCATGGCACCAGGTTCCGGACCATCGCGGCCCGCAGTACCCCCGCCCACCCCTTCGGGTGATCCAGATCACTCGCCGGCCCGCTGCGCCGGCCCGCCCGCCGTAGCGTTCCGAGCTCGAAGCGCACCGGAAGAAGGCAGGTGGGATGACCCTGGAGCTCCATGCCGGCGGGTGGACCGCGGCCCCTGCAGGACCGGTCGAGACGGTTCCCGGTGCCGGGCCGGACGAGCGCAGCCGCCCGAACGTCTCCGGCGACCTGCCCACCGTCCTCCGGGCCGGCCCGCTGTTCCGCCGCGCCGTGAGCGGCTACGACCGGTTCCAGGTCGACACCTACGTCCGGTGGGCGGAGGACGAGCTGGCCGCGGCCGATCGGGAGCGCGAGCACCTCGAGACGCGCCACCTCCGCACCCGGGCGGCTCTCGACGAGGCCCGTCGTCTGCTCGCCCACTCCGCCGGCGGTACCCAGTTCCTCGACGTGTCCGGACGGATCGGGTCGATGCTCGCCGCCGCGGCCGACGAGGCCGAGAGCATCCGGGCCGAGGCGGAGGGCATCCGGGCCGAGGCCGAGGCCTGCCGGTCGGCCGCCTCCACCCGGTCGGAGGAGATGCTCGCCCTTGCCGGCCGAGCCCTCGCCGCGGCCGACGAGGAGGCACGCGGGACGGTCGCCGCGGCGGGGGCGCGGGCCGAGACGCTGATCGCCGACGCGGCCCGCGTCCTCGACGAGGCCGAGCGGACGAGCAGGCAGGTGCAGGCGGAGGCCGCGGCGCGACTCACCGAGGCCGAGGCGACCGCGCAGCGCATCGTCGAGGACGCCCGGCGCAGTCTGCTGCGGGCCGAGGAGGAGACGGCCGCCGCCCGGCACCGGACCCGCGCGGAGATCGTCGGGATGCTGGACGCCGGACGGGAGCAGCGCCGGCGGGCCGACGAGGAAGCCGCCGCCATCCGGGACCTCGCGGCCCGGGATGCAGCGACGAGCCTCACCGCTGTCCGCACCGAGGTCAAAGCCCTCCGGCGCCGGCGGTCCTCGCTGCGGTCGGAGATCCGGTCGCTCGAACGCCGCCGGTCCGCCCTCCAGCCGGAGGCCGGACCGCCGGCCGGGCCTCCGGCCGCACCGCTGCACCCGCCGATCGACGGCGGGCTCCTTCCCCGCCTCCGCTCGTGGAGCCGGCGCCTCGTGCCGAGCGCAGCGCCGGCGTCCACGCCCTGACGGTCCGCGGCCGGGCGCTACGCGGATCAGGCCGGCGATCCCGCCAGTGCCACCGCCCGCTCTCCGACGACGGGGTCGGCAGCCAGCCGGTCCGTGACCTCCACCGCGCGGGCGGAAGCGGCCCGCAGGGCCACCCGGTCCCCCCGCCAGCCCAGCACGCGCAGACCCAGGTCGGCCGTGCGCGCGGGCTGGTCGGCACGGCCGAGGCCGTCGGCCCGCAGGTTTGGCAGCGTCTCGCTCAGCCGGAAGACGACGTCGTCGTCCACGTCGGTGCCGTGGTCCCCCTCCTCCGGGCCGAGCTGCGCGAGCACCGCCCGCGACAGCGCGCGGTACCGGTCCCGCAGCTGGTACCGCTGGCGGTGGAAGCGTGCGAAGCGCTCGGTCCGCACCTCGGGCAGCAGGTACAGGATCCCCACGTTCCACGGGTTGTCCCACAGCTGCGTGCAGTCGACGAGGGTCAGGGCGTGCAGGCGGACATCGGCCGGGACGGGCAGCGCCTCGAGGACGGCGCAGGCCGCGAGCGGCCGGGTCACCGTTCCGGTGAGCAGCGCCTCGAGGATGTCGTCCTTGGTCCGGAAGTGGTGGTAGATCGACGCCTGCCGGATGCCCACCGCCTCGGCGACCTGCCGGGTCGAGGTCGCCGCGTAGCCGCGGGTGGTGAACAGCTCCCCCGCCGCGTCGAGCACCTCCTCGCGTGCGGTGTCCCCCGGACATCGCCGGCCCTCGAGCCGAGGGCGTCCGGTGGCGGCGCGCGCCGCCGGCACTCCGGGCGTCACCGGGCGCCGACCAGGTCCGGCTCGGGCGACGGCACCGGAACGGCGGTGCCGCCTGCGGTGTCCTCGGCAGCGGCCTCTGTGACGTCCTCGGCGACGCGGCGCCGGGACAGCAGCGCCACGACCAGGTAGGCGGTCAGGGACGCCGCGGCCGCCCAGATGGTGGACCAGCCGTCCACGGACGCGGTCACCAGGTCGTTCGGAACGTGCAGCAGCGTGTTCTCCACCCCGTAGATCGTCGGGGTCAGCACGAACAGGGTCAGCCGCACCCCGATCCCGACCACGATCGCCGCCGCGGCGGCCGCCGCGCCACCCCGCTGCCAGTAGAGCCCGAGGGCGAACGGCACGACCAGGCTGGCCAGGAGCAGGTCGAAGGACAGGGTGAGCAGGATCCCCGTCTGCGGCACCCGCAGCGCCACGACCGCGGCGATCGCGGCCATCGGCAGGGTCGCCAGCCGGGTCGCGGTCATGACCCGCGGAGTCATCACCGGCGCGTCGGCGTCCAGGCGCAGCACGTTGCGCACCAGCACCGACGCCGTGCTGAGCAGGACCCCGCTCACCGTGGTCAGCGTGGCCGCCAGCAGACCGGAGATCACGATCACCGCCAGCCACACCGGCGCGTGGTCGCTGAGCAGCGTGTAGAGGATCGGCCCGTCGGCGGCCGCGTCCCCGACCACGGTCACCGCCGCGATGGCCACGAACGACAGCGGCAGGCAGAACAGCAGGATGCCCGTCGCCGCCGAGAAGCAGGCCCGCTGCGCCGTTCCCGGGCTGCGCGAGGAGAAGACCCGCTGCATCAGGTCGATGGCCACGAGGTTGCCCAGACCGAGGGCGATGATCGTCGCCCAGTTGATCACCGCGCCGGAGTCGGCGGAGGTGAGCTGCTCCAGGTTCCCGGCGCCCAGGCCGTCGGGGGCGTCCAGACCGTGGGTGGTGGCCATCCAGATCACCAGCGCGATCACCCCGACGACGTTGATCGCCACCTGGGCCACCCCGGTGTAGACGCTGGCGAACATGCCGCCGGTGATCGTGTACAGCAGCGCGACCGGGATGGTGAGAAGGATGCCGACCGTGTAGCTGACTCCGAGGAACCGCTCGAGCAGGAAGCCCAGGGCCACCAGGTTGCCGGCGAGCAGCAGCGCGAAGCTGGCGACGGTGAGGGCCGAGGCCGACAGCTCGATGCCCCGGCCGAACCGCCGGCGGAAGAACTCCGGCAGGGTCACCACGTCGGCCCGGTGCATCCGCCGGGCGAAGAACAGGCCCATGAGCAGCAGGCAGACCGCCAGCCCGATCGGCAGCGCCGCGCCCGCCCACCAGCCGAAGGTCGCCGCCAGGTCGGCGTTGCCGAGCGTCGCGTTCGAGTCGACGGCCTGCGACACGAGCACCGCCCCCACCAGACCCGCGGACAGGCTCCGCCCGGCGACCAGGTAGTTGGCGGAGTCGCCACGGACCCTGCGCGCGGAGACCAGCCCGCTGGCCGTGAGGACCAGCAGGCACACGCCGACACCGGCGACGATCATGAGAGTGCTCCAGACGTGGTCGAGGGGAACGTGCGGGGGCCGGCCGCGGCGACCCGTTGGGCGGTGGGCCAGTCGCCGTGCGCGCTGATGTCCTCGCCGGCTCGCCAGGCCTCCAGCGAGCAGCCGAAGCCCACGACCTCCGAGCCGTCGGCCAGCTCGACCCGGCCGAGGTTCATCGGCGCCGGGAGCGCGGCCAGGAAGTCGCCGAGCCGGTCGGTGCCGACGAGCCACAGCTCGCCGCCGACGGCCACCCCCGCTCCCGGCCCCACCCGGGCCAGACCCGGCTTGGCCGGCGTGGTGTCCAGCCGGGCGAGCCGGTAGGCCG
>DASPIH010000399.1:0-6788 GCA_035629195.1 Blastococcus sp. | reverse complement strand
GCCTCGACCCACGGGTGGTCCGGCGCCGCCTGCAGCGCGAAGTCCAGCGCCACCTCCATGCCCAGCTCGCGGGTGCGCGCGACGAAGGCCTTGAAGTCGTCCATCGTGCCCAGCTGCGGGTGGACGGCGTCGTGGCCGCCCTCGGCGCTGCCGATCGCCCAGGGTGAGCCGACGTCGTCCGGCCCGATCTCGTGCGGGTTGCCGCCGGGGAACTGCGGGGTGTTCGGGCCCTTGCGGTTGACCGTGCCGATCGGGTGGATCGGGGGCAGGTAGACGATGTCGAAGCCCATGTCGGCGATGGCCGGGAGGCGGTCGGCGGCCGTCGTGAACGTGCCGTGCGTGGGCTTGCCACCCACGACGGGACCCTCGGAGCGGGGGAAGAACTCGTACCAGGAGCCGTAGAGCGCCTCGCGGCGGTCCACCCACACCTCGTAGGTCGGCGAGGCGGTGACCAGCTCGCGCACGGGGTGCTCGTGGAGGTACCGCTGCAGACCGGCGGCCAGGGCGGGGGCGATCCGGACGGTCAGCTCCTGCGAGGTGTCCCGCAGCGCCTCCGCGGCCGCGGTGACGCGGCCCCGCCAGCCGGCGTCGGCCTCCTCGGCGACCCGCTCGAGCAGGCGGGCACCCTCCTCCAGGTCGTTGGCCAGCTCCTCGGCACCCTGGCCGGCCTCGACCTTGACCTCGACGGCGTGCCGCCAGGTGGCCAGCGGATCGCTCCACGCCTCGATCCGGAAGGTCCAGAGACCTTCCCGGTCGGGGACGACGGTGGTCAGCCAGCGATCGGGCTCCTGGCCGTACCTCTCCAGTCGGCGGAGCGGTCCGGGATCGCCCTCCCCGCCGGGCGCGCACCACACCACGTTCGCCGCGACGGCGTCGTGGCCCTCGCGGAAGACGGTGGCGGTGATCGGCAGGTGCTCGCCGATCACCGCGCGGGCCGAGAAGGACCCGCAGGACACGACAGGGGCGACATCGGTGATGCCGAGGCGGAGATCAGCGCGGCCAGTCATCGGAGCAACGCTATCGAGCCGCCGCCCCAGCAGCATCTCGGCTGGACTTCTTCCCCTCGTGCGCCACTCCCGGGGACATCCTGACGAAGGGCCCGGGCCTGGTTAGGCTCCAGAGGTGCGAGCTCTTCGTCGGTTCACCGTCCGCGCGGCTCTGCCGGAGCCGCTCCTCCCTCTCTCCCAGCTGGTCATGAACCTCCGCTGGTCCTGGCACCCGGAGACCAGGGACCTGTTCGAGATGCTCGATCCAGGTCTGTGGCAGCGCTGCGGGGGCGATCCCGGCCGCGCGCTCGGGGAGGTCTCGGCCGAGCGGCTGGCGCAGCTGGCCGGTGACCGCCGCTTCGTCCGCCGTCTCCAGGACGCCGTGGACGACCTGGACGAGTACCTCTCCACCCCGCGCTGGTACCAGTCGCTGGGTCCGGAGGCGCCGAAGACCATCGCCTACTTCTCGGCCGAGTTCGGCATCACCGAGGTGCTGCCGCAGTACTCCGGCGGGCTCGGCATCCTCGCCGGTGACCACCTCAAGGCCGCCTCGGACCTCGGCGTCCCGCTGATCGGCGTCGGGCTGCTCTACCGGGCCGGCTACTTCGCCCAGGGGCTGTCGGCCGACGGCTGGCAGCTCGAGCACTACCCGTCGCTGGACCCGCACGGCCTGCCGGTCAAGCTGCTCCGCCAGGCCGACGGCACCGCGGTGGTCATCACCGTGCCGCTCCCCGAGGGCCGCACCCTGCATGCGCACGTGTGGCGGGCGCAGGTCGGCCGGGTCTCCCTGCTGCTGCTCGACAGCGACATCGAGGAGAACGCGCCGGCCGAGCGGCTGGTCACCGACCGGCTCTACGGCGGCGACGAGGACCACCGGCTGCGCCAGGAGATGCTGCTGGGCATCGGTGGCGTGCGGGCGCTGCGCGCCTACTGCTCCCTGACCGGCACCCCCGCGCCGGAGGTCTTCCACGCCAACGAGGGTCACGCCGGCTTCCAGGGCGTGGAGCGCATCCGCGAGCTGACCGAGGCCCACGGGCTTACCTTCGCCGAGGCGCTCCAGGCCGTCCGCGCCGGCACGGTCTTCACCACGCACACCCCGGTGCCCGCCGGCATCGACCGCTTCCCCCGGGCGCTCATCGAGCGCTACTTCGCAGGGTTCGGAGTTCCGCTGGACCAGCTGCTCCCGCTGGGGGCCGAGGAGGACGCGGCGAAGTTCAACATGGCGCACATGGGCCTGCGGCTGGGGCAGCGCGCCAACGGCGTCAGCCAGCTGCACGGGCACGTCAGCCGCGGCATGTTCAGCAACCTGTGGCCCGGCTTCGACGAGGGCGACGTGCCGATCAGCTCGATCACCAACGGCGTGCACGCGCCCACCTGGACCGCCCGCGAGCTGGTGGACATGGGCACCCAGACGTCGAGCCAGGGCGACCCCGTGGATGTCGACGGGCCGGTCCACTTCGACGGCGTGGACGGCATCCCGGCCGCCGATCTGTGGGGCACGCGGCGGGTGCTGCGGTCGCGGCTGGTCGACGAGGTGCGCCGGCGGATCCGCGAGACGGCGCTGTCCCGGGGAGCCAGCGAGGCCGAGGTCGGCTGGACCGATACCGCCTTCGACCCCGACGTCCTGACCATCGGCTTCGCCCGCCGCGTGCCGTCGTACAAGCGGCTCACCCTCATGCTGCGCGACCCCGAGCGGCTCAAGGCGCTCCTGCTGGACCCGGAGCGGCCCGTGCAGCTGGTCATCGCGGGCAAGAGCCACCCGGCTGACGACGGCGGCAAGAAGCTCATCCAGCAGATGGTCGCCTTCGCCGACGACCCGGAGATCCGGCACCGGATCGCCTTCCTCCCGGGCTACGACATCGGCATGGCCCGCTACCTCTACTGGGGCTGCGACGTCTGGCTGAACAACCCGCTGCGGCCCCTGGAGGCCTGTGGCACCTCGGGCATGAAGGCCGCCCTCAACGGTGGGTTGAACCTCTCCATCCGCGACGGCTGGTGGGACGAGTGGTTCGACGGGCAGAACGGCTGGGCCATCCCCACGGCCGACGGCGTCCAGGACGCCGACCGGCGCGACGAGGTGGAGGCCCGGGCGATCTACGACCTCCTGAGCACCCAGGTGCTGCCCCGGTTCTACGAGCGGGACCGCAACGGCGTCCCGGGCCGGTGGGTCGAGATGGTCCGGCACACGCTGCGCGAGACCGGTCCCAAAGTGCTGGCCACGCGCATGGTCCGCGACTACGTGCGCAACCTGTACGTGCCGGCGGCGGGTTCGGCCCGCACCATGGCCGCCGACGGTCATGCCGCCGCGCGTACCGAGGCGACGTGGCGCTCGCACCTCCTGCGGCACTGGTCAGACGTCCGGGTGGCGCACGTGGAGGCGACCGGTGCGGGGGACACCCCGGAGATCGGTTCGACGCTGGCGTTGCGTGCCGAGGTGGAGCTGCCGGGTCTGGAGACGTCCGACGTCGAGGTGCAGGCGGCCTACGGTCGCGTCGACGACGCCGACGGCCTGCACGACGTGACCTCGGTGCCCATGACGCACGAGCACACCGAGGGCTCGCGGCACTGGTTCACCGCCACGCTGCCGCTGAGGCGCACCGGTGCGTTCGGCTACACCGTGCGCGTGCTGCCGCATTCCGAGTACCTGGCCGATCCGGCGGAGCTCGGGGTGGTCAGCACCGCCTGACGCCGGAACAGCGGACACTCCCGTCACGCGGACCCCGGGCACCACGCGTGACGTCCTGATGGCCCGGCGTGGCGACGCTGTGGGCGAGCGGAGATCGGCCGCGCATCACTAGGCTGGACGCCATGCCCGACCGCTGTGAAGTCCTCCCCGGAGACGCCGTCGTCGCCCGCAGTGGCGGCGGCCTGCTGTGGGTCGACGCACCCGGCTCGCCCGCCCTCGTCTCAGCCCTGCACGCCTGCCTCGGCGTGACCGGGCCCGGTGCCGACCGCGTGCTGGCCGCCGTGGCCGCCCAGGTCGGCTCGCTGGCCTCGGGCGGCGCGTCGTTCGCCCTCGTCCTCGCGTCCGGCACCGGCTCCGGGATCGCGTTGTGGGGCGGCAAGGGTCAGCCGGCCGTCGACGGTGTTCCCGTCTCCGGCTCGTCGGTCGAGGGCGGCACGCTGGCCTCCGGCTTCTCGCTGGGGACGTCGCTCTACGTCGGCCCCGGCCAGTCGGCGCCGCGCACCCCGCCCGGCGTCAGCTTCGACCTCGTCGAGGGCACCGTGCCCGGTGGCGGTGCCACGCTGCACCTCGCGGCACCCGCCGCCGCGGCTGCTGCTCCCGCTGCCACGTCGGCTGCGCCCGCGCAGTCGCCGTTCGCCGCCCCGTCGGATGCCGTGGCCGGCTCCGCCCAGGGCTCGACGGCCGCGACGCCTCCGGAGTCCGGTGAGCAGACCGCGTTCTGGCGGCCGGACAGCGACGCCGCCGCGCCGGTCCTGCGGTTCGACGACGGCATGGTCGTCACCGTCGACGAGGACCTGGTGCTGGGCCGTCGCCCGGACAACCACGAGATGGTGACCAGCGGCTCGGCGCGTGCGGTGCCGATCGCCGACACCCAGAACGTGCTGTCCTCGGCGCACGCCGCCCTGACCCGCTCGGGCACCGAGGTCTCCCTGGTCGATCTCGGCTCGCTCAACGGCACGCACGTCGCCGGCCCCGAGGCCACCGAGTGGACGCAGCTCGAGCCGGGTGTGGCCCACCCGCTCTCCGACGGCGACCGCCTGCTCCTGGGCTGGACCGTCATCACGTTCGAGCAGACCCCCGAGTAGCCGATCCCGCAGCAGTACCGAGGCCCCGTTCCGAATCCCGGAGCGGGGCCTCGTCGCTTGTGCCGTTCAGTTCTGTTGCAACCGGAGAAGCACATGCGAGGAAGTGTTCCGTCTCCGCGTTCCGCTGCCCAAGGTCGTCGCGATGCAGGCCCGCCAGCCCGGTCGACGCCGGGGAGATCCCGCTGCGTCGGCTGGTCGAGGAGGCGCTGGGGATGCGGCCCTCGTGGATCGTGGTCAGCGAGGTCCGGCAGGAGGAGTGCCTCGACCTGTCGCAGGCGGCTAGGAAGCTCTAGCGGCGCCACCGGGCAGCAGTGAAATCCCAGTAGCCGTCCACGGAGTCGGTCTCGCACCCTTCGGACCAGGCCAGGGCGAGCGGCACCGCCGCCAGGTGGTCGCGGGTGAGGAAGGCGCGGCGCAAGCCGTCGCTGAGCCCGTCGAACGGCGACCTCTGCGAGCGGTGCTCGGCCATGGCCGCCTCGCGGCACTCCAGCACGTGACTGGTGTCCAGGACGTCGGTGACCTCGGCATCCGGACGGCCGAACGCAGCCGGGTCCAGTTCGTGGTAGGCGTCGTCTCCTCTCAACGCGCTGGTCTCGTCGAGCCAGCGGCGCATCAGCGAGTTCGGCAGGCAGTGCTCGTAGAGCCGGGTCCGTGGCCCGGTGCGGGCCGCCCGCCGGGCCGCGGTCACCGTCGCGGCGCGCATCCGCAGGTGATCGCGGTGGCCGTCGCTGCCGTCGAGCACGACGGTGACGTCCGGCCGCAGGTCTCGCAGCAGCCGCTCCAGGACGCCGACCACCGCGCCCTCGGGCACGGCGCAGAGCGACCCCGCGGGCGGCTCCCCGTTGAAGCCGGAATCGCACCAGCCGAGCAGCTCGACCCTCGCCGCACCCAGCCGGGCCGCGGCGCGATGCAGCTCGGCCTCACGCATCGCCCCGAGGCCGCCGCCGTCGACGGGTCCGGCCGGCTCGCCCGACTCTCCGCGCGTTGCACAAGCCACGGTCACCGCCGCACCACGGGCGGCCGCTGCGGCGATCACCGAGCCACACCCGAACGACTCGTCGTCCGGATGGGCGACGGCCACCAGCCAGCAGTCACCCGGCCGGATCCCAGACAGCAGGTCCCCGGATCCCGCAGTGGCGGATAGTGCGTCGGGGAGTGCGACGGGCCGCGAAGTGGATGTGGTCATGCGGCTGAGATTGGTCCCGCCACCCTACGCCCGCTAGGGGTTTCGTCCCCGAGGTCGTCGAACCACTGCGGCCCATCATGTGAGACAGGCGGTTCGCCGACCCGCCTCCGCAACTTGTGCAGTTCGTGTGTCTTCGGGCTAGGGAAGTCGCTGCCCGACGTCGGGCCGGCGGGGGAAGCTAAGTCGGCGGCCGGCCGCCTCCGGGAGTCACAGCATCGCGGCGGCACCAAGCGCGCCTCAGGGCCTGCGTTCCACCCGGAGCAGCCACACGCAGCGGCCGGTCAGCTCGACCGGGCCGGGCGCGAGGAAGGCCGGCGCGGGGGGAGCGCCGCGCGCGAACTCGGTGGAGAGCACCAGCTCGTAACCGTCGGCCCACGGCGACCCGGGGAGCTCGACGGTCACCGGATCCGGCCCGGCGTGCAGTTGCACGAGGTAGGAGTCGTCGAGCACCGGGTGGCCGCGCTCGTCCCGGTTCCGGATGCCGCGCCCGTCGAGGTACATGCCCACGGTCTGCAGGCCGGTGTCGAACCAGTCCGCGGTGGTCAGCTGGCCTCCGTCGGGAGCGAACCAGGCGAGGTCCCGGGTGCCTCCGGTGCCCGGCAGCTCGTGGCCCTCGAAGAACGCCTCCTGGCGCAGCACCGGCGCGCCGCGGCGGAGTCGCACCAGGCGGGTGACGAAGGCGAGCAGGTCGCCGTGGACGGCGTTCCAGTCCAGCCACGAGATCTCGTTGTCCTGGCAGTAGGCGTTGTTGTTGCCGCGCTGGGTGCGGCCGAGCTCGTCGCCGGCGGTCAGCATGGGGACCCCGGTGGACAGCAGCAGCGTCGTCAGCAGGTTGCGCGCCTGCC
>DASPIH010000398.1:0-3051 GCA_035629195.1 Blastococcus sp. | reverse complement strand
CGAGGGCACCCTGCACGAGTTCACCACCGTGCCGGGCGTCAAGGAGGACGTCACCGAGATCATCCTCAACCTCAAGGGCCTGGTCGTCAGCTCCGACTCCGACGAGCCGGTGACCATGTACCTGCGCAAGCAGGGCCCCGGTGAGGTCACCGCCGCCGACATCGCCCCCCCGGCCGGCGTCGAGGTGCACAACCCCGAGCTGCACATCGCCACCCTCAACGGCAAGGGCCGCCTCGAGGTCGAGCTGGTCGTCGAGCGCGGGCGTGGCTACGTCCCCGCGCCGCAGAACAAGCAGCCCGGCCAGGAGATCGGCCGGATCCCGGTCGACTCGATCTACTCGCCGGTGCTCAAGGTGACCTACGCCGTCGAGGCGACCCGTGTCGAGCAGCGCACCGACTTCGACCGCCTGGTCGTCGACGTGGAGACCAAGCCGTCGATCGCTCCGCGTGACGCGATCGCCAGCGCCGGCTCCACGCTGGTCGAACTGTTCGGCCTGCTGCGCGAGCTGAACGTCGAGGCCGAGGGCATCGAGGTCGGGCCCAGCCCGGCCGAGGCCGCCGACATCGCGAACTTCTCGATGCCGATCGAGGACATGGACCTCACCGTCCGGTCCTACAACTGCCTCAAGCGCGAGGGCGTGCACACCGTCGGTGAGCTCGTCACCCGCTCCGAGGCCGACCTGCTCGACATCCGCAACTTCGGGGCCAAGTCGATCGACGAGGTCAAGATGAAGCTGGCTGCCATGGGCCTCGCGCTCAAGGACAGCCCGCCCGGATTCATCCCCACCTCGGTCGAGAGCTACGACGAGGGGTACGAGACCGACGCCTACCAGGGCACGGGCGAGTACGCCGCGAGCTACGACCAGGCGCAGTACGACGAGACCTCCTACCAGGAGACCGAGCAGCTCTGAAGGAGGGCCGGACGGCGGGCGCACCCGCCGTCCGGCCTCGCCCTGCGGGCAGCGACACTGAACGCGAGCACCACCGCAGTACGGACGACAGCACCACCACGGATGCAGCCGGCAGCGAGCGCCCGGCGGCCTGAGGAAGGACCGACATGCCCACCCCCACCAAGGGCCCCCGTCTCGGCGGGTCCCCCGCGCACGAGCGGCTGATGCTGGCCAACCTGGCCACCTCGCTGTTCGAGCACGGGCGGATCACCACCACCGAGTCGAAGGCCAAGCGGCTGCGTCCGCTGGCCGAGAAGCTGGTGACCTTCGCCAAGCGCGGTGACCTGCACGCCCGTCGTCAGGTGATGACCACCATCCGTGACAAGGACGTCGTCCACACCCTCTTCGCCGAGATCGGTCCTCGTTACGAGAACCGTCCCGGTGGCTACACCCGCATCACCAAGGTGGGTCCCCGCAAGGGCGACAACGCGCCGATGGCCGTCATCGAGCTCGTCGAGGCGCTGACCGTGGGCCAGCAGGCCGTCGGTGAGGCCGAGCGCGCTCGCGGCACGCAGTTCGCGACCGGCGCGGGCTCCGCGTCCGCCGCCGGCGAGGTCACCGCCGACGCCCTCGAGGCAGCCGACGAGACCACCGGTGACGACACCACCGCCGCGGACGTGACCGCCGAGGAGACCACCGCCGACGTCACCGCCGAGGACGTCCCGGTCGAGGACGCCAGCGGTGCGGACGTCGAGGCCGACGCGACGCCGGCTGCCGGCGCCGAGGGCACGGACGCGCGATGAGCGAGCCCCAGGGCGTCCCGGGCGCGGGCGCGGCCGGCGTGTCCGCCGGTGGCGGCGACCAGGGGGCGACCTTCGAGGGCGAGACCACCGGTCCCGGCGGCGACACGTCACCGGCCGTGATCGACGGCAGCGTCACCGACGAGGCCCAGGAGATCGTCACCGACGTCTTCAGCCCTGACGGCGAGCGGCAGGACGACAGCGACGTCACGTCGCAGCCCGAGCGCCAGAATGCGGCGGTCGTCGAGGATCCCGCCCTCTCGCCGGAGCTCGCGAGCGCCGTGGCGGCGGAGATCGAGGCCGCCGAGCTCGGCGACGCCGCGACCGCCGGCCAGCAGTACCAGGGCGGCGACGCCGCCCCCGACCCGAAGTGAGCGGTTCCTGACCGCACCGGGTACGGGTGCGGATCCCCGCATCGAGCACCGCGACGAGCCCGCCACCGAGACCGGTGGCGGGCTCGCCCGTCTCCGCCTGGCAGTGCAGTACGACGGTTCGCATTTCCACGGTTGGGCGCACCAGCCGGCGTTGCGCACCGTGCAGGCAGAACTCGAGTCCGCGATGACGACCGTCCTGCGCGAGCCGGTGCAGCTCACCGTCGCCGGCCGGACCGATGCCGGGGTGCATGCGACCGGCCAGGTCGTCCACTGCGACGTGCGCCGGGCCGTGTGGGAGGCCCAGGGCGCCAAGCTGCTCCGCCGGCTGCGCGGAGTCCTCCCGCCGGACGTCACGGTCCGCTCCGTGACGGAGGCGCACCCCGCGTTCGACGCCCGCTTCGGCGCGCTGGCACGGCACTACGTCTACCGGCTCACCGACGACCCCGCGGGGCCATCGCCGCTCCGGCGGGCCGACACGGTCGCCTGGCCGCGCCGCCTGGACGCCGGTGCCATGGACCTGGCCGCCGGCCTCCTCGTGGGCGAGAACGACTTCGCCGCCTACTGCAAGCGCAGGGAGGGCGCGACCACCATCCGCACCCTGCTCGGGCTGACTGTCGCCCGGCAGGGCGAGGAGCGAGGCCCCGAGATTGTGCGCATCGACGCCTCGGCCGACGCGTTCTGCCACTCCATGGTGCGCAGCCTCGTCGGCGGGCTGATCGCCGTGGGCGAGGGCCGGCGCCCGCTGGACTGGCCGGCCGGGCTGTTGACCCGCACGGAACGGGCCAGCGAGGTGCCGGTGGCGCCCGCGCACGGGCTCACCCTGGTCAGGGTGGACTACCCGCCCGACGCCGACCTCGCCGCCCGGACGCAGGTGACCCGGGCCCGCCGGGCCTGAACTCGCGACCGATCGACGGCCGCCCGCTCCACGCCGCCGGCGCCGACCGGGCGGGCGGAGGCGAGGCGCGCACGGGCTCGGCCTATCCGGTGC
>DASPIH010000397.1:0-4677 GCA_035629195.1 Blastococcus sp. | reverse complement strand
GCGCCAGCGCGGTGGCCACCAGCGCGTTGACCGTGTTGTGCGGGCCGGGCACCGGCAGCCGCGACCGCTCCAGGACCGGCTCCCCGGCCGGGTCGGCGGCGAACGCGCGGTCGACCAGGGCGCCGGCCCGCACACCCAGCTGGCCGGGGCCCGGTTCGCCCACGGTGACGGTCACCGGCCGCGGGTGGGCCTGCACCAGCCGGGCCGCGACCGCGTCCCCGGCGTCGGCGACCGCGACCGGGGACCGCTCGAGGATGCGTGCCTTGGCGTCGCGGTAGGCGCCGAAGGAGCCGTGCCAGTCGGTGTGGTCGTCGGCCACGTTGAGGACCGCGGCCGCGGCGGGGGCGATCGTCGAGGACCAGTGCAGCTGGAAGCTGGACAGCTCGACGGCGATCACCTCGTAGGCCGGTGCGCCGTCCGCTCCGCGTGCGGTGACCACCTCGACCAGGGGCCGGCCGACGTTCCCCGCCGCGACCGCCCGCCGCCCGTCGGCCAGCAGGATCGCCTCGAGCATCGTGACGGTGGTGGTCTTGCCGTTGGTGCCGGTCACCGCCAGCCAGGGCGCGGGCGTCCCGTCGGGTCCGGGGAGGCGCATGCGCCAGGCGAGCTCGGGCTCGCCGACGACCTCCACGCCGCGCGCGGCGGCGTCCACCAGCAGCGGGGAGTCCGGCCGCCATCCCGGTGAGGTGACCACCAGGTCGACGCCGTCGGGCACGGTGTCGGCGGCACCCAGCCAGCCGGCTCCCGCAGCGGTCAGCTCCGCTGCGGCGGGCACCTCGGCGGCGTCGGCCAGCAGCACCCGTGCCCCGACGGTCAGCAGCGCCCGGGCGGCCGCGATCCCGGAGACGCCGAGACCGGCGACGAGGACGGTGCGGCCGGCGAAGGAGGTGGCGGGCGCGGTCACAGGCCCACGATGCCGAGCCAGTCGGCGTAGAACAGGCCCAGCCCGAAGGCCACCGCCATCCCCGTGACCAGCCAGAAACGGACGATGACCGTGTTCTCCGTCCAGCCGGCCAGCTCGAAGTGGTGGTGCAGCGGCGCCATGCGGAACACCCGCCGGCGGGTGGCCCGGAAGAACGCCACCTGGATCACGACCGAGAGCGTGACGGCCACGAAGAGGCCGCCGAGCACGACCAGCAGGAGCTCGGTGCGGGTGACGATGGCCAACCCGGAGAGCAGCCCGCCCAGCGCCAGCGAGCCGGTGTCGCCCATGAAGATCCGCGCCGGGCTGGTGTTCCACCACAGGAAACCCAGGCAGGCGCCCATGCCGGCGGCGGCCACGAGCGTGATGTCGAGGGGATCGCGGACGGTGTAGCAGCCCTCGATCAGCTCGTTGGCGCAGTCGTGCGTGAACTGCCAGAACGAGATGACGATGTAGGAGGCCAGCACCATCGCCGAGGAGCCGGCGGCCAGGCCGTCGAGGCCGTCGGTCAGGTTCACCGCGTTGGAGAACCCGGCGATGAACAGGTACGCGAGGATCACGAAGGCGATCGGGCCGAGCGTGAGCGGGGCGATGTCGCGGACGTAGGAGACGACCGTGGACGCCGGTGTGATCCCGTTGCTCGGGAAGTTGATCGCCAGCACGGCGAAGGTGACGCCCACGACCAGCTGGCCGACCAGCTTGGCCGTCTTGTTCAGCCCGAGGCTGCGGCGGTACCGGATCTTCAGGTAGTCGTCGAGGAAGCCGACGGTGCCCATGCCGACCATCAGGAACATCAGCAGCATGCCGGTCGCGGTGAACCCCCAGCCGGGCTCCCCGACGAACACCAGGTGCGCGGTGAGGTAGCCCAGCACGGTCGCGCCGACGATGACCGTGCCGCCCATCGTGGGCGTGCCCTTCTTGGACAGGTGGCTCTCGGGGCCGTCGTCGCGGATCTCCTGCCCCATGCCCTGCCTGCGGAAGGTCCGGATGGCCAGCGGCGTGAGCAGGATGGAGACGATCAGGCCGACGGCTGCGGCGATGAGGACGCTTCTCACGCGGCGGCACCGCCCAGCAGCTCGGCGGCGAGCAGCTCGAGGCCGTAGGAGCGGCTGGCCTTCACGAGGACGACGTCCCCGGGGCGCAGGGCCTCCGACAGCAGCGCGAGGCCAGCGGCCCGGTCCGGCACGTGCACCGACTCCTCTCCGGCGCGCCGCCCCGCGGCGACCGCGCCTTCCGCAATGCCTACCGCATCGGGGCCCACGGCGATGAGCAGGTCGACACCCGCGGCAACGGCGTCGCGTCCGAGCCGGACGTGCTCGGCATCGGCGTCGGGCCCCAGCTCGGCCATCCCGCCCAGCACCGCGATGCGGCGGCCGGCGGGCATCCCGGCCAGTGCGGCGAGGGCGGCCCGCATGGACTCCGGGTTGGCGTTGTAGGCGTCGTTGACGACGGTCACGCCGTCGTCCCGCCGGGTGACCTCCATGCGCCAGCGGCTTCGCGGCTCCGCGCCGGAGAGGCCGGCGGCCACGTGGGCGGGCGTGATCCCGGCGGCGAGCGCGGCTCCGGCGGCGGAGAGCGCGTTGGCGACCTGGTGCTCCCCCACGACCCGCAGGGCGACGGCGTGCCGCTCCTCCGCCGTCACCAGGGTGAAACGGGCGCGCGCGGAGTCGTCGAGGGTCACGTCCTCGGCGCGCACGTCGGCGTCCTCCCCGCGACCGGTGGCGAGCACGCGGGCGCGGGTCCGGGGTGCCATGCCGATCACCCGCGGGTCGTCCGCGTTCAGGACGGCGGTGCCGTCCGCGGGCAGCGCCTCGACGAGCTCTCCCTTCGCCTGCGCGATCCCGTCGGCGCTGCCGAACTCGCCCAGGTGCGCCGAGCCCACGTTGAGCACCACACCGACCTGCGGCCGGGCGACGCGGCACAGCCGGGCGATGTGGCCGCGGCCCCGCGAGCCCATCTCCAGCACGAGGAAGCGGGTGCTCTCGTCGGCGGAGAGCACGGTGAGCGGCAATCCGATGTCGTTGTTGTACGAGCCCGGCGGGCTCACGGTCGGCCCGGCCGCGGCGAGCACCTGGCCCAGCAGGTCCTTGGTCGAGGTCTTCCCGGAGGAGCCGGTGATGCCCAGCGTGCGCAGCCCGCCGCCGGTCAGCCGGGTGTGCACGGCAGCGGCCAGCCGGCCGAGCGCGACCACCGGATCGTCGACGACCACGCAGGGCAGAGCCGGGTCGGGTCGGGTGACCAGCGCGGCGGCGGCGCCGGCCGCGGTGGCGGCGGGCAGGAAGTCGTGCCCGTCCACCCGCTCCCCCGGGACGGCGACGAACAGGTCGCCGGCCGCCACGGTGCGGGAGTCGAGGGTCACCGCGCCGGTGACGGTGGTGCCGGCCGCGCCGTGCGCCCGCCCGCCGGTCGCCTCGGCGATCTCGGCCAGGGTCATCGGGATCACGACGGCGTCCCGGCGCCGGTCAGGAGTTCCCGGAGGACGTCCCGGTCGTCGAACGGGTGCACCGTCCCCGCGACCTCCTGACCGGTCTCGTGCCCCTTGCCCGCCACGAGCAGGGTGTCCCCCGCCCGGGCCAGGCGCACGGCGGCGACGAGTGCGTTCCGGCGTCCGGCGACCTCGATGATCTCCGCCCGGCGGCCGTCCGGCACCTCGGCGGCGCCGGCGAGCACGGCCGCCCGGATGGTGGCCGGGTCCTCCGACCGCGGGTTGTCATCGGTCACGACCAGGACGTCGCTGCCCTCGGCGGCCGCCGCCCCCATGGCCGGCCGCTTGCCCGGATCCCGGTCACCGCCGCAGCCGAGCACGGTGACCAGCCGGCCGGGCGTGGCGGCCCGGAGCGCGGCCAGGGCGGTCCGCACCGCGTCGGGGGTGTGCGCGTAGTCCACGACGGCGACGAACGGCTGGCCGGCGTCCACCGGCTCCATGCGGCCGGGCACCACGGTGGCGGCCAGGCCGGCGAGGGCGTCCTCCACCGCGATCCCCACGCCGTCGAGCAGCGCGACCGCGAGCAGCGCGTTGGCCACGTTGAACCGGCCGGGCAACCGCAACCGGGCCGGCCACTGCCGGCCGCCGGGCCCGTGCACGGTGAACGTGGATCCGCCGCCGGGGGCGGCAGCGACGTCGGAGGCCGTCCAGTCGGCCGGGACCCCGGCCGTGCTGGAGACGGTGACGGGGCGCCGGCCCGGCCGCTCCGCCAGCCGCCAGCCGTACGGGTCGTCGACGTCGACGACCTCGACGGCCGCCCGACCGTCGAACAGCAGCGCCTTGGCCTGGAAGTAGTCCTCCATGTCGCGGTGGAAGTCGAGGTGGTCACGACCCAGGTTGGTGAAACCGGCCGCGGCGAAGCGCACGCCGCCGACCCGCCCCTGCACCAGGGCGTGGCTGGAGACCTCCATGACCACCGCCGCGGCGCCCGCGTCGGCCATGCCGGCCAGCAGCGCGTGCAGCGCCGGCGCCTCCGGCGTGGTGCGCACGCTGGGCAGCGCGGTCACGCTGCCGTCGGCGGACCGGGTCTGCGTCCGCACGGTACCGATGAGGCCGGTCGCCAGACCGGCCGCGGCCAGTCCCGCCTCGACCAGGTAGCTGGTGGTGGTCTTGCCGTTGGTCCCGGTGATGCCCAGGACGGTCAGGCGCGCGCTGGGCCGCCCGTACACCCGGTCGGCGACCGCACCCAGCACCCGGCGGGGGTCGTCGACGACGCAGACCGGCAGCCCGGTCGCCGCGGCGTCGTCCCGTCCGGCGGGGTCGGTCAGCA
>DASPIH010000396.1:0-7213 GCA_035629195.1 Blastococcus sp. | reverse complement strand
CGCGGCGAGCTGGCGCTGGCCATCCTCGTCGAGCAGCTGCGCCGCGAGGAGTTCGAGCTCACCGTCGGCCGCCCGACCGTCGTCACCAAGACGATCGACGGCAAGCTGCACGAGCCGGTCGAGCGGGTCACCATCGACACGCCCGGCGAGTACGTCGGCACGCTGACCCAGGCGCTGGCCATCCGCCGGGGTCGCCTGGAGAACCTGGTGCACCACGACACGGGCTGGGCGCGGATGGAGTACGTCGTCCCCTCCCGCGGGCTCATCGGGTTCCGCACCGAGTTCCTCACCGAGACCCGCGGTACGGGCGTCCTGAACCACAACCTCGAGGGCTACGAGCCGTGGCTCGGCGACATGCGTGCCCGCCCGACCGGCTCGCTGGTGGCCGACCGCCAGGGCGTGGCGACGACGTACTCGATGTTCTCGCTGCAGGAGCGCGGCTCGATGATGGTCGAGCCGGGCACCGAGGTGTACGAGGGCATGATCGTCGGTGAGAACTCCCGTCCGGACGACATGGACGTGAACATCACCAAGGAGAAGAAGCTCACCAACATGCGCAAGTCCACCTCCGAGGAGCTCGAGCGCCTGATCCCGCCGCGGATCCTCAACCTGGAGCAGGCGCTGGAGTTCTGCGCCGAGGACGAGTGCGTCGAGGTGACGCCGGGCAGCGTCCGCATCCGCAAGGTGGTGCTCGACCAGACCGAGCGGGGCAAGGCCAAGAACCGCAAGCCCAAGCCCGTCTGATCCAGCTCGGTACGCCAGAGAGCCCCTGCCCGGAGTCCCGGCAGGGGCTCTCTCGCGTGCGGTGCCGTTACGGGGCCGGCCGGAAGGCCACGTGCGGGTGGTCCATGTGGTTGGCCGTGGGGGAGCCGCGGTCCTCCATGGCCCGCCAGGAGCCCGAGGAGACCGTGTAGATCCGCTGCTGCCAGATCACGTACTCGACGCCCAACCGCGCTGCGTTGTCGATGGTGTACTGGGACAGCGCATCGCCCTTGGCTCGGTCGTCGTAGACCATGAAGTCGGCGGCGCGACCCTGGGTCGGGCTGTGTCCGGGGCGGGTGAGGACCGTCGAGACGCTGAACCGGGTGGCGATCTCCTCGACGGCGGGGCGCACGTGGGGATCCCACGCGTCGTAGGCGGCCGTGCTCGGGGTCGACCTCGCCGCGCTCCGGCTGGCGCGCTCGGGGGCCGGCGCCGATCCGCCGACGGTGAGGCGCTGACCGCTGCGCAGGACGTCCGGGTCCGGACCGATGACGTCGCGGTTCCGGGCGTGCAGCTGCTGCGACGTCGTGCCGTGTCGGGCCGCGATCCCCTCCAGCGTGTCCCCCGGCTGGACCACGTACTCGCCGGACGCCTCTGGTGCGCTCGGAGCGGGAGCGCTCGGAGCTGGAGGAGCCGAGCCGGACCCGCCGATGTCCAGGACCTGGCCGACCTGCAGGGCGTGTGGATCGGGACCGATGGTGTCGCGGTTCTCGGCATGGATCGCCTGCCACGAGGTGTCGTGGGCGTCCGCGAGCCCGCTGAGCGTGTCACCGGGACCGACCGTGTGCTCCCCGGGGTGGGCCTGGGCCGGAGCGGCGATCATGAGGGAGACGGCCGCTGCTGCCGCGACGACCATGGCCGGACGGGCCATGGCCGCCCTGGCCGACGCGCGGGCGGGGCGGGGCTGTCGTTCCGCGTGGTGCTTGAGCATGGGTGGAAGCCTCTCGCCGCCTGCGGGGTTAGCTGTCGGGTTCGGGCGAGAGCTGCCCGGCCGCGCGCGGCGGCTTCACCCCGAGGCCCGGAGGCCGGTTCTGCGTGCGGGGTCCCCCACGCCTGCCCGTCGAGTCAACGAGTCCGGTGGCGGTGGGCAGGTTCGGCGGGCCGCCATACGGGCCCACCGTTGGTGGGCGATCGCACGGTAGGCGGACCGCGGGAACGAGCACCACGCTCGCCGTCCGGATATTCCCGGCCGTGCCGCGAGAACGCACGCACGGTCATGAGCCGCCCGCCCTAGGTGCTCTGTTCCCGTCGTCGGCCGAGCCGTGGACGCCGGTTGACCGCCGGAGGATGCGACAGGCCCGACGGCGCTTCGGTGGTTGACAGGTGACGGTTCGTGATGACCGGCCGTGTGGCGCCGACCCGCCCGGTGACCGGTCCACTCGTCGGCCCTGTGTCGCGCCGTACGTTCCCCTCGGGGCTCTGTGCCTGCCCACGGCTAGCGAACGACGAGAGGCGGCCGAACGCTGATGACGACGATCACGCGCACGGATCCGGTGTCCGAGGGTTTCCGGGGTGGGATCGACGTACGGGTGAGTCTGCGGGCCGACGCCGGATCCGGGGACTCCGCGTTCGACGGTGCATGGTTCCCGCGCAGCCGGAACCTCGCCGTCGAGCTCCCCGAGCTGATCGCCGCGCTGGAGCGGCGCGGCGTCCGCGTGGAGCGCTTCACCTACGCCATGGATGCGTGGCAACCGGCACCCCGGAAGCTCGAGGTGCTGGGCCGCACCGTCCGCGCCGGTGGCTTCCGGAGCATGGACCCGCAGGTGGTCTGCCTGACGTGGGCCGGCGGCAACCGTCGGGCCGACCTGCTCGTCGTCCCTCCCGAGACCGACGTCCTCACCGGCGCCCGAGCGCTGCGGCTGTGCACCCGTCGCGGCCTGCCGTCGTCGCCGCAGATGGTGCTGGCGGCGGCCCGTTCCACGCCGCTTCCGCAGGTTCCCACCCTGCCGGTGTCCCGGGCCGTCTAGGAACCCGCCGAAGGCGGGTCCTCCCGCGTGCGCCGGCCGCGAGCCGGTCGGACGGCGAGGGGCCCGTCCGGCAGTCGCCGGACGGGCCCCTCGCACGGTCCAGGCACGGCCCCGTCCGGAGGGGGCGAGGCCGTTCCTCAGTCCCGCGGATCGATGGGGCGACCGGCGCCCACGGGCTCGCCGGACGCGGGCCCCTCGAATGCGGAACCCTCGGCCGCGTGGGCCAGGTTGCGCTCGGCCACCTCGGCGACGGCGTCCGCGGACTCCAGTGCCGCGTCCTGGCGGTACTGGCGGTACGAGTGGACGACCGCCGCAGCCCAGACGGCGAACAGGACGGCGTAGATCGCGTAGCTGACGATGTCGGAGGCGCCGACCCACTCGCTGCGCAGCAGGGTGCGGACGTTGGTGATGACGATCATCCCGCCGACCAGCGAGCCGAGCAGCCGGGGCGGGATGTGCCGCACCAGCCAGGCCGCGATCGGGGCGGCAACGAGGCCGCCGGCGAGCAGTCCGGCGACCCAGAGCGGGTCGATGCCCTGCGAGCCCAGCGCGAAGAGGAAGCCGAGGCTGGCCGCCAGCGCGACGAGGAACTCCGACGTGTCGATCGAGCCGATGACCTTGCGCGGCTCCATCCGGCCGCTCGAGAGCAGCGCAGGGGTGCCCACCGGCCCCCAGCCACCGCCGCCGGTGGCGTCGACGAAGCCGGCGACCAGGCCCAGGGGCCCGAGGAACCGCTTGCGGATCGGCTTGCCGATGTTCCGGCGGTCGATGCCCCGCAGGGTGAAGCGCACCAGGATGTAGGCGCCGAGCGAGACGAGGATGAGCGACATCACCGGCGCGGCGAGCTCGGTCGAGATGCTCGACAGGAAGGTCGCGCCCGCGAATGCGCCCACCGCTCCGGGCAGCCCGACCTTGGCGACGACCTTCCAGTCGACGTTGCCGAACTTCCAGTGCGACAGCCCGGAGGCCAGCGTGGTGCCGATCTCGGCGAGGTGGATCGTGGCCGACGCGGCGGCGGGGTTGGTGCCCAGCGCCAGCAGCAGCGTCGTGGAGGTGACGCCGTAGGCCATGCCGAGGCTGCCGTCCACGAGCTGGGCACCCAGGCCGGCGAGGGCGAGCAGGATCAAGGTCTTCACGGGGGACTGACTCCGGGTCTCAGGGGCGCGGGCGCGCGGCGGCGCACGCGGGAGCAGGACGAGACGGGCCGCCGGGGGCGGCGCGGGGGATCAGCAGCCGTGACAGGCGGCGGTGCAGACGCGCAGGAGATCGACGTGCCGGCGGCTCACCAGGAGCAGCATCGTCGTCCGCGTCACGAAGCAATGTCTACCAGATCGATGCACTTAAGGGGTGATCGGGGGTCCACCTGGTGGGATGCCATACCCCCGAAGCGGCATGGGCCGCACCGCGGTGGGGGCCGGTGGTCGTCGGGCGGACGCCGCTCAGACCACGATGCCGGTGAGGAAGTAGGCGAGCGCCGCGACGGCCGCCGCCGCGGGGAGCGTGACGACCCAGGCGACCAGGATGTTGCCCGCGACGCCCCAGCGGACCGCGGACAACCGCCGGGTCGCGCCCACGCCCATGATCGACGTCGTCGTGATGTGCGTCGTGGACACCGGCACGGCGAAGACCGTCGCCGTCGTCACCATGACGCTGGAGGCCACCGTCTGGGCGGCGAACCCGCCGGTCGGGGTGAGCTGGATGATGCGCCGGCCCATCGTCCGCATGATGCGGAAGCCGCCGGCGTAGGTGCCCGCGCTGATCGCCGTGGCGGCGGCGACGACCACCCAGAACGGCACCTCGAAGGTGTCGATCTCGCCGGCGGTGTACAGCGCGAGGGTCATGATGCCCATCGTCTTCTGCGCGTCCTGCATGCCGTGGCCGAGCGCCATGGTGGCCGAGCTGACGATCTGGGCGTAGCGGAAACCGCGGTTCGCCCTGGTCACGTTGGCGTTCCGGAAGGTCCAGAGCAGCGCGAGCATGAACAGGTAGCCCAGGCCGAAGCCGACCAGCGGCGACAGCACCATCGGGATGACGACCTTGTCGAGGATCCCCATCCACTGCACCGAGTGCGCCGCGGCCAGCGCTGCGCCCACCAGGCCGCCGATGAGGGCGTGGGAGGACGACGAGGGAAGCCCCAACCACCAGGTGATGAGGTTCCACACGATCGCGCCGATGAGGGCGGCGAAGACGATCTGCAGGCCCCCGCTGCCTTCCGGCGGATCGATGATGCCCGCGCCGACGGTCTTGGCCACCTCCGTGGAGAGGAAGGCGCCGACCAGGTTCATCACCGCGGCCAGGGCGAGCGCCGCCCGAGGGGTCAGCGCCTTGGTGGAGACGGCGACGGCGATCGCGTTGGCCGCGTCGTGGAAGCCGTTGGTGTAGTCGAACGCCAGGGCCACCAGGATGATGGCGACCAGGGCGAGGAAGGCCGCGTCGATCAACAGAGGTCCATCAGCAGCGGTCCATCAGCGGGAATCCGTCAGCGGAGCCATGGAGACCCAGGACTCCTTGACGGCGATCGTCTCGACCACGTTGGCCACGTGCTCGAACGCGTCGGCCGCCTCCTCCAGCTGGTCGGCGACCTCCTTGAGCTTGAGGATCTCCAGGGCGTCGAACTCGCCGCTGTACAGCCGGGAGAGCAGCCGGCGGTACAGCTTGTCGGCCTCGTTCTCCAGGCGGTTGACCTCGATCCAGTAGTCGGAGAGGTCCTTCATGGTCTTCAGCCGCGGCATCGCCTCGGCGGTGGTCTGCGCGCAGCGCTGCAGCAGCGAGACCTGCTGGCTCATCTCGGCCGGCAGCGTGCCGAGCCCGGTGAGGATGACCAGGTCCGCGGCCGCCTCCACGAAGTCCATGACGTCGTCCAGGTCGCTGGCGAGGCGGTAGATGTCCTCTCGGTCGAACGGGGTGACGAAGCTGGTGTTGAGCGCCCGGAAGATGGCGTGCGTCGACTGGTCGCCGACGTGCTCGAGGTCCCGCAGCCGCACGGCGAGCTCCGCCCGGCGCGCGTGGTCGTGCACGAACTCACCCAGGACCTCGGTCGCCACCACCAGGTTCTGCGCGGAGGCGGTGAACAGCGGGTAGAAGCTCGAGTCCTTGGGTGTCAGGCTGAAGGGCACGCGGGGCTCCGTCTCGGTGTGGGCACGGCCGCGGACCCTGGAGAGGGACGCACGGCCGCCGGGAGCATAGGTCGCCCACCCTTCTCCGGCCGTCGAGCCGGGTTCACCGGGAGGCGGCGTCGCCGTCCGCGAGGCCGTCGTGCCCGCCGGCGAGACCGTCGACGAGCTCCGCGCGGGCCCGGGCGACGCGGGAGCGGATGGTGCCTACCGGGCAGCCGGCGACCTCGGCGGCCTCGGCGTAGGAGAGGCCCAGCAACTGGGTGAGCACGAACGCCTCCCGGCGGTCGGGGTCCAGCCGGGTCAGCAGGTCCGACACGGCGGCGGCCTCGCCGACGCTGTCGCCCCGGCGATCCGGTGCCAGCAGCTCCAGGTCGGTGGTCTCCCGCACGAGCGTGAGCCGCCGCCGCCGGCGGGAGCGCACGGCGTCGGCGCACACCCGGCGGGCGATGGCCAGCAACCAGGTGCGCACCGAGGAGCGGCCCTCGAACCGGTGCAGCGCCCCGAAGGCGCGCAGGTACGTCTCCTGGGTCAGGTCGTCGGCGGTGTCGCGGTCGCCCAGCGCGGCGCACAGCCGCCAGACATCGGACTGCGTCTCCCGCACGAGGGTGGCGGCGGCCAGCGGGTCGCCGTCGGCGGCGTCCGCGGCGATGCGCGCCAGGTCGTCCATGTCCTCGCAGAACCTTTCGGAGAGATCCCGCAGCGCGGGAACCGGACGGCGTCCGGGAACGACCAATGAACCATGTCGTGCCTGCCCTACCGCGAGGCGCTGTCCGCGCGTCTGGACGGCGAGCCCCTCGGGATGCCCGTCGGTGCGCTCGAGGAGCACCTCTCCGGCTGCCCGTCCTGCGTCGCGTGGAGCGGTGCGGCGGAGCAGGCGACCCGTCGCGCCCGGCTGGCACCGGCGCCGGACGTGCCCGATCTCACAGCCGCTGTCCTCGGTGCCCTGCCCCGCGAGCTGCCGGGTGCGCGGGCGGCGGCCCGCGCCCGGCTCGTCGACACCGCCCTGCGGCTGCTGCTGCTGGCCGTCGGAGCCGCGCAGGCCGCGCTCGCCTGGCCGGTCCTCGTGTCGGGGGCGGGGGCGATGAGTGCTCCGGTCCACATGGCCCACGAGACCGGTGCGTGGAACCTCGGTGTGGCCGCCGCCTTCCTCGCCGTGGCCCTGGCGCCCCGCCTGGCCGCCGGCGCGCTGCCGTTCCTCGGGTCCTTCGCCGCGCTGCTGCTACCGGTGACCCTCGCCGACCTCGCGGCCGGCCATGTGCACGCCGACCGCGCGGTGGCCCACCTGCTGGTCCTGACCGGGGTGGCGGCCGTCGCAGGAACCGCGTGGCGGGGCCGCCGGCGGCGCCACGCGGAAGCCGTGGCGAGCCG
>DASPIH010000395.1:0-5168 GCA_035629195.1 Blastococcus sp. | reverse complement strand
TCCGGAGAAGCGCCTGACCGTGCCGAGCACGTAGCTCAGCGAGAGCACGAAGAACAGTCCACCGACGGCCGCTCGCACCTGGTCGTCGGTCAACCGTGAGCGTCGTGCGATGGGTCCTGCGACGGCGTCGCCGACCTTCGCTCGCCACCCCTGGAGACCTGCCTTGCCGAGCGACACTGCATCCATCGACGCCTCCTACCCCGTTCGACCCGGGGTAGGCCACGACGTGCACCCCTCCTGCCGGTGGCGGACGGGCGGCGGGCGCGGCGGCTCGTGGCGGGTGTCGTCGCCCTAGCTCCAGCGGGCGCGCACCGACAGGGCGGCGAGGGCGGCGGCACCGGCGGTGGAGGTGCGCAGCACCTCGGGCCCGAGCCGCACCGACTCCGCACCGGCGGCGGTGAACGCGACCACCTCGCCGTCGGTGAGCCCGCCCTCCGGGCCGACGACGACCACCACCGTGCCGGCGGAGGGCACGGTCAGCTCCACCAGGGGGCGGCGGGCCTGCTCGTGCAGGACGACGGCGAGGTCGGCGTCGCCGAGCAGCCCGCAGACCTCGCGGGTGGTCATCGGCTCGGTCACCTCGGGCAGCCGCGGCCGGCGGGACTGCTTGCTCGCCGCCCGGGCGGCCGCGCGCCACTTGGCGACGCCCTTGGCCACGCGGTCGTCGCGCCAGCGGGACACGCAGCGCGCCGCCTGCCAGGGCACGATCCGGTCCACACCCAGCTCGGTGGCGAGGTCGACGGCCAAGGGGCCGTGGTCGCCCTTGGGCAGGGCCTGCACGAGCACGAACTCGGGGTCGGGCGCGGGCACCTCGTAGCGGGAACTCACCGCCACCCGCAGGCCCTCCGGACCGGCCGCGACGACGTCGCCGTCGGCGAGGGTCCCCTCCCCGTCGCCCACGTGCACCCGCTCACCGGGCTGCAGCCGCAGCACGTCGACGGCGTGCCGGCCCTCCTGGCCGTCGACGAGCAGCTCGGGCAGGTCGGGCAGCTCGTCGACGAGGAAGAGCGGCGCGCCGTCGAGCTCGCGGGTTCCCGCGCTCATCCGATCAGCGCCCGTTGAACGCGTCGCGGACCCGGGAGAACAGGCCGCCCTGCGCCTCGCGGTGCGACTCGGGCTGGTCCTCCCCGCGCAGCGCGGCGAGCTCGCGGAGCAGCTTCTCCTGCTCGCCGTCGAGACGGGTCGGCGTCTGCACCTCGACGTGCACCAGCAGGTTGCCCCGGCCCGTGGCACGCAGCCGCGGTGCGCCGTGCGCGCGCAGGGTCAGCACGCTGCCCGACTGGGTACCCGGACGGATCTCGAGGTCCTCGTCGCCGTCCAGCGTCGTGAGGTTGAGCGTCGTGCCCAGCGCCGCGGTGGTCATGGGCAGGGTGACCCGGCAGTGCAGATCCTCCCCGTCGCGGGTGAACACCGGGTGCGGCTGCTCGTGCACCTCGACGTACAGGTCGCCTGCCGGCCCGCCGCCGGGTCCGACCTCGCCGTGGCCGGTGAGCCGGATGCGCATGCCGTCCTCGACGCCGGCCGGCACCTTCACCGAGATGGTGCGACGGGTGCGCACCCGGCCGTCGCCCGCGCACTTCGGGCACGGCTGCGGGATGACCTGCCCGGTTCCTCCGCACGTCGGGCAGGGGCGGCTGGAGACGACCTGGCCGAGGAAGCCCCGCTGCACGCTCTGCACCTCGCCGCGCCCGGAGCAGGTGGCGCAGGTGGCCGGGTGCGTCCCGGGCGCGGTACCGGCGCCGGTGCAGCTGTCGCAGAGGACGGCGGTGTCGACCGTGAGGTCCTTCTGCGTGCCGAAGACCGTCTCGTCGAGCTCCAGCTCGATCGGGATCAGCGCGTCCCGGCCGGCACGGGTGCGGCTGCGCGGCCCGCGGGTGGCAGCGCCTCCGAAGAAGGCGTCCATGATGTCGCCGAGGCCGCCGAACCCGGCCGTGCCGAAGCCTCCGTTGCCGCCGGCGCCGGAGTCGAACGGGTCACCACCGAGGTCGACGATGCGGCGCTTCTCCGGATCGGTCAACGCCTCGTACGCGCGGGTGACCTCCTGGAAGCGCTCCTTGGCCTCGGGGTCGGGGTTGACGTCGGGGTGCAGGTCGCGCGCGAGCCGCCGGTAGGACTTCTTGATGTCGCTGTCGGACGCCCCCTGGGTCAGCCCCAGCACGCCGTAGTAGTCGGTTGCCATCGGTATGTCTCGTCCTCAGCTCTCGGCCAGCAGGTGGCCGACGTAGCGGGCCACGGCGCGGACCGCGGCCATGTTCCCTGGGTAGTCCATCCGGGTCGGGCCCACGACGCCGAGACCGCCGAGCGGCCGGTCGGCGGAGCCGTACCCCACGGTGACCAGCGAGGCACCCGTGAGCGCCTCGTGGGCGTTCTCCTCGCCGATCCGCACCAGCACGGTGCTCGCGTCGACCTCGCTCATCAGCCGCAGCACGACGACCTGCTCCTCGAGCGCCTCCAGGATCGGGCGCATGGTGCCCGAGAAGTCGAGGGCGCTCCCGCGGGCGAGGTTCGCTGTCCCGCCGATGACCAGCCGGTCCTCGCTGGGCTCGACGAGCGTCTCCAGGAGCGTGGTGCTCACCGTGGTGACCAGGCCGCGCAGGTGCGCGGGCGCGGTCTCCAGCAGCTCGGGCACCTTGCTCCCGGCCTCGGCGAGCTTCACGCCGGCGAAGGCGGAGTTCAGCAGCGCGCGCAGTTCGGGCACCGCCTGGGCGTCGACGTCGACGGGCAGGTCGACGACCCGCTGCTCCACCCGGCCGGTGTCGGTGATGAGGACGAGCAGTAGCCGGCCGGTGGCGACCTGCACGACCTCGAGGTGCCGGACCGCGCTGCGCGACAGCGTGGGGTACTGCACGACGGCGACCTGCCGGGTCAGCTGGGCCAGCAGCCGGACGGTGCGGCCGAGCACGTCGTGCAGGTCGACGGCGCCGTCGAGGAAGCGCTCGATCGCGCGGCGTTCCGCGGCCGACAGCGGCTTGACGGCCGACAGGCGGTCCACGAAGAGCCGGTAGCCCTTGTCGGTGGGCACCCGGCCGGCGCTGGTGTGCGGCTGGGTGATGTAGCCCTGCTCCTCGAGCACCGCCATGTCGTTGCGGATGGTGGCCGGGGAGACCCCCAGGTCGTGGCGCTCGGCGAGAGCCTTGCTGCCCACGGGGTCGTTGGTGGAGACGTAGTCCTGGACGATGGCCCGGAGCACCTCCAGGCGGCGTTCGTCGTGCGCCACGGACACCTCCCCGTACCGGTCCACGCGCCGTGCGACCAGCGGGACGGCGATCCCGCGGCGGCCGGCCCGTTCGAATCGGGCTGGCACTCGCACGGCCTGAGTGCCAGGCCAGCATACGTCCGTCCACGCGCTCCGTCGCGTGGCTCGCGACGCATCTCACCTGTCCGAACGGCCGCAGGGACGAGCCCTGGTGGCCGCTAGGGTGGGGTTCGGCGGGTGGCCCGCGACGGGAGAGAGCGGAGGTCGGTCCCCCTGATCTTCAAAGGCGTGCGGAACGGTCGCCCGTATCCCGACCACGGCCTGTCCACCCGCGACTGGGCCATGATCCCGCCGCGCCAGGTGCGCCTCGACACGCTGACGACCACGAAGCGCGAGCTGGCCCTGGATGCCCTGCTGGCCGACGACTCGACCTTCTACGGCGATCTGTTCCCCCACGCCGTGCAATGGCACGGCGAGCTGTACCTCGAGGACGGCCTGCACCGGGCGCTGCGGGCTGCCCTCCAGCAGCGCAACGTCATCCACGTGCGGGTGCTCGACCTCGACGCGCTCACGCCGGTGCGGACCTCGTCGGGGCCGGACACCGCTGCCATCCCGGTCCAGCCGCCGGTGCCCGATCCCCGCGACGGCTGATCAGGCGCCCCTGCAGGGGGGCGCGTCGAGGCCACCCGGGCGGCGCGGACGTCAGGCCGCGGCGGTGCAGGCGACGCAGGTCCGGGCGAAGGGGCGCAGTTCCAGCCGCTCCTCGGGGATGCCGGCGTCGCAGCCGGTGCACCGGCCGTAGGTGCCCGCCTCGACGCGGGCCAGTGCCCGGTCGATCTCCTCGATGGTCCGCTGCAGGTCGGCGCTGCGGCGCTGGGCCACCGGATCGGGAACCGACGTGGCGCACTCGGCGAGAGCGTCCTCGCGCTGGCGCACGCAGTCGGCACGCTGGGCCTCCAGCAGGGTGCGGAAGCGGTCCGCCGCGGGGGCGGTGGTGCCGTCGGAACTGGCGGACATGCGGATCTCCTTCTGGGAACGCTGGATCGACGCGGTCACCGGTCGGGAGCGCGTCAGGACGGGCGGGGAACTCCGGCGGAACTCAGGCCGGGTGCGGCGGGTCCTGGCTGCGGGAGGCCGTGCCGCCCGGCGGCAGGGCCGCGGGAGACGCCGGCGAGGGGTGCCCTGGCGGGCGCACCACTGGTACGGGCACCGCGGACCACCCCCTCGCCGGACCCGGCGCCGTTGCCGGAACCGGGACCATAGCCGAGATCTGGCTCACCATCCGCGCTCTTTCGGGTGACCCCGCCGCCGCGACGTGCCGTCCGGCCCCGTCCCGGGTCCCGCCCTGAGCCTGCGAAGGGTGGGGAGGACGGGGTGTTTTTCAGTCGGTCAGGTCGCGGACCACGGCGTCGGCCAGCAGCCGCCCGCGGTCGGTGAGGACGGCGCGGCCGGCAGCGTGCGCGGCCGGCTCGAGCAGGCCTCCGGCGACGGCGCCCGCGGCCCGGCGCCGTCCGGTCTCGGTGAGCGCCGTGAGGGGCAGACCGTCGCGCAGGCGCAGCCCGAGCATGACCGCCTCCAGCGCCCGGTCGGCGTCGTCGAGCAGCTCGGCGTCCTGCGCCGGGCTCTGTCCATGACCCAGCCGGTCGGCGTAGGCGGCCGGGTGCTTGACGTTCCACCAGCGCAGCCCACCGATGTGGCTGTGCGCGCCGGGTCCCACGCCCCACCAGTTCGCGTTGGCCCAGTAAAGCTCGTTGTGCCGGCACCGGGCGGCGTCCGACGTCGCCCAGTTGGACACCTCGTACCACCGGAACCCGGCGGCGCCCAGGGTCGCGTCGGCCTGCTCGTAGCGGTCGGCGAGGACGTCGTCGTCGGGCATGGGCAGCTCGCCGCGCCGGACCCGGCGGGCCAGCTTCGTGCCCTCCTCGACGATCAGGGCGTAGGCGCTGACGTGATCCACCGGCGAGGCGAGCAC
>DASPIH010000394.1:0-13445 GCA_035629195.1 Blastococcus sp. | reverse complement strand
CGCGGCACGCGCCGTCCTCGGCGAGCACCCGGAACTCCTGCAGGACTACCTCGAGCTCACCGATCCCGACCTGGGACCCGCGCCCGCCGCCGGCCCCGCCCGCCTGCTCGTCGCCGTGCGCGCCGGCAGTACCCGACTCCTCGACAACGCGCCGGTCCTGCTCGGACCGGCCTCCTCCCCGGGAGACCTCCGATGATGCGCACGATGCTCAAGTCCAAGATCCACCGCGCGACCGTGACGCAGGCCGACCTGCACTACGTCGGCTCGGTGACCATCGACGAGGACCTCCTCGACGCCGCCGACCTGCTGCCCGGCGAGCAGGTGGCGATCGTCGACGTCACGAACGGCGCCCGGCTCGAGACCTATGTCATCCCCGGCGAGCGCGGCAGCGGGGTGATCGGCATCAACGGTGCCGCCGCCCACCTGGTGCACCCCGGCGACCTGGTGATCATGATCAGCTACGGCGTGATGGACGAGACCGAGTCCAAGAGCTACATCCCCCGGGTCGTGCACGTCGACGGCGCCAACCGGATCGTCGAGCTCGGCGGGGACCCCGCGGCGCCGTCCCCCGGCGTGCGGGGTCAGATCCGCGGCGACACGATCGCCCGCTGAGCCCTCCGGTGCTGCTGACCGTCGACGTCGGCAACAGCCAGACCGTCCTCGCCACCTTCGACGGCGACCGGCGGATCGACTCCTGGCGGGTGACCACCGCGGCGCGGGCCACCGCCGACGAGCTCCGGATGGTGTGGCGGGGGCTGCTGCGCGGTACGGAGGTCACCGGCGTGGCCGCCTGCTCGACGGTTCCCGCGCTGCTGCCGTCGCTGCGCGAGCTGCTGGAGTCCCTCGAGGTGCCGGTGGTGCTCATCGGCCCGGGCGTGCGCACCGGGGTGCCGTTGCACGTGGACAACCCCCGGGAGGTGGGCGCGGACCGGGTCGTCACGGCCCTCGCGGCGCACGAGCTGTTCGGCCGCGCGCCCGGCGGCCCGGCGCGTCCCGTCGTCGTCGTCGACTTCGGCACCTCCACCAACGTCGACGCCGTCGGGCCCGACGGGCAGTTCCTCGGCGGCGCGCTGGCGCCGGGGGTGGAGGTCAGCCTCGACGCGCTGGCCAGCCGGGCGGCGCAGCTGCGCTCGGTGGAGCTCTCCTGCCCGCCGCAGGCCATCGGCAAGAACACCGTCGCGGCGCTCCAGTCCGGGCTGGTGCTCGGCTTCGCCGGACTGGTCGACGGGCTGGTGGGCCGCATCTCGGCGGAGCTGGTCGCCCAGTTCGGTACCGCGCCGGTCGTCGTGGCCACCGGCGGCCTCGCGCCGGTCGTGGCGGACAGCTGCCGGTCGATCGGCGAGCGCGAACCGGATCTCACCGTGCACGGGCTGCGCCTGGCCTTCCAGCGGCAGCAGGCCGCCGAGCGGCGCGGGAGTGCCCCGTAGGCTCGGGCCCCGTGACAGACGGAGGACCGAACGGCACCGGCAGCGAGGACCGCAGCGGCGAGGACAGCGGCGGCGAGGAGCTGCCCGAGCAGATGCGGGTCCGCCGCGCCAAGCTCGACCGGCTGCGCGAGTCCGGCATCGACCCGTACCCGGTGACCGTGCCCCGGACGTCGACACCGGCCGGCATCCGTGCCGCGCATCCGGAGTTGGAGCCCGACACGATGACCGGCGAGCGCGTCGGCGTCACCGGCCGGGTCATCTTCTCCCGCAACACCGGCAAGCTGGCGTTCGCGACGCTGCGCGAGGGCGACGCGGAGCTGCAGGTGATGCTCTCCCGCGACCGGGTCGGCGAGGACGCCCTCGCGGCGTGGAAGGCCGACGTCGACCTCGGCGACCACGTGTTCGTCGAGGGCGAGGTCGGGACGTCGCGGCGGGGCGAGCTCTCCGTCTTCGCCGACTCCTGGCAGCTCGCCGCCAAGGCGCTGCGGCCGCTCCCGGTGGCGCACAAGCCGATGAGCGAGGAGCTGCGGGTCCGCCGCCGGTACGTGGACCTGATCGTGCGCGACGAGGCCCGCCGCACCGTGCGCCAGCGGGCCACGGTGATGTCCACGCTGCGCGCCGGGCTGACCTCCCGCGGCTACCTCGAGGTCGAGACGCCGATGCTCCAGACCGTGCACGGGGGGGCGGCGGCCCGGCCGTTCCGCACCCACATGAACGCGTTCGACCTCGACCTCTACCTGCGGATCGCACCCGAGCTGTTCCTCAAGCGGTGCATCGTCGGTGGCCTGGACCGGGTGTTCGAGATCAACCGGAACTTCCGCAACGAGGGCGCCGACAGCTCCCACTCCCCGGAGTTCGCGATGCTGGAGGCCTATCAGGCCTACGCCGACTACCAGGTCATGGCCACGGTCACCCGTGAGCTCGTGCAGGAGTGCTCGGTGGCGCTGTTCGGGGACCACGTCGCCCGCCACCACGACGGTGCGGAGGTGGACCTGTCCGGCGAGTGGCCGCAGGTGCCGCTGTACACGGCCGTGTCGGACGCGGTGGGGGAGGAGATCACCCCGGAGACGCCGGTCGCGGCGCTGCGGGCTCTCGCCGAGCGGCACGACGTGGGCGTCGACCCGGCCTGGATCCACGGAAAGCTGGTCGAGGAGCTCTTCGAGGCGCTGGTGCAGCACACGCTCCAGTCGCCGACGTTCGTCGTCGACTACCCGGTGGACACCTCGCCGCTGACCCGTGCGCACCGCTCGAAGCCGGGCGTCGCGGAGAAGTGGGATCTCTACATCGGCGGTATCGAGCGGGCCACCGCCTATTCGGAGCTGGTGGACCCGGTGACCCAGCGGGAACGCTTCACCGCTCAGGCAGCGCTGGCCGCGGCCGGCGATCCCGAGGCCATGGCGCTGGACGAGGACTTTCTCGAGGCACTGGAGTACGGAATGCCGCCGACCGGCGGTATGGGCATGGGGATGGATCGCCTGATGATGACGCTCACCGGCCTCGGAATCCGCGAGACGATCCTGTTCCCGCTCGTGCGGCCAATTAGCTCATGACCTCAATCACCCGATCGAGCCGTCACAAAGAGTAGATGGCACTCGCAACTTTCGTTATGTGCTCTAATAGTCCTTGCGCCCGTCGGGTGATATCGACGACCGGTCTCCGGACCGCTGAGAAAAGCGAGGGACGAATGGCACGCAAGGTCCAGGTCATACTGAGCGACGACCTCGACGAGAATCTCCCGGCCGACGAGACCGTCAGTTTCGCGCTGGACGGGACGTCGTACGAGATCGATCTGGCGGACCAGAACGCCAAGGAGATGCGTGACGCCTTGGCCCGCTACGTCTCGGCGGCGCGAAAGGTCGGCCGCGGCACAGGCCGGGCGTCCGGCGGCGGCCGTTCCCGGGCCACCGGCGGCGGCGGTCGCATGGACCGCGAGCAGGCCGGCGCCATCCGCGACTGGGCCCGCAAGAACGGCCACGCGGTCAGCGACCGCGGACGCATCCCGGCCAGCGTCGTCGAGGCCTACGAGGCCGCTCACTGAAAAGCACCCCGTCCTCCTCACCCCTCGCTCCGCTCGGGGTGAACCTCTGGACGGGGCGGCCGTTCCATCGCGTCGCCGTAGCCCGGCCCCTGGGATTGGGGCCGGGTTTTCGGCGTTCCCGGGCGGTGCGCGGGCGTCCGCTCACGGCGTAACGGAGGCGGAACAGCGCCACGGGCGGGGCCGTTGCACCGAGCAGCCATCCACCGGCCCGCCGTGGAACGACGGGACGGCGTGGTCCGCGACTACAGTGGAAAGACCGGTGCCCCCGCGCGCCGACGGACGTCGGGTGCTCCTCGCCATCTCCGGGGAGGGCAGCGCCGGACCAGCCGGTCAGAGGAGAAGCAGCAGATGTTCGAACGGTTCACCGACCGAGCCCGCCGTGTCGTCGTCCTGGCCCAGGAAGAGGCCCGGATGCTCAACCACAACTACATCGGCACCGAGCACATCCTCCTGGGCCTGATCCACGAGGGCGAGGGCGTCGCTGCCAAGGCACTGGAGTCCCTCGGCATCTCGCTCGAGGGCGTCCGCCAGCAGGTCGAGGAGATCATCGGGCAGGGCCAGCAGGCGCCGTCCGGCCACATCCCCTTCACCCCCCGGGCCAAGAAGGTCCTCGAGCTGTCGTTGCGCGAGGCGCTGCAGCTCGGCCACAACTACATCGGCACCGAGCACATCCTGCTCGGCCTGATCCGCGAGGGCGAGGGCGTCGCCGCCCAGGTCCTCGTGAAGCTCGGCGCCGACCTCAACCGCGTCCGCCAGCAGGTCATCCAGCTGCTGAGCGGCTACCAGGGCAAGGAGCCGGCCGCCGCCGGTGGCCCCGCCGAGGGCACGCCGTCGACCTCGCTGGTCCTCGACCAGTTCGGCCGCAACCTCACCCAGGCCGCGCGCGACCAGAAGCTCGACCCGGTCATCGGGCGGGCCAAGGAGATCGAGCGGGTCATGCAGGTGCTGTCCCGCCGCACGAAGAACAACCCGGTCCTCATCGGCGAGCCCGGCGTCGGCAAGACCGCCGCGGTCGAGGGGCTGGCGCAGGCCATCGTCAAGGGCGAGGTGCCCGAGACGCTGAAGGACAAGCAGCTCTACACGCTCGACCTCGGCGCGCTGGTGGCCGGTTCCCGCTACCGCGGTGACTTCGAGGAGCGGCTGAAGAAGGTCCTCAAGGAGATCCGCACCCGCGGCGACATCATCCTGTTCATCGACGAGATCCACACCCTCGTCGGAGCCGGTGCCGCCGAGGGCGCCATCGACGCCGCGAGCATCCTCAAGCCGATGCTCGCCCGCGGTGAGCTGCAGACCATCGGTGCCACGACGCTGGACGAGTACCGCAAGCACCTGGAGAAGGACGCCGCCCTCGAGCGCCGCTTCCAGCCCATCCAGGTCAGCGAGCCGACCCTCGCCCACACCGTGGAGATCCTGAAGGGCCTGCGCGACCGGTACGAGGCGCACCACCGGATCAGCATCACCGACAGCGCCCTCGTGGCTGCCGCGACCCTGGCCGACCGGTACATCTCCGACCGCTTCCTGCCGGACAAGGCGATCGACCTGATCGACGAGGCCGGCGCCCGGATGCGGATCAAGCGGATGACCGCGCCGCCGGACCTGCGTGAGTTCGACGACAAGATCGCGGCTGTCCGCCGCGAGAAGGAGTCGGCCATCGACGCGCAGGACTTCGAGAAGGCCGCGTCCCTGCGCGACACCGAGAAGCAGCTGCTGGGGGAGAAGGCCGAGCGCGAGAAGGCGTGGAAGGCCGGCGACATGGACGTCGTCGCCGAGGTCGACGACGAGCAGATCGCCGAGGTGCTGGCCAACTGGACCGGCATCCCCGTCTTCAAGCTGACCGAGGAGGAGACCTCCCGGCTGCTCCGCATGGAGGACGAGCTCCACAAGCGGATCATCGGCCAGGAAGAGGCCATCAAGAGCGTCAGCCAGGCGATCCGGCGTACGCGGGCGGGCCTCAAGGACCCGCGCCGTCCCGGTGGCTCGTTCATCTTCGCCGGCCCCTCCGGCGTCGGTAAGACCGAGCTGGCCAAGGCGCTCGCGCAGTTCCTCTTCGGTGAGGACGACGCGCTGATCCAGATCGACATGGGTGAGTTCCACGACAAGTTCACCGTGTCCCGCCTGGTCGGTGCGCCTCCCGGTTACGTCGGTTACGACGAGGGCGGCCAGCTGACCGAGAAGGTGCGGCGCAAGCCGTTCTCGGTGGTCCTCTTCGACGAGATCGAGAAGGCGCACGCGGATGTGTTCAACACGCTGCTGCAGGTTCTCGAGGACGGCCGGCTCACCGATGGTCAGGGCCGGATCGTGGACTTCAAGAACACGATCCTGATTCTCACGACCAACCTCGGCACCCGGGACATCTCGAAGGCCGTCGGGCTGGGATTCCAGGCCGGTAACGACTCGGGCAGCAACTACGAGCGGATGAAGCTCAAGGTCAACGAAGAGCTCAAGCAGCACTTCCGGCCGGAGTTCCTCAACCGCATCGACGACATCGTCGTGTTCCACCAGCTGACCGAGAACGAGATCGTCCACATCGTGGACCTCATGCTCGCCCGGGTGGAGAGCCAGCTGAAGAACAAGGACATGGCGATCGAGGTGACCCCGGCGGCGAAGAAGCTGCTGGCGGCCCGCGGCTTCGACCCCGTCCTGGGCGCCCGGCCCCTGCGCCGGACCATCCAGCGCGAGATCGAGGACTCGCTGTCGGAGAAGATCCTCTACGGCGAGCTGACCGGCGGTCAGATCGTGGTGGTGGACGTCGACGACGCCGAGGGCCCCGCGCAGAAGTTCACCTTCCGCGGCGAGGCCAAGCCCTTCGACCTGCCCGACACCCCGCCGGTGGCGCTGTCGGGTGGCGACGGCGAGAGCCCGGCAGCCGCAGCCGAGTGACCTCGTAGGCCGCAGCACGGGGCCCCTCCGCTCACCCGAGTGGAGGGGCCCCGTCGCGTTTCCTGGAAGTCGACCAGTGCACCGGCGTGACCGGTCGTGCCGCGCGCTCGCGGACGATGGTCAACTCCGCGGAAGGGTGAAGGACCCATCCCCGGTCTGCTCGACCAGACCGTCGGTGAGCAGCGAGTCCAGGCACCGGGAGCGCTGGGCGGCGTCGTCCCACGCGCGCGCGAGCTCCTCGGCCGCCACGGCATCGTCCGCGGCGCGCAGGACGTCCAGCAGTCGGCCGCGGACCTGGCGATCGGTCCCGGCGAACTTCTGCACCCGCCGCTGCGGCCCGTCGTGCGCCGGACAGCCCGCCAGCCGCCACGCGCAGCGGTCCCGGACCGGGCACGCCGCGCAGCGAGGCCGGCCGGCGACGCACACCAGCGCGCCCAGCTCCATCACCGCGACGGAGAAGCGCACGGCCCGCTGGTCGTCATCCGGTGCCAGGGCCGCGATGTCGGGAAGGTCGGACGCCCGGGCGTTGCCGGCCTCCGCCCGACCGTGCACCAGCCGCGCCACGACCCGGCGGACGTTGGTGTCGACGACGGCCTGCCGCTGTCCGAAACCGAAGCAGGCCACCGCGCGCGCCGTGTAGGTGCCGACGCCGGGCAGCGCCTCCAACGCGGAGACGTCGCCGGGCACCACGCCGCCGTGCCGCTCGGTGACGGCGATGGCGGCCTCGCGCAGCCGCAGGGCACGCCGTGGATAGCCCAGCTTGCCCCAGGCGCGGATCACCTCGCCGGGCGGCGTGGCGGCGAGGTCGGCAGGGCGGGGCCAGCGCGCCATCCACGCCCGCCAGACCGGTTCCACGCGGGCGACCGGCGTCTGCTGCAGCATGACCTCGCTGACCAGGACGGCCCAGGGGTCGATCCCCGGGGTGCGCCAGGGGAGGTCGCGCGCCGCCTCGGCGTACCAGTCGACGATGGTGTCGCCGGCGGATCGGCCGGTCGCGGGAGAGTCGGTCACGGGCACCCAGTGTGCGCCCGCCGGAGTGCGGCGCGCCCAGGTGGACCGGTGCGGAGACGGCCGATTACCGTTCCCGGCGTGTGGCACCCGGTCGGCCCGCTGCCGGCAGCCGTCTACTGGCGGCGTCGTCTCGTGGTGCTGGCGCTCGCGCTGGGTCTGGTGGCCGGCCTGGCGTGGCTCGCCGCGGCGCTGCTGGGTGGCCCTGCCGACGGCGAGAGAGCTACGGCCGCCGCGTCCACCGAGCTGCCCGCCCTGGACCGCGTGGTGCCCTCGGTGGAGGCGGTCCGGACGCCGCGGGTGCCCGAGGCCTCCACGGCGGCCCCCAGCGCGTCGCCGTCACCGTCCCCGTCCCCGTCCCCGCAGGCGGGAGGACCTTGTGCGGACGCCGACCTGGCCGTGGACGTGCGAGCGCCGGCCGAGGTGCGGGTGGGCAGCAAGCCGACTCTCGAGCTGGTCGTCCGCAACACCGGCTCCGTCCCCTGCGTGCGCGCCCTGGACAAGGAGCTGCAGGAGCTGGTGCTCCTGGACGCCTCCGGCGCCCGGGTCTGGGGGAGCAACGACTGCTTTCCCGAGAGCAGCGACGACCAGCGGACCCTCGCGCCGGGTGAGGAGATCGCGATGCCCCTCGTGTGGGGCGGGCTGACCAGCGAGCCCACCTGCTCGGCACAGCGGTCCACCCCGCCGGCCGGCTCCTACGTGCTGCGCGGCCGGCTGGACACCAAGGCGTCCGGCGACGCCCCCCTCGTCCTGCGGTGAGGCTCCTGCAGGAGGTCCTTCCTCAGCTGTAGCGGTCGAGGATCGAGGTCTCCGCCAGCCGGGACAGGCCTTCGCGGATGCCGCGGGCCCGTGCCTCGCCGACACCCTCGACGGCGAGCAGATCCTCGATCGTGGCCGCGAGCAGCTTCTGCAGCCCGCCGAAGTGGTCCACGAGCCGGTCGATGATGACGGCGGGCAGTCGCGGCACCCGGGCCAGCAGGCGGTATCCCCGCGGGCTCACGGGGGAGTCCAGCGCGTCGGCTGACGTGGGCAACCCGTAGCAGCGTGCGACGGCTGACAGGTCCAGCAGCTCGGTCGCGGTGAGCGCGCGCAGATCGACCAGGACCTGGTCGATCGTGCGCGGTCGGCGGCCACCGGAGGGCAGGTAGTCGCGGACCAGGAGCCCGCGGTCCTCCTCCACGCCCGCCAGCATCTCGTCCAGCTGCAGGGCCAGCAGCCGGCCGTCGGTGCCGAGCTCCACGACGAAGCCCTCGATCTCGTCGGCGATCCGCCGGACCATCTCCAGCCGCTGGCTGACGCTCATGGCGTCCCGCACGGTGACCAGGTCCTCGATCTCCAGCGCCGAGAGCGTGCTGGCCACCTCGTCCAGGCGCAGCTTGTAGCGCTCCAGGGCGGCGAGAGCCTGGTTGGCGCGCGCCAGGATGGTGGTGGGGTGCTCGAGGGTGTAGCGGCGGCCCACGACGTAGACGCTGATGATGTGCATCGACTGGCTGACCGAGATCACCGGGAACCCGGTCTGGATCGCGACCCGCTCGGCCGTCCGGTGCCGCGTTCCCGACTCCTCGGTCGGCACCGTCGGGTCGGGCATGAGGTGCACGCCGGCGCGCACGATCCGGGTGCCGTCGTAGGAGACGATCACCGCGCCGTCCATCTTGGCGAGCTCCCGCAGCCGGGTGGCCGACAGCGCGACGTCGAGGGCGAAGCCGCCGGTGCACAGCGACTCGACCACGCGGTCGTAGCCGAGCACGATCAGGGCGCCGGTGCGACCGGCGAGGATGCGTTCCAAGCCGTCGCGGAGGGCCGTGCCGGGAGCGATGCGGCCGAGGAGTTCGCGCAGCTCGACCTCCGGGTCCACGGCTGCGGGCACGAGCGCTCCTGACGGTCGGGTGGTGCGGCGGCCGAGTCTACGTGCCGAGCGGGGGAGTCGGATCGACTCGGGGTGCGGTGCAGCCGGCCGGCCGCCTCGATGCGAGACCAGCCGGCTCAGAAGAGCCGGTGGAAGGCCGCCCCCAGGTCGGGGACCTCGATCAGCCGCATGCCTGCCGGTGCGGATCCGGCGTCCGGCGGGACCAGGGCGATGCGGTACCCCTGCCGGGCCGCCTCGGCCAGCCGGCGTCCGGTTCCGCCGACGCGGCGGATCTCGCCGGACAGCCCGACCTCCCCGAGCGCCACCATCCCGGCGGGCAGGGGGTGGTCCTTGGCAGCGGAGGCTATGGCGAGCGCGAGGGCGAGGTCCGCCGCGGGCTCGGCGATCCGCACGCCCCCCACGGAGGCGGCGAAGACGTCGGCGTCGGCCAGCTTGACCCGCCCGCGGCGCTCCACCACGGCGTTCACCATGGCGACCCGCTGGGAGTCCAGACCGCTCACGGCGCGCCGGGGCGAGCCGCCGCCACCGGTGCTGGCCACGAGCGCCTGCACCTCCGCCAGGAGCGGGCGGCTGCCCTCCAGGGTGACGGTGACGCAGCTGCCGGGCACCGGGTCGGCGCGGCGCGAGACGAAGAGCGCCGAAGGGTCGGGGACGCCGACGACGCCGCCGTCACCGATCTCGAAGCAGCCGATCTCGTCGGCCGGGCCGAACCGGTTCTTGGTGGCGCGCACCATCCGCAGGGTGGAGTGGCGCTCGCCGTCGAAGGACACGACCACGTCGACCAGGTGCTCGAGGGTGCGCGGCCCGGCGATGGCGCCGTCCTTGGTGACGTGCCCGACCAGGATCGTGGTCATGCCGCGGCGCTTGGCCACGCCGGTGAGCGCGGAGGCCACCGCCCGCACCTGTGTGGAGCCTCCGTCGGTGCCCTCGACGGCCGGTGACCGGACGGTCTGCACGCTGTCGAGGACGAGCAGCGACGGGTTCACCGCCTCGACGTGCGCCAGCACGGCCGAGAGCTCGGTCTCCGCCGCCAGGTAGAGGCGATCGTGCAGGGCGCCGATCCGCTCCGCCCGCAGCCGCACCTGGCCGGCCGACTCCTCGCCGGAGACGACGAGGGCAGGGCCGTTGGTCGCCGCGACCCGTTGGGCCACCTCCAGCAGGAGCGTGGACTTGCCCACCCCTGGCTCACCCGCGACGAGCAGGACGGCCCCGGGCACGAGCCCGCCACCCAGGACGCGGTCGAACTCCGCGATGCCGGTGGGAACGGCGCGCGCCCCGGCCAGCTCCACCTGGGCGATCGGCAGGGCGGGGGCGCTGACCTGACCGGCCGAGACCGCGCGCAGACCCGTGACCGGCGAGCCCGTCTCCTGCAGCGTGCCCCATGCCTGGCACTCGGGGCAGCGCCCGACCCACTTGGCCGAGGCGTAGCCGCACTCGGTGCAGCGGTGAGCGGGGCGGGCGGACTTCACTCCTGCGGGCGGCACGCCTCCGACGCTAACCGCGGCCACCGACAGTTCCGTGCGGAGACGCGCGACGGCGGCCCCGGTTCCGGGGCCGCCGTCGTGGCGGTGCTCAGGTGGAGCGGCTCGAGCGGGAGGTCACTCGTGCGCGGCGTCGCCCTCCGAGCCCTCGAGCTCCGAGCCCTCCTCGTTGGCGGCTTCCTCCTCGTGGTGGAAGTCGAACGCCTCGCCGCGCTCCAGCGAGCGGTCGGGGGTGTCCACGGGAACCGGCAGCGTGATCTCGCCGGCGTTCTCGAACGTCAGCGTCAGCTCCACGGACTGGCCGGTGGTGAGCGCCTCGTCCAGGTCGGTGAGGGTGATGGCCGCGCCCTCGGACCCGCCGATGAAGACGGTCGACTCCGCGGGGATCTCCAGCTCGCTGGACGTCGTGGGCGTCTCGGCCGGTGGGGGCGGCGTGGACGTGCCCGTGGCCGGTGCCGATCCGGTGGCGGGTGCGGTGGTGACCGCGACCTCGGTGGCGGGGCTCGCGGCGCCCGCGGGCGTGATCTCCGCCTCGCCGAAGCCCTCGCCGGAGATCTCGACCAGCGTGTCGGCCTCCGGGCCGCTGTTGACGATGGCGAGCACCATCTCGGCGTCCTCGCCGGCCTCGTAGACCCCGCCGTCGGGGTACTCGAGGACTGCCTGGCGCAGGGTGATCTCGCCGGCAGCGGCCATGCCGCCGACCTTGTCGCGCTCCTGCGTGGCGGTCTGCGTCACCTGCCCGGCGCTGCACGCCGAGAGAGCGAGCGGGGAGAGAAGCAGAACGCCCATCGTGGCGGCGCGCAGAGCGCGGTTCACAACCGTCGACCTCCAGCAGGACCGTGCCGGCCACCGGGGATCGGTGGCACGGAGCGGGCAGAGCCTATCGGTCGCCCGTGCGGCCCGCCCGCAGGACGGGGGTACCGGTCGGACGGGAGGTCGGGCGGGCGGCGTTCAGGTGAGCGACGAGCCCCCGGCGACCAGCAGGGCGACGTCGAGCACGGTCAGGAGCAGAACGGCGGGAAACGCCAGGCGCCCGAACCGTGGGGCACCCGCGAGCGCGGCCACGGCGGCAGCCGGAACGGCCAGGACGAGCGCGGCCCAGGCGGTGGCCGCAGGAGGGCCGGGCGGACCGAGCACCAGCACCAGGGACGCGCCGGCCAGCAGGAGCGCTCCGCAGGCGGCGGAGATCCGTGCCCCCAGCCGGTGCGGGAGGCCGCGCACGCCCGTGGCGAGGTCGTCGTCGAGGTCGGGGGCCACGTTGGCCAGGTGGGCGGCCGCCCCCAGGGCCGCGCCGGCGGCGACCAGCCACCACGGAGCAGCGGGTGTCCCCGGCGCGGCGGCCACGACGCCCGCCGGGAGGGCGCCGAACCCGGTGACGTACCCGGCACCGGACCAGATCGTGCGCTTGAGGCCGGCGTTATAGGCCCATCCGCTCCCGACGAGCACCAGCAGGAGGAGGCCGGGGACGAGCCCCAGCGCCAGCGAGAGGACGACCGCCGCGCCGAGCGCGCCGAGGGCTGCCCGACGCAGCAGCGCCGGTGTGACGGCACCTCGGACGACGGGTTTGTCGGCCCGCGCCACCGCCCGGTCACGATCGGCGTCGAGCCAGTCGTTGCTCCAGCCGATGGACGCCTGGCCTGCGAGGACGGCGACGGCGACCAGCGCGGTGCGCCCCGCCGGCACACCGGCGGCGACGGCGAGGAGCGTGGCGACGACGGTCACCGCGACGGTCGGACCGGCGTGGGTGGCCAGGGCCAGTCCACGGGCCACGGACGCCGGCCTGGCCGACTCCGGAGGCACATCAATCACGCTCTGTCAACCCCCAAGGGAAGTTGCACCAAGGCTCTGACCTGCGTATTTACTGCTCGGCCCGGATCCGTAGGTCAGTCTGCCGTGCTAACATCCAGGTAGCGAAAGGGGTCACATTCACATGGGCTTCACTGTCGGCGAGACCGTCGTCTACCCGCACCACGGCGCTGCTCTGATCGAGGCGATCGAGAAGCGGGTCATCAAGGGCGAAGAGAAGGCCTACCTCGTGCTGAAGGTCGCCCAGGGCGACCTCACGGTGCGCGTGCCGGCCGACAACGCGGAGATCGTCGGCGTCCGCGACGTCGTCGGCCAGGAAGGCCTCAACCGGGTCTTCGAGGTCCTCCGCGCCCCGCACACCGAGGAGCCGACCAACTGGTCGCGCCGCTACAAGGCCAATCTCGAGAAGCTGGCCTCCGGTGACGTGAACAAGGTGGCCGAGGTCGTCCGCGACCTCTGGCGCCGCGACAAGGACCGGGGCCTCTCGGCCGGCGAGAAGCGGATGCTCTCCAAGGCCCGGCAGATCCTCGTCAGCGAGCTCGCGCTCGCCGAGGGCACCAACGAGGACAAGGCCGAGATCCTCCTCGACGAGGTCCTCGCCAGCTGAGTCCGCCCTCCGGCGCAGTCCCTCACCTCACCGAACCGCTCCCGTGCACGCTGTCGGCATCGTCGCAGCGGCCGGGAGCGGTTCGCGTCTGGGCGCTGATCGCCCGAAGGCGCTCGTCCCGCTCGCCGGCCGGCCACTGGTCTCCTGGGCCGTGGAGGGGCTGCTCGCCGGTGGGGTCGACGAGGTGGTGGTGACCGTTCCGCCCGCGGATCGCGAGGCGTTCGCCGCCGCGCTCCCGCCGTCGGTGCGGATCGTCGACGGCGGCGGCACCCGCACCGCCTCGGTACGCGCCGGCCTCGCCGCCCTGCCCGCTGCGGAGGCGCCCGACGTC
>DASPIH010000393.1:0-11599 GCA_035629195.1 Blastococcus sp. | reverse complement strand
GGGACGCCGGCCGAGGCGCTCCATCGGCCCGGAGATCGAGACCGCCCCGAGCACGCCGCCCGCTCCGTCGCGCACCGGCGCGGACAGTGACGCCACGCCGGCCTCGCGCTCGGCGATGCTGTGCGCCCAGCCGCGCCGGCGGACGTCGAGCAGCGTGCGGGCGGTGAAGCTGGCCGAGGGCAGCAGGCGGGTGACCTCGTCGGCCGGCATGAACGCGAGCAGGGCGTGCGCCGCCGAGCCGGCGGTCATGGGCAGTCGTGCGCCCACCGGCACGGTGTCGCGCAGCCCGCTCGTGCGCTCCGCGGCGGAGACGCAGACGCGCGTGGCGCCGTCACGCACGTAGAACTGCGCGCTCTCGCCGGTGCTGTCGCGCAGGGTGATCAGGTGGCGGCCGGCGATCTCCCCGAGGTCGACGGTGCCGCGGCCCAGCTCGGTGAGCGCCGGACCGGGTGCCCAGCTGCCGCCGTCGGTGCGGCGCACCAGCCGGTGACCCTCCAGTGCGACGGCCAGCCGGTGGGCGGTCGCGCGGGGCAGCCCCGTGCGTGCGACGAGCTCCGCCAGCGTCGCCGGCTCCTGCGCCACGGCATGCAGGATCGAAACTGCTTTGTCCAAGACCGCTACGGGGTTAGGCTGTCCCACACAGCAATACTTGCATCCCATCATGTGAGATCGCTACCGCGATCCCCCGGGCGGGTGCCCGGTGAGAGGACGAACCGTGCCGAAGACCCTGGCCGAGAAGGTCTACGAAGCGCACGTGGTGCGCAGCACCGCGGGTGAGCCCGACCTGCTCTACATCGACCTCCACCTCGTGCACGAGGTGACCAGCCCACAGGCGTTCGACGGCCTCCGCGCGGCCGGGCGCACCGTCCGCCGCCCCGAGCTGACGATGGCCACGGAGGACCACAACGTCCCGACGCTGGACATCCTCCGACCGATCGCCGACCCGATCAGCCGGGCCCAGATCGAGGCCCTGCGGCGGAACGCCGCCGAGTTCGGCATCCGGCTGGCGCCGATGGGCGACCGCGACCAGGGGATCGTGCACGTGATCGGCCCGCAGCTGGGGCTGACCCAGCCAGGCATGACCATCGTGTGCGGCGACAGCCACACCTCCACGCACGGCGCGTTCGGCGCGCTGGCCTTCGGCATCGGCACCAGCGAGGTCGAGCACGTGCTCGCCACGCAGACGCTGCCGCAGTACCGGCCCAAGCAGATGGCCGTGACGGTCGACGGCGAGCTGCCCCCCGGCGTCTCGGCGAAGGACATCATCCTGGCGGTCATCGCGCAGATCGGTACCAACGGCGCCGCCGGCCACGTCATCGAGTACCGCGGCAGCGCCATCGAGGCGCTGTCGATGGAGGCCCGCATGACGATCTGCAACATGTCGATCGAGGCCGGTGCCAAGGCAGGGCTCATCGCCCCGGACCGCACCACGTTCGACTTCCTGGCCGGCCGCCCGCACGCGCCGCAGGGCGCCGACTGGGACGCCGCGGTCGAGTACTGGTCGACGCTGCGCACCGACGAGGACGCCGTCTTCGACGCCGAGGTCGTCCTGGACGCCACGACCCTGACGCCGTTCGTCACCTGGGGCACCAACCCCGGCCAGGGGCTGCCGATCAGCGAGCGGGTGCCCGACCCGGCCGAGATCGCCGACGAGGGCGAGCGGCGCGCCGCCGAGCAGGCGCTGGCCTACATGGGCCTCACCCCCGGCACCCCGCTCACCGAGATCGAGGTCGACACCGTCTTCCTCGGCTCCTGCACCAACGGCCGGATCGAGGACCTGCGGGTCGCCGCCGAGCTGCTGCGGGGCAAGCACATCGACCCCAGCACCCGGATGCTCGTCGTCCCCGGCTCGGTCGGCGTGAAGAGCCAGGCCGAGGCCGAGGGCCTGGACAAGGTGTTCCTCGACGCCGGTGCGGAGTGGCGCGGCGCCGGCTGCTCCATGTGCCTGGGCATGAACCCCGACCAGCTCAAGCCCGGCGAGCGGTCGGCCTCGACCAGCAACCGCAACTTCCAGGGCCGGCAGGGCAAGGGTGGCCGCACCCACCTGGTGTCGCCGTCGGTGGCCGCGGCCACCGCGCTCACCGGCCGCCTGACCGCCCCCGCCGACCTGATCGGAGCCTGATCCATGGACGCCTTCACCACGCACACCGGCACGGTGGCCCCGCTGCGCCGCAGCGCCGTCGACACCGATCAGATCATCCCCGCCGAGTACCTGAAGCGGATCACCCGCACCGGGTTCGAGGACGGCCTGTTCGTCGCCTGGCGCACCAACGAGCCGGACTTCGTGCTGAACAAGCCGGAGTACGCCGACGCGTCCATCCTGGTCGCCGGCCCGGACTTCGGCACCGGCTCGTCCCGCGAGCACGCGGTGTGGGCGCTGCTCGACGGCGGCTTCCGGGTGGTCATCAGCTCCCGGTTCGCCGACATCTTCAAGAACAACTCCACCAAGGGCGGGCTGCTGACCGTCGTGCTGCCGCAGGCGGAGGTCGAGGCGCTGTGGGCGGCCAGCGAGGCCGACCCGGCCACCCAGGTGACCGTCGACCTGCAGACGAAGCAGATCACCTACGCCGCGCAGGGTGGGCAGGACGTCACCGTGCCGTTCGAGGCCGACGACTACACCCGGTGGCGGCTGCTGGAGGGGCTCGACGACGTCGGCCTCACCGAGCGGCACCTCGACGACATCGCGGCCTTCGAGACGACGCGGCCCGCGTGGCTGCCGAAGGCCCTTCCGGCCCTGCCCGCGTAGCCGGGCCGCGCCCGACGCCCTCGTCGCCCTAGCGGGTGCCGGGGGCGTCGGCGTCCGGGCCGAAGGTCCGGTAGTAGTCGGCCACCAGCGCTCCCGGCCGGCCGCCGAGGGCCCACACGCTGCCCTTGGCGGCCGGCGGCAGCAGGCCCGGGACCTCGTGGCCGTGCACCCCGAGCGCCTGCAGCACCGAGGGGATGGCCCCGCCCTGGCTGCACAGCACGGTGACGCCGGGGCGCTCCCGGGGCTCCAGGAGGCCCTCGACGAGGTCCAGCGCCGCCTGCGGGTCCGCGGCGAAGCCCTGCTCGCCGATCTCCGGGCAGTCCCGCACGGGGAGCCCGAGCGCCTCGGCGAGCGGCTGCACCGTCTGACGGCAGCGCAGCGGCGGCGCGGAGGCGATCTCCGTGGGACCGAACAGCGCGAGCGCCTCGGCCAGCCGCTGCGCCTGGCGGCGTCCCTTGCCGTCCAGCGGGCGCAGCTCGTCCGGGCCGTCGAACGAGTGCTTGTCGCCTGCGCGTCCGTGCCGCACCAGCAGCACGGGGGTCTCGCGCGGGACGTCGCTGCGTGCGGCATCGGCGATCACCTGCCGGTCGTGGTCGTGCGTGCACTGGGACGCGGCCGCCTCCGGCGACAGCCAGCGCAGCTCGTCGACCTCGTCGTTGGGGAGGAAGTCCCCTCCGACGCGGCGCATCAGCCAGTAGTCGACCCGCTTGGGCACCCCGTCGACCGGATACCGGGTGGTGCGCCCCCGGCGGCCCACGACGACGTGCAGCCCCGTCTCCTCGACGACCTCGCGGCACGCCGCACCGAGCGCGTGCTCACCCCGGTCGAGCTTCCCCTTGGGCAGCGACCAGTCGTCGTAACGGGGCCGGTGTGCCACCGCGACCTCGATCCCGCCGTCCTCCGCCGGGCGCCACACCGCACCGCCCGCGGCCGCCACGGTCCGCACCACGCCCTCAGCCGGCGAGCTCATGGATGCGGCGGAGCAGGTCGGCCTGGTAGTCCCGGCCCTCCAGCCGCTCCCAGCGGCCGTCGCTGCGCAGCTCCCAGCAGCGCACCCCCGGCGCCATGGCCGGTTCGAGGGTCTCGCGCAGCTGGACGCGGGACGTCTCGTCGCAGACCCGGAGCAGCACCTCCACCCGGCGGTCGAGGTTGCGGTGCATCATGTCGGCGCTGCCGATCCACCACTCCTCCTCCCCGCCGTTGACGAACGAGAACACCCGGGAGTGCTCCAGGAAGCGGCCCACGATCGAGCGCACCCGGATGGTCTCGGACAGTCCGGGGACCCCCGGCCGCAGCGCGCAGATCCCGCGCACGAACAGCTCCACCGGGACGCCGGCCCGGGACGCCTCGTAGAGGGCGTCGATGATCCGCTCGTCCACCAGGGAGTTCACCTTGATGCGCACGCCGGCCGGGCGGCCCTCGGCGGCGTGGCGGGCCTCCCGGCGGATCTTCTCCACCAGCCCGTTGCGGATGCTGTGCGGCGCCACCATGAGCGTCCGGTAGTTGGTCTGCCGGGAGTAGCCGGTGAGGGTGTTGAACAGGTCGGTGAGGTCGGCGCCCACCCGCGGGTCGGCGGTGAGGATGCCGACGTCCTCGTAGATGCGGGCGGTCTTGGGGTTGTAGTTCCCCGTGCCCAGATGGCAGTACCGCCGGATCACGCCCTGCTCCCGACGGACGACCAGCGCCGTCTTGCAGTGCGTCTTGAGGCCCACCAGCCCGTAGACGACGTGGCAGCCGGCCCGCTCCAGGGAGCGTGCCCAGCTGATGTTGGCCTCCTCGTCGAAGCGCGCCTTGATCTCCACCAGGACGACGACCTGCTTGCCGGCCTGGGCGGCCTCGATGAGCGCGTTGACGATGGGGGAGTCGCCGGAGGTCCGGTACAGCGTCTGCTTGATGGCCAGCACGTTCGGATCGGCGGCTGCCTGCTCGATGAAGCGCTGCACGCTCGTCGCGAACGAGTGGTAGGGGTGGTGCACCAGGACGTCACCCTCCCGCAGCGTGGCGAAGACGCTCTTGGGCGTCTCCCCCTCCGACAGCCGCGGATGGGTGGCCGGCACGAAGGGGTCGTCCTTGAGCTCGGGCCGGTCCAGGTCGTACAGCGCCCACAGCGAGGCGAGGTCGAGCAGCCCGGTCACGTGCACGACGTCCTCGGGGGAGACCTCCAGCTCCGAGATCAGCACCTCGAGGATCCGGGGGTCCATCGGCTCGGCCACCTCCAGGCGCACCGCCGGGCCGAACCGCCGGCGGGCGAGCTCGCGCTCCAGCGCCTGCAGCAGGTCCTCGTCGCGGTCCTCCTCGACCTCGAGGTCGGCGTTGCGGGTGACGCGGAAGAAGTGGTGGTCGATGACCTCCAGGCCGGGGAACAGCTGCGAGAGGTGCGCCGCGATGAGGTCCTCCAGGGGGAGGAAGGACGCGACTCCCTCGCCCGAGTGGACCGGGACGAACCGCGGCACGTTGTTGGGCACCTTGAGCCGGGCGAAGCGGGGGGCGCCGGTCTCGGGGTCGCGCACCGACACGGCGAGGTTCAGCGACAGGCCGCTGATGTAGGGGAACGGGTGCGCCGGGTCGACCGCCAGCGGCGTCAGCACGGGGAACACCTGGTCGCGGAAGTACTCGCGCAGCCGCACCGCCGACTCGTCCGCGAGCTCGCTCCAGTGGACGATCCGGATGCCCTTCTCCTGCAGCCGGGGCAGGACGTCGTGGTTGAACACGTCGGAGTGCCGCTGGACCAGCTCCCTGGTGCGCGCGGTGACCCGTTCCAGCTGCTCGCGGATGGTCAGCCCGTCGGGCGAGCGGACGGTGAGCCCGGTGCTCTGCCGGCGCTTGAGCCCGGCGATGCGGACCATGAAGAACTCGTCGAGGTTGCTGGCGAAGATCGCGAGGTACTTGACGCGCTCCAGCAGCGGTAGCCCGTCGTCCTCGGCAAGTTCGAGCACCCGGGCGTTGAAGTCCAGCCAGGACAGCTCCCGGTTCAGGAACCGATCGGAGGGGAGCTGGGCCATCTGGTTCGCGATCTCGGCAGCCACGCCCTCATCGTGCCGCACCGAGGGAAACGGCGAGAGTCGACGAGGACCGCAGCAGCTCCGACGTGCGCGGCCCCACGCCCAGGGCGACGGCCGCGCGCAGGTCCGCCGGGGTGTCGACGTCGCGGACGAGTCCCGGCCAGTCGCCGGTCACGGCCCGTGCGCCGTCGCCGGCGTGGGCGCGCGCCGAGTTCCGGCCGAACCGTGGCCGCAGCGTCGTCCCCACCGCGGTGAGCAGGGTGGTGCCGGTGCCCTGCGCGTCCGTGACGAAGCAACGGGGAGCGGCCGCGGCGGCGTCCAGCGCCGCGGCCAGCTCTCCGGGCCGCAGGGCCGGCAGGTCGGAGGAGAGCGCGGCCATCGCCGTGCCGCCCGCAGCCCGGGCACCGTGCTCCAGCGCAGGATTGAGGCCGCTGCCGGGCTCGTCGGGGACGCTGCGCGCACCCAGGCGCCGCACCAGCTCGGCCGCCGCGGGCTCGTCGGTGACGACGACGACCGACCCGACCCGTGGGCAGCCCACCGCGGCGGCGACCGTGTCGGCCAGCAGGGCCAGCACGAGGGCCTCGTGATCGGCCCCGGTCACGCCGGTCAGCGGCCGCAGCCGGGTCTTGGCGACGGCGAGCCGCTTCGCCGGGACCACGACCGACCAGCTGGGCACGTCCACAATGTGAGCACATCGCGGCCGCGGGCCCGGTCGCCCCGGGACCCCGGTGGGTCCGGGCGCGCGGTGCGGGTCGATCATGGGCAGCTCTCGGAGAGGAGGCGGGGACGGTGTCGAGAGGGACGTGGCGTACGCGGGGGCGCATCCCCGTCGCCCTGTGGTTGTGCATCGTGGTCATCCACCCGGTCAGCACGCTGCTGTTCCGGCTGCGCTACCGGCATGCCGAGCGCATCCCGGTGACCGGGCCCGTCCTGGTGGTCGCCAACCACGTGTCGGTGCTGGACCCCTTGGCCTGCGCGCGCCTGGTCTTCGACCGGGGGCGCATCCCGCACTTCCTGGCCAAGGAGGCGGTCTTCGTGGGGCTGGCCGGCACCATCCTGCGGGCGGCCGGTCAGATACCGGTCGCGCGCTACTCGACCGCTGCCCGGGGCGCGCTGACCGCCGCGGAGGCCGACCTGCGGGCCGGGAACGTCGTCGTGGTCTACCCCGAGGGATCGGTGACCCGCGATCCGCGGTGGTGGCCCATGCAGGCCCGGACCGGAGCGGCGCACCTGGCGCTGACCAGCGACGCCGTGGTCGTCCCCGTGGCGCAGTGGGGCCCGCAGCGGGTCCACGACTACCACACCAGGAAGCTGCACCTGCGGCTGCGAACCCCTGTCGACCACCTCGTCGGCGAACCCATCGACCTGTCCGACCTCCGGGCGGAGGTGCGGGCCGGCCGCCCGCTGGACGCCGCACTGCTGCGGGAGACGACCGAGCTCATGATGACCAAGGTGCGCGACCAGCTGGCGGAGCTGCGGAACGAGCCCGCACCCCCGACCTTCCACCCCGCTCCCGCGCGCGAGCGTCGTGGCGGAGCAGAGGGGAGCGCGGCGTGACGCGGGCGGCGGTGCTCGGCGCCGGCTCCTGGGGCACGACCTTCGCCAAGGTGCTGGCCGACGCCGGCTGCGAGGTGGTGCTGCACGCCCGGCGCGCCGAGCTGGCCAAGGCCATCACCGACGACCGCGAGAACGCCGACTACCTGCCCGGGGTCCGGCTGCCGGACCGCCTGCGTGCCACCGCGGACCCTGCCGAGGCGCTGCTGGGTGCCGACGTCGTCGTCCTCGCCGTGCCGTCGCAGTCGCTGCGGGACAACCTCGCCGACTGGCAGGGCCTGCTGCCGCCGGACGCGACGCTTCTGTCGCTGATGAAGGGCATCGAGCTCGGCAGCACCAAGCGCATGAGCGAGGTGATCCAGGAGATGACCGGCGCCGGCCCGGAGCGGGTCGCGGCGCTGTCGGGACCCAACCTGGCCCGGGAGATCGCCGAGGAGCAGCCGGCCGCCACGGTCATCGCGTGCTCCGACGCCGACCGCGCGGCGCAGCTGCAGGGCGCGTGCCACACCGGCTACTTCCGCCCGTACACCAACCCCGACCTGATCGGCTGCGAGCTCGGTGGTGCGGTCAAGAACGTCATCGCCCTGGCGGTCGGCATGGCCGAGGGCCTCGGCTTCGGCGACAACACCCGCGCGTCGCTGATCACCCGCGGCCTGGCCGAGACCGCCCGCCTCGGCATGGAGCTCGGCGCCGAGCTCACCACCTTCGCCGGGCTGGCCGGTCTCGGTGACCTGGTGGCCACCTGCAGCTCGCCGCTGTCCCGCAACCGCACCTTCGGGGAGAAGCTGGGCCGCGGGATGAGCGTCGAGGAGGTGCAGAGGAGCACCCGGCAGACCGCCGAGGGCGTGAAGAGCTGCCGCTCGGTGCTGGACCTGGCCCGGGCCCACGACGTGTACGTGCCCATCACGGAGGCCGTCGTCCGCGTGTGCCACGAAGGTGTGCACCCGGCGACGATGGTGAGGGAGATCATGACCCGCGAGGCGAAGTCCGAGTGAGCGGACAGGGGCGTGAGCATCGCAGCGAGGAACGAGCGAGGAGCGGAGCGCCCCGCGGGAGCGAACGGGGTGCAGTGAGCGGACAGGGGCGTGAGCTGGATGGTCTCGGCGACGGGACCAGGTCGGTGCGCGCGGGAGAGGCCCCCGCCGTCCCGGGAGCGCCGCTGCGGCCCTCGCCGGTCTTCGCCGCGCCCTTCCACCTCGGCGACCAGCCTCCGCGGGCGAACGGAGCCGACGCCTATGCGCGGACCGAGCACCCGACCCTGCGGGTGTTCGAGGACGCCGTCGGTGAGCTCGACGGCGGGCTGTGCCTGTCCTTCGCCACCGGGATGGCCGCGCTGTCGGCCGCCGTGCTGGCGTCCACCCGCAGCGGCGACCGGGTCGTGCTGCCGTCGGACGGGTACTACGCGACCCGCCTGCTGGCCGCCGAGGAGCTCACCCGGTTCGGCATCGAGGTGCAGTACGTCCCGACCCCGGAGATCGAGGCGGTCGCGGCGGCGGGCGGACTGGCCGGAGCGCGGATGGTGTTGCTGGAGACCCCCAGCAACCCGCAGCTCGACGTCTGCGACATCGCAGCGGTGGCGTCGGCCGCCCATGCCGCCGGTGCCCTCGTCGCCGTCGACAACACCACGGCCACCCCGCTGGGACAGCGACCGCTGGCCCTCGGGGCCGACCTCACCGTCGGCAGCGACACCAAGGCGCTGACCGGGCACAGCGACGTCCTGCTGGGGCACCTGACCGTCATCGATCCCGAGCTGCACGCCCGCGTCAAGGCATTCCGGGACCGCACCGGCGCCACCCCCGGACCCTTCGAGGCGTGGCTCGGTCACCGCTCGATGAGCACCCTGGACCTGAGGCTGACCCGTCAGGCGGTCAACGCGGCGGCCGTGGTCGACCTGCTGGACGGGCACTCCGCGGTCACGAACCTGCGCTGGCCGTGGCGGCCGGGGGATCCGTCGTACGCCCTGGCCTCCCGGCAGATGCTCCGGCCCAACGGGATCGTGTCGCTGGAGCTGCCCGACGAGGCAGCGGTGTCACGCATGCTGCGCGCCAGCCGGCTCTGGGCAGCGGCCACCAGCTTCGGGGGAGTGCACAGCACGGTCGACCGCCGGGCGCAGTGGGGCGGGGACGACGTGCCGGCGGGCTTCGTCCGGTTGTCCTGCGGCATCGAGGACACCGCCGACCTGGTCGCCGACCTATCCCGCGCGCTGGACGCCGTCGGCTGAGACCGTCCGCCGCCGGTGACCGGCCACGGTCAGCCAGACGCTGACGCCGAGGTAGTGCCCGAGGAGCGCCAGGCTCAGGACGACGGCCACCGGATGGGGGTCGGGGTACTGGACCAGCAGGAGCGCGTAGGAGGCCAGCCAGGCCGCGGCCACCGTCAGGTTCAGGCTGCGCATCACCCGGGTGCGCGAGGGATAGACGTACTTGACCGGGACGAACACCATCACCGTCAGGACGGCCAGCGTGACAGCCGTGCCCGTGGGACCGATGTCGAGCACGATCACGTAGAAGGCGACGACGTTCCAGTAGCTCGGGAACCCGAGGAAGTAGTGGTCGTCGGTCTTCGCGTCGACCCGGCAGAACTGGTAGCAGGAGGCGAGCAGCGGCAGCGCCGCCAGCACCCATCCCAGGACGCCCCCGGGCAGCCGGTCGGTGGTCCACAGCAGGACCACGGGGGCGAAGACGTAGGTCAGGTAGTCGACGATGTCGTCCATCCGGGCGCCGTCGAACCACGGGATGGTCTCCTTGACCCGCATCCGTCGGGCGAGCATCCCGTCGGTGCCGTCGATGAACAGGGTCACCAGCCCCAGCCACAGGGCGGTGACGGCGTCCCCCTCCAGGGCGGCGAGCACGATGAGCAGCGCCAGCACCGACCCGCTGGCGGTGTAGAGGTGGACCGCGGCCCCGGCCAGCCGCAGGCCGCGCGAGAAGGGAGGCGACCCGGCCGCCGGGTCGCCTCCGGAGGACGCCGGACCGGTCGCCGTCGGGAGGGCCGCCTTCTCCTGCACGCGACGAGGCTGCCACATCGCGGTCCGGCGGCGGGGACGGCGGAAGGCCGAGGTTGAGCCGAGGGTGGGGCGGGCCACTCGGATAGGGTCGCCGGGATGAGCGGACAGGCGGGCAAGGTGCGTGTGGCGGTCCTGTTCGGCGGGCGGAGCCAGGAGCACGCGATCTCGTGCGTCTCGGCCGGCAGCGTGATGGCCGCCCTCGACCGTGACCGCTACGAGGTGGTGCCGGTCGGCATCGCCCGCGACGGGCGCTGGGTGCTGCCCGACCCGGGGCAGCGGCTGGCGATCACCGACGGCACGCTCCCGGAGGTCACCGGTGGAACGGCGGTGTCGCTCGTCGGTGACCCCGAGGCGCGAGGGCTGGCCGTCCTGGAGCCCGGAGCCGCCGTGGGCACGCTCACCGAGGTCGACGTCGTCTTCCCCGTCCTGCACGGCCCGTACGGGGAGGACGGCACGGTGCAGGGCCTCCTGGAGATGACCGGTCTGCCCTACGTGGGGTCGGGCGTGTTCGCCAGCGCCGCCTCGATGGACAAGGAGTTCACCAAGAAGCTCCTGGCGGCCGCCGGGTTGCCGCAGGGCGACCACGTCGTCCTGCGGGATGCCGCGGGCGCGGTGTGCGCCGACCCCGACGTCCTCGACGAGGCCGCCCGTCAGCGGCTCGGCCTGCCGGTCTTCGTCAAGCCGGCCCGTGCCGGCTCCAGCATCGGCATCACCAAGGTCACCGACTGGGCCCAGTTCCCGGCCGCGGTGGCCGAGGCCGCCGCGGTCGACCCCAAGGTGCTCGTCGAGGCCGCGCTGCCCGGCCGCGAGATCGAGTGCGGCGTGCTGGCCGCCGGCGGTTCCGGCCTCCCCGAGGCCAGCCTGCCCGCCGAGATCCGGCTGCGCGACGGTGTCGACTGGTACGACTTCGCGGCGAAGTACCTCGACGACGCCGCCGACTTCGACATCCCCGCCGATCTCACCCCCGCGCAGACGGTGGCCGTCCAGTCGGCCGCCCGCCGGGCCTACCTGGCCATGGACTGCCGCGGCCTGGCGCGGGTCGACTTCTTCCTGGGCACCGGCGCCGACGGCGAGGACCGGCTGGTCATCAACGAGGTCAACACGATGCCCGGCTTCACTCCCATCTCGATGTTCGCCCGCATGTGGGCGGCCAGCGGAGTGGACTTCCCCGAACTGGTGGACCGGCTGGTCGCCGGCGCCCTCGGCAACGGATCCCGGCCGGCCCGGTGACCGCGGGGCGGCCTGCCCCGCGGCGCGGGACGGCCGCCCGGTTCCGGCGTGCCGTCGTCG
>DASPIH010000392.1:0-3766 GCA_035629195.1 Blastococcus sp. | reverse complement strand
TGGTCACGGCGCTGCGCACCCCGCACGTCCGTGGCCGCTGGGGAGAGGTGCAGCTGCGTCGTGTCGTCGAGGTGGCCGGTCTGCTCGAGCACTGCGACTTCGTCGAGCAGCCCTCGGGCACCAACGACGACGGCGCCGGTGTCCGCCCGGACCTCGTGGTCACCCTCGCCGACGGCCGCCAGGTCGTCGTCGACGCGAAGGTGCCGTTCACCGGCTACATCGAGGCGGTCCAGGCCGAGGACCAGGCCGTGCGCGCAGAGCGGATCGTCGCGCACGCCCGCCAGTTGCGCACCCACATCGACGCGCTGGCCGCCCGCCGGTATCCGACGGCCTTCCGCCCGGCCGCGCCCTTCACCGTCCTGTTCGTCCCGTCCGACGGGTTCCTCACCACCGCGCTGGAGGCCGAGCCGGGCCTCCTGGAGTACGGCTTCTCGCGCGACGTCGTGCTGGCCACCCCCAGCACCTTGCTCGCCCTGCTGCGCACGGTGGCCTACTCGTGGCGCCAGGAACGACTGGCCCGGGACGCCGACCAGGTGCTCGAGGTCGGCCGGCGGCTGCACGCACGCCTCAGCACTCTCTCGGGGCACCTGACCCGGCTCGGCTCCGCGCTCTCCGCGACGCTCACCCGCTACAACGAGACGGTCGGCTCCTACGAGCGGTCCGTCCTCACGGCCGCCCGCAGGTTCGACGACCTCGGCATCGCGGAGTCCCCCGTACCCGAGCCCGCTCAGGTGGAGGCGACCGTGCGCACCCTGCGTCCCGCCGAGCTCCCCGACCCGGGCGGACCGTTCGGACCGGCGTCCCGTTTTGACGTCGCCGAGCAGGATCACGAACGCGACGGCACCGCCGGCTGACCAGGCCTACGGAGCCGCTCCGGCAGGCTCGTTCGCCCCGCGTGTCACAGGGATCACCCTGCGTTTCTGCGCCCCCACAGGAAGGCGACGACGCGGGGCGGTGGTGCGGCTGACTGCCAGGTCCTGTCGCTACCGTGATCGTCGATGGCTCACCGACCAGGTGGGCCGGCAACGGGACGGAGATGCGCCATGGCCACGAGCACAGCGGGCTCCTGGCAGAGCGGTGCGCGGCCGGAGCGCCCGTACCCCGCTCGCGCTGCTCGCCCCTCTGCCGGTGCGGACCGTCCGATGCGCAGCTCCTCCCCGGGCCGTCCCGTTCCGGAACGCGCCGGAGGCCACCCGCGGGGAGCCGAGCGCGAGCACGTCCGTGACCGCTACGAGCAGGCCGCCCCGCCGTCTCCCGTCAGCGGCCGGCCCCGTCCGGTCGACCGCGCGGCGGAACGCCCGGCGGCCGCCCGTCCCCGCACCGTCTCCCCGGGCAGCAACAGCAGACTGCGCGGCGCTCTCGCCGTGGCCGGCATCTTCCTGCTGACGCTGGCCGGCTGCGCCGTCGACTCCTTCGTCGGCATGGGCCTGGGCATGATCACCCTGCTCGCCCTTGCCGCGAGCACCGCGATGGCCACTCTGCTGGTCCGCCGCCGTGACCTGCTCACCGTGATCGTCGCGCCGCCGCTGGTGTTCGTCCTCGTGGCCGCGGTGAACGTCGGTCTGGCGCCCTCGGCCTCCCTCAACCCCGCCACGATGGCGACGGTGCTGGTGCGGGGCTTCCCGACCATGGTCGCCGCGACCATCGTCGCCCTCGTGCTCTCCGGCGTCCGGCTGCTCAGCCGCCGCTGAGCTCCACCGCCCGGCGGAGCTCCGGTCCGCGGCCACGGACCGGAGCTCCGGATGACAGCTCGGCGCGTCAGCCGGCCGAAGCGTCCGGGGTCCGGCGCTTGGCCCGCAGCTCGTGCGGGAGCGCGAAGACCAGGCGCTCCTCGGCCGCCTTCACCGTCTCCACGTCCGGGTAACCGCGGGCGGCGAGCCAGTCCAGCACCTCGCTGACCAGAATCTCCGGCACGGAGGCGCCACTCGTGACGCCCACGGTGGAGACGCCCTCGAGCCACGCCTCGTCGATCTCGGAGGCGTAGTCGACCAGGTAGCCGGCGCGCGCACCCGCGTCGAGCGCCACCTCGACCAGCCGCACCGAGTTCGACGAGTTCGTCGAGCCGACGACGAGCACCAGATCGCACTCCCCGGCCATCTGCTTGACGGCCTGCTGGCGGTTCTGGGTGGCGTAGCAGATGTCGTCGCTGGGCGGGGACTGCAGCCCCGGGAACCGGTTCTTCAGCTGGTCGACCGTGGTGAGCGTCTCGTCCACCGAGAGCGTCGTCTGGGACAGCCAGACCACCTTCTCGGGATCGCGCACCTGGACCGAGGCGACGTCGTCGGGACCATCGACGAGCTGGATGTGCGACGGCGCCTCACCGGCGGTGCCCTCGACCTCTTCGTGCCCGCGGTGGCCGATGAGCAGGATGTCGTAGTCGTCGCGGGCGAACCGCTTGGCCTCCTGGTGCACCTTGGTCACCAGCGGACAGGTGGCGTCGATGGTCCGGAGCTGTCGCGCGGCGGCCTGCTCGTGCACCGCTGGGGACACCCCGTGGGCGCTGAACACGACGACCGAGCCCTCGGGCACCTCTTCGGTCTCCTCGACGAAGACGGCACCGCGCCGCTCCAGCGTGGCCACCACGTGCTTGTTGTGGACGATCTGCTTGCGCACGTACACCGGCGCCCCGTGGATCTCCAGAGCCCGCTCGACGGCAACCACCGCCCGGTCCACACCGGCGCAGTACCCCCGGGGGTCGGCCAGGAGGACACGTCCGCGCTGATCAGCCATGACCCCATGGTAGGCGACGGACGTCCCGACCCCGGGCCGCTCGCGCAGCGTGCGAACCGGGGGCGGAAGGGGCCGCCGGTGCCCCATTCTCGGGTGTAACCGCGCACATCGCGTGTCGCGCCGCGGATTGTGGGGCAGGCTGTGCGCATGTCGCGAGAGATCCCCGAGATTGTCCGTGCCGCCGCCGGTCTGGCGGCGACCGTGCTGGACGAGGCCCGCAAGCTGCCCGAGACGCTGCCGGGGCTGCCCGTGCGCGTGATCGGCATGGCGATGCAGCACGCGATGAAGGTGCAGCAGGCCTATGCCGGGCTGGTGGCCCGGGGCGACGAACTGCTCACCGGGCTGCGCGGGGACGGCGAGCCGGGCCTGGCCACCTTCGACGACGACGACGCCGATGCCTCGGCCACCGCCGGGTTCCGTGACTCCGCCTTCGACCGGGCGTCCGACGACGCCACCGCCCCCGTGCTCTCCCTCGTCGAGGAGGCTCCGCTCACCGAGGAGGTGCTCGACGAGCTGGCCATCGACGAGGCCGTGCCCGAGGTGGCCGACACCGACCCGCTGACCACCGACGCGCCGGCCACCGACAACGCCGGTGCCCTCGATGCCGCGCTGCGGGCATCCGACGCGGCGACCGACGGCGGCAGCACCGACCCGGCCACCGCCGACGCCGCCGACGTCGACATCGTCACCTCCGACGGCGGCATCGACACCGTCGAGACGCCCGGCACCGACGACGGCGCCACCACGCTCTCCCTCACCGAGCAGACCGGCGTGGCCGTCGACGCGGTCCTCGACGCCGGCTCCGGCGCGGCAACCGACGGCGACAGCACCGACCCGGCCACCGCCGACGCCGCCGACGTCGACATCGTCACCTCCGACGGCGGCATCGACACCGTCGAGACGCCCAGCACCGACGACGGCGCCTCCGTGGACACCGCCGACGCCGAGGACATCGCCGGCCCGGTGGACCTCGTCGGCTCCCTGGAGGTCGCCGCCTCCGTGGGCATCACCCCCTCCGTGGACGCCGAGGAGACCG
>DASPIH010000391.1:0-3181 GCA_035629195.1 Blastococcus sp. | reverse complement strand
GCACGGCTCCAGGGTGACGACGAGCGTGCACCCGGACAGCCGCCAGCCGTCGCCGTGGACGGCCGCAGCGGCACGGAGCGCCAGGACCTCCGCGTGCGCCGTCGGGTCGCCGCGCTTCTCGCGCTCGTTCGCGGCCCCGGCCAGCACCGCTCCGTCCGGCCCCAGGACGACAGCACCGATCGGCGTGTCGCCCCACTCCTCGGCTGCGGCGGCCAGTTCCAGCGCCCGCCCCATGGCCGCATCGAGGTGCGGGGCCGTCATGTGTCCCCGCGGACAGTAGGTCTCTGCCCACCGTGGTGGGCAGAGTGCGACGTCGCCGGGACCACCACGGGAACGGTCCGGCTGCTCACGAACCCACGGCCGCGGCCAGCTCCTCGGCGAACCCGAGCCGCGTCGCGATCCGGGCCACCATCTCGTCGGCCCACAGGTCGTCAGCGGTCACGATCGGGCGCAGCTCCTCGGCGGGCAGGCCGTCGTCGGCGAACAGGTCCATGTCCCCGCCCGGCCACCCGGTCTCGTCGTCGTCGAACGCCCCGTCGGTGTCGACGCCGATGCCGTAGCGCTCGACCACCTCGGCGGCGAGCACCCACTCCAGCATCGTGGCGTCGGAGATCAGCGCCCGGACCATCCCGCCCGGCCCGTGCCGCAGCGCCACGAAGTACAGCCGCGAGTCGACGACGAGCACCACCGGCGGAGGCCACCCGCCGGCTCCCGGCTCGCCCAGGGCCCGCTCCAGCACCGGCAACTCGTCGCCGGCGTCGTCGGCCAGCAGCTCGACCTGCCACCGGTCCCCGGCCCGACTCGCCCGGACGGCGAAGCTGGCCGGGCCCTTTCCGGCGTCGCTCATCGCTTGCGCAGCATGGTCAGGCCGTCCGACACGGGCAGCAGCACGGTCTCCCAGCGGGGATCGGCGGCGAGCGCCGCGTTCAGCTCCGCGAGCGCGACCGCGTCCTCGTCCCGGGGGTCGAGCACCGCCCCGCCGCGGAGCGTGTTGTCCAGCAGCACCACACCGTTGCCGGTCATCCGGCCGTGCAGCTCGTCCACGTACGCGGCGTACCCGGTCTTGTCCGCGTCGACGAAGGCCAGGTCGAACGTCTCCTCGGCCGGGAGCTCCCGCAGCGTCGGGAGGGCCTCGCCGAGGCGGACCTCGATCCGCTCCGCCACGCCGGCCCGCTCCCAGTAGCGGCGGGCCACGGCGGTCCACTCGGCGCTGCGGTCCAGGCAGACCAGAGACCCGTCCTCGGGCAACCCGCGGGCGATGCACAGCGCGGAGTACCCGGTGAACGTGCCGATCTCGATCGCCCGGCGCGCGCCGACGGCCCGGGTGAGCAGCTGCATGAACGTGCCCTGCTCGGGCGCGATCTGGTACGTCGGCGAGGCCTCGCCCCGCTCGGCCAGCTCCGCGGTCTCGCGCAGCAGGTCCGCGACGACGTCGTCGGCGGCTTCGGAAGCGGCGCGCACGTAGTCCGCCAGCTCCGGGCTCAGCAGGAACGACCGGGGGGTCATGGCGTGTGCCGACCGCGCAGGGAGGAGGTCATAGCCTCTGATCATGGCCGATGCCGCGGGTCCCGGGGACACCTCCACCGGCCGGGTGCCGTCGTTCCCCGTCCCCACCCTGCCCGCTCCCCCGGTCGGGGTCGTCGGGCTGGGCCAGCTGGGCGGCTCGCTGGCGGCCGCGCTGGCCGTCGCCGGCCGCGACGTCAGCGGGTGGGACGTCGACCCGGCCGCCCGCGACGCGGCGGCCGCGCGCGGAGTGCGCATCACGCGGGAGCTCTCCGGCGTCGTCGTCCTCGCCGTGCCCCTTCCGGCCATGGCGACGGCGCTCGACGGCCTCGACGTCCACCCGGACGCGACCGTCACCGACCTCGGCTCGGTCAAGGTGCCCGTGGTGGCGGCTCTGGCCGGCGCCTTCGGCGGCCGCTTCGTCGGCGGGCACCCGATGTGCGGCACGGAGCGCTCCGGCCACGAGGCCACCGACCCGACGCTCTTCGCCGGCGCCCGCTGGGCGCTCTGCCTGGAGCCCGGCACCGAGCTGCCGCGCTGGCTGCGCGTGGCCGAGGTGGCCCTCGCGGTGGGCGCGGAGGTGGTTCCGGTGACCGCCGCCGAGCACGACGACGCCGTCGCGGCGATCAGCCACGTCCCGCACCTGCTGGCCGCCGCCCTGGCCGCCGCGGCCGCCGACGCGGGACCGCTCGCCCTGGCGCTCGCCGCGGGCAGCTTCCGCGACGGCACCCGCGTGATCGGCAGCGACCCGGCCTTCGTGACGGCGATGGTCGAGGGCAACGCCGCGCCGACCGGCGCCGCCCTGGCACGCGTGCGCGCCCAGCTCGACCGCCCCTGGCCCGAGCTCGTCGCCGCCGGCTCCGCGGTGGCCCGGCGCCCGGCGGGGCGGCGCACCGTGCGGGTGCCCCTGGACCGGTCGGCCCTGCTCACCCTCGGCCGTTCCGGCGGAGCGGTGCACCGTCGGCTGGCCGCGTTCGTCGAGGGCTGGCTCCCCGACGACGGCTGAGCCGGTCGTTTCATGCCCGCGACGGCGGGCAGGGACGGGGCATGGACGAGAACGACATCCTCCACCGCATCCACTCGCTGGTCGACGAGGAGCACAAGCTGCGTGACAGCAGCGAGCACACCGACGAGACGCGGGCCCGCATGAGCAAGCTGGAGGCCGACCTCGACCAGTGCTGGGACCTGCTCCGCCAGCGCCGCGCCAAGCGCCAGTACGACGAGAACCCCGACGAGGCCGAGCCGCGCCCCGAGCCGACGGTGGAGAGCTACCTGCAGTAGGGCCGCGTCGAGCCCTTCCGCCACCGGGGCGGGAGTGGGGCCCTCGCGGGTGCGTGCGAACACTTCGGCTCCGAAGTGTGCACCGCGGCGGCCCGGGTAGGTGCAGCCCGACGCGGGCCGGAGGTGCGCGCGCGGCGAGGAGGAACCATGGTGGCCGGGCTGGTCCGCGAGGCACGCACGATCCGGCGGGCGGTCGTCACCGGTGGCGCGGGGTTCCTCGGCTCGCACCTGTGCGAGCAGCTGCTCGAGCGGGGCGTCGAGGTGGTCTGCCTCGACAACTTCCTCACCGGCTCCCCGGACAACGTGCTGCACCTGATGGAGCACCCCGGCTTCCGCCTGGTCCGCTGTGACGTCACCGATTTCGTGCACGTCCCCGGCCCGGTCGACCTGGTGCTGC
>DASPIH010000390.1:0-5790 GCA_035629195.1 Blastococcus sp. | reverse complement strand
TGCCTGGGCCACATCCTGGCCGAGGACGGCCGGAAGATGAGCAAGCACCTGGGCAACATCCTCGAGCCCATCCCGCTGATGGACCGGCACGGCGCCGACGCCGTCCGCTGGTTCATGCTGGCCGGCGGCTCGCCGTGGTCGGCCCGCCGGGTCGGCCACGAGACCCTGTCGGAGGTGGTCCGCAAGGTCCTGCTCACCTACTGGAACACGGCCAGCTTCTTCACCCTGTACGCCGAGACCAACGGCTGGGACCCGGCCACCTCGCCGGCACCGGCCCGCCAGGATCGGCCGCTGCTGGACCGCTGGGCGCTGGCCGAGCTGGCCGCCGTCACCCGCGACGTCACCGCGGCGCTGGAGGACTTCGACACCCAGGGTGCCGGCCGGCTCCTCGCCCAGTTCGTCGACGACCTGTCCAACTGGTACGTGCGCCGCTCCCGGCGTCGCTTCTGGGACGGCGACCCGTCGGCCCTGGGCACCCTGCACGAGGTGCTCGACGGCCTGACCCGGCTGATGGCCCCCTTCACCCCGTTCGTCACCGACGAGGTGTGGGCCCGCGCCGTCGTGCCCGGCCTCGGGGACGCCCCGGACTCGGTCCACCTGGCCTCGTGGCCGGCGGTCGACGAGTCGGCGCTGGACGACGCGCTGGTCGAGCAGATGGCACTGGTGCGCCGGCTGGTGGAACTGGGGCGCTCGGCCCGCACGTCGGCGAAGGTGCGGACCCGCCAGCCGCTGGCCCGCGCCGTGGTCGCGGCACCGGGCTGGTCGGCCCTTCCCCGCGACCTGGTCGCCGAGGTGGCCGACGAGCTCAACGTGACCGACGTCCTCGAGCTCGCCGCCGTCGGCGGGGACCTCGTCGACGTGAGCGTGAAGGTCGACTTCCGCGCGGTGGGCCGTCGGCTGGGCAAGCAGGTGCAGGCCGTGGCCAAGGCCGTCGCGGCGGCCGACGCCCCCGCGTTGGTCACCGCCTACCGGGCCGGCACCGCCTCGGTCGACGTCGACGGCAGCCCGGTGGCTCTCGAGGAGGGCGACCTCGTCGTCACCGAGACCCCGCGCGAGGGGTGGACCGTGGCCAGCACCGGCGGCCTGACCGTGGCACTGGACCTCACGCTCACGCCGGAGCTGGAGCGTGCCGGAGTGGTGCGCGAGGTGGTCCGCCTGGTGCAGGAGGCCCGCAAGAGCTCGGGCCTGGAGGTCAGCGACCGGATCGAGCTGAGCTGGACGGCCGAGGGCACGGTGGCGCAGGCCCTGGACGAGCACTCCGAGCAGCTGGCCGGTGAGGTCCTCGCCGTCCGGCTCCGTGCCGGGACGGCCGGTGCCGGCGAGGGCGTCGAGGGGCCGGAGGGCTCCCGCTTCTGGGTCGTCAGAGCCTGACGGCGGCCCTCAGGGGGCCGGTTCGCCCGGGCGGGCGCGGGCTCGTTGCGCCAGCGTGCGGTCGGGGCGGCACGTGCGGCACGGGGTGAACCCGTCGGCGCGGGCCTCGTCGAGAGGCAGCGGGATGGTCGGGCGACGGCCCAGCCAGTCGCAACCGGCCACGTGGTACCGCGGGCGCTCGTCGACGACGAGCACCTCGTCCTGGAGGTCGATCACCACCAGGAGATCGGGGACCTCGACGTCCTCGACCGGCGGATCGTCCGTGCCCCCGGCCACCGGGACGGCGGTCGCGACGTCGGACGCGGCCGACCGGCCCGACGGAGCGGACAACCGCCGGCGGACGACGACCAGCACGGCGCCGGATGCCACGCTGGCAGCGACGCATCCCCAGTACAGGGCGGGGACACCGGTGAGGAGCCCGGCCACGAACAGCGCGAGGGCCACCAGCACGAGGAGTGCGGCAGCCACGAGCACGGCTGGACTCTAGAAGGGCCCCCGCTGTCCCCACCACTCGCTGCGCTCGCGGCGGGACCCTGCACGGGGGCCGTTCCAGCACGCGACAGGGCCACCGGAGCGGACTCCGATGGCCCTGTACTGGCCCCCTCCAGGGGCCCGCCCCGAGCGTGCGAGGGGTGGGGAGGAGGGGGTCCTTTCTCAGGCGCCCGCGTGCTGGTTCTGCCGACCGGCCGCAGCCGGCTCGGCCGAGCCACGGCTGTCCAGGTCGCGCAGGTGCGACTCGAGGTACGAGCGCAGCCGGGTCCGGTACTCCCGCTCGAAGGTGCGGAGCTCCTCGATCTTCCGGTCGAGGCTGTCGCGCTTCTCCTCGAGGGTGCTGATGACCTCGTTGTGGCGCCGCTCGGCGTCCTGCTCCAGGGCGGCGGCCTTGGCGCGGGCCTCGCGGTCCAACGCCTCCGCGCGGGTACGGGCGTCGCCGATCATCGAGTCCGCGCGGTGCTTGGCCTCGGTGACCATCTGCTCGCTCTTGGCGCGAGCCTCGGACACCATGCGCTCGCTGTTGGTCCTGGCGCTGCTGACCATCTGCTCGGACTGCGTCTTGGCCTCGCCGACGTAGCGGTCGGCCGTCTCGGTGGCCAGCGCCAGTATCCGGGAGGCGCGGGCGCTGTCGTCCTCCCGGGAGGCCTGGACGGTCGGCGGCGCGGCGGCGGGCGCCGGAGCCGCGACCTCCCGCCGCTCCTCGGCGCGACCGGCGCCGGCACGCAGTTCGTTGTTCTCCTCGATCAAGCGGGCGAGCTCGGCCTCGACGACGTCGAGGAAGGCGTCGACCTCGTCCTCGTCGTAGCCCCGCTTCCCGATGGGCGGCTTCTTGAAGACGACGTTGTGCACGTCGGCAGGAGTCAGTGGCATCGGGGTCACCTCGGGTCGGACGGCGGGAGCAAGGAATTCGGACGGGCAGGGGCGGACCACGCCCGTCGAGCGGTCCTGGTCCCGGGGGAATCAGCGATCACGCGACAGCCAGGGATGCCGTGATGCTGCGGAGCAGCACCACGGCGATCAGCAGCACCATAAACCCGAGGTCCAGACGGACGGATCCCAGATTCAGCGGGGGGATGACCTTGCGCACCGCTTTCAGCGGCGGGTCGGTGGTGGAGTACACGACCTCGAGCCCGGCGGCGACGAGGCCCGTCGGTCGCCAGCTGCGCGCCAGCACCATGACCCAGTCGACGACGAACCGCGCGAAGAGCAGCACGAGGAAGACGAGGAGCACGGACGAGACGATCTGCCAGAAGAGAGCCACAGTCCTCGTTCGTTCAGGGCACCTCGGGTGCCGCCTCCACCGGTGTCACCACTCCGCCACCGATCAGGACTCGTCGGAGAACCCGCCCTCGCGGATCTTCGCCTTGTCCTCGGCGGTGACGGCGACGTCCTGCGGGCTGAGCAGGAACACCTTGGCCGTGACGCGCTCGATACTACCGCGAAGGCCGAAGCTCAGACCCGCAGCGAAGTCGACGAGCCGCTTCGCGTCGGCATCGTCCATCTCGCTGAGGTTCATGATCACCGGCAGCCCCTCGCGGAAGCGCTCACCGATGGTGCGCGCCTCGTTGTAGGTGCGCGGGTGCAGCGTGGTGATCCGGTACGACTTCGACACCGGCTCCGGCGCCGGAGCGGGTGCCGGCTCGGGCTCCGGCTGGGCCACCGGTTCGCGCACCGCGAGCCCGGCGACACCTCCCGAGCCGCTGCCCATGCTGCTGATGCGGGAGCCGGCGGACACCGACGACGCACCCGCGGGCGCCAGGCCCAGCGGGCGGGGAGCGACCCGGCGCACCGAGAGCGGCTCCGGGTCGCGCAGCGGCTTCTCCGCGGCCGCCGGCTCCTCCTCGGCGTACCCGCCGCGGGCGTACTCCTCGCCGGCGTAGCCGGGATCGGCGTAGTCGTCGTCGTAGCCCTCGTCGTCGTACCGGCCGTAGTGCCGGTCCTGGTCGAGCTCGTCCGACGTCCGGGCGTCGTACCGGCCGTAGGCCCGGGTGTCGTCGTCCTCGACGAGCCCCAGGTAGATCCCCATCCTCCGCATGGCTCCAGCCATCGGACCTTCCCCTCTGCTGGCGTCCTCAGCGTCGCGTGTGCATGTCGTCGGCCACATCGTCCCCGGTGCGCGTGATCGCCTGCGACCCGTGGGACTGCTGTGGCCGGCGTGGCTGGTGTTCCTCGAACTGTCCGCAGGGTAGGGGGCGCGCCCCGAACAAGGCGGTTCCGACACGCACGAGCGTGGCGCCCGCGGCGACCGCCGCCTCGAGGTCGGCGCTCATGCCCGCCGAGAGCCCGGCGGCCTCCGGGTGGTCGGCGCGGACGCGCTCGGCCAGCGCCGCGAGGCGCGCGAACGCCGGAGCGGGGTCGGCATCACGGGGGGCGACAGCCATGAGGCCGAGCAGCCGCAGGCCCGCCGCACCGGCCACGGCGTCGGCCAGGGCCGGCACGTCGTCAGGCGCTGCACCACCCCGGGCCGCGGCCTGCCCTCCGGGGCCGCCGAGATCCACCTGGACGTACACCTCGACCGGCCGGCCGGCCTCCTGCCCCGCCCGGTCGAGCGTGGCGGCCAGGGACGGACGGTCCACCGAGTGCACGACGGCGCCGGTGCGGACGACGGCGGCCGCCTTGTTCCGCTGCAGCTGGCCGACGACGTGCCAGCGCAGGTCGACCCCCGCCAGCTCCCGCGCCTTGCCGAGCAGCTCCTGCACGCGGTTCTCGCCGAAGTCGCGCTGGCCCAGGGCGGCGAGGACACGGACGTCGTCGGCCGGCCAGGTCTTGCTGACGGCGAGCAGCCCGATCTCCGCCGGATCGCGCCCGGCCGCCCGCGCGGCGGCGGCGATCCGGGCGCGGACGGCTCTCAGGTTCTCCGCGAGACCGGCCATGCCGGGATCATCTGCCCGCATCACGGCCTCCCTGGCGGGTCAGGGAGGACCTGGCTCAAGCCACACCAGACCGGCCTGGCGACCGGTGACGCCGTCGCGGCGGTGGGAGAACAGCGAACGGTCCTCCACCGTGCACCGCGGGTCCTGGACCACCTCCGGGATGCCCGCACGACGCAGGATCTCCGCCACCCCGGCCCGCAGGTCCAGGCCCGGCGTTCCGGCGCGGGTCCGCGTGGCAGCAGCCGGGGCGACGGCGGCGACCTCGTCCTGCATGGGCCGGGGCACCTCGTAGCACTCCCCGCACACCGCCGGGCCCAGCAGCGCGGTCACGTGGCGGGCACGGGCACCGAGGCTCGCCATGGCCGACAGCGCGGCGGGCACGACGCCCCGCCGCACCCCTTCCCGCCCGGCGTGCACGGCGGCGACGACGCCGGTCTCGGAATCGGCGAGCAGCACGGGCACGCAGTCGGCGGCCAGGACGGCCAGCACCAGCCCGGGGGTCGCGGTCACGAGGGCGTCGGTGGCGGGCACCGGCCCGTCCTGCGGACCGTCGACGACCGTGACACCCGAGCCGTGCACCTGCTCCATCCAGACCAGGCGGTCCTCCCGCACCCCGAGCTCGCGCGCCGCGCGGGCACGGTTGGCGGCGACGGCGACCGGGTCGTCACCGACGTGGTCGCCCAGGTTGAAGGAGTCGTACGGGGGTGCCGACCGGCCGCCCCGCCGGTCGGTGACGACCCTGCGGGGTCGCACCGCCGAGGAGGCGGCCGGCTGTGGGCTCACGGCGTGGCCCCGGTGCAGGGGCCCGCCGCGAGCTCGCGAGCAGGAGGGAGCACGGACGTCCTTCCTACTGGCGCAGGAACTCCGGGATGTCCAGCTCTTCCTCGAAGTCCTCGTTCGACAGCGGCCGGCGACCGTTGGCGACCGGGCCGGAGATGGGCGGCAACGGCGGCACGGTGATGCCGCTCCCCGTTCCCTGCCGGGTCGGCGTCGGCGCGGCGTCGGCGGGCGGCTGGGCCGCCGTCATCGCCGGGGGGGCCGGAGCCTGCTG
>DASPIH010000389.1:0-3917 GCA_035629195.1 Blastococcus sp. | reverse complement strand
AGGTTGAGCACCTGGGCCTGGACGCTGACGTCCAGGGACGCGATCGCCTCGTCGCACACCAGGAAGTCCGGCTCCCCGGCCAGCGCCAGCGGGTCGCGCTGGCCCGGGCCACGGTCGTGCCGCCGGAGGTGCTGCTGTGCGACGAGCCGACCAGCGCCCTGGACGTCTCGCTCGCGGCCACGGTGCTCAACCTCATCCAGGAGCTGCGCCGGTCGCTGGGCATGGCGGTCGTCTTCGTCACCCACGACCTCTCGGTCGCCCGGGTCGTCTCCGACCGGATCGCGGTCATGTACCTGGGCCGCATCGTCGAGATCGGCGAGGCCGACGAGGTCATCCGGTCGCCCAAGCACCCGTACACCAAGTCGCTGCTGGCCGCCGTTCCCGACTTCGGCGTCGCCCCGCCCGCGCTCAAGGGCGATCCGGCCTCGCCGCTGTCCCCGCCGGACGGCTGCGAGTACCACCCCCGCTGCCCGTTCGCGATCGACGAGTGCGCCGATCCGAAGCTCTTCGTCCCGCTGGAGCGGCTGCGGTTCGGCACCGAGCTGCTGCTGGACGCCGACTCGCGCCGGGTCGCCTGCATCCGCCAGAAGGAGATCTGACGTGGCCGTGTCCGAGATGGTCGTCTCCGATCCGCCGACGCGAGCGCGCCGGGCGAGCAGGTCCCGGGGGCACCGGGGCGACCTGGCCGCGGCCTCGCTGCTGGGCGTGCTCACGCTCATCGCGCTGGCCGCACCGGTGCTCGCGCCGCACGGCCCGCTCGACGTCGTCGGCATGCCGTCGTCGCCGCCGGGGACCGACGGCTTCCTGCTCGGCAGCGACAGCGTGGGCCGCGACGTGCTCAGCCGGGTCCTCCACGGGCTGCGGTCGAGCTGGTTCGCCGCCCTGGCCGTCGTCGCGCTCGGCGTGCTCCTCGGCGGGCTGATCGGGCTGGTGGCCGGCACCCGCGGCGGCTGGGTCGACACCGTGCTCATGCGGATCACCGACGGGTTCCTCGCGCTGCCCGCCGCGGTGGTCGCGATCGCCGTCGTCGCCGCCATGGGCAAGGGCCTGGTCAACACGCTGATCGCGGTGTCCATCGTCTGGTGGCCGTTCTACGCCCGCATCGTCCGCGGCGAGATCCGCGCGCTGGCCGTGCGGCCGCACGTGGAGGCGGCCCGGCTGGCCGGTGCCGGATCGGTGCGCATCGCCCTGCGCCACCTCCTGCCCGGAGCGGTGCCGGCCGCCGTCGTCACCGCCAGCCAGGACCTCGGGATCCTCGTCCTCACCCTCGCCGGGCTGTCCTTCCTCGGGCTCGGCCAGGCGGCGCCCGCGCCGGAGCTGGGGGCCGACGCCGCCCGCAACCTCAGCTACCTGCTGCAGGACTGGTGGATCCCGGTGATGCCCGCCCTCGCCGTCGCCGTGCTCGCGCTCGCCGCGAACGTCGCCGGCGACGGCATCCGCAACCTCCTGTCCCGTCGCTGAGAGGACCTCCCGTGCTCGTTCTCCTCGCCAAGCGGCTCGCCGCCGTCGTGCTGATCCTGCTCGCGCTCACCGCGGTCCTGTTCGGGCTGCAGCAGCTGTCCAGCAGCGATCCGGTGCGCACCATGCTCGGCGCCAACGCCTCCCAGGAGCTCGTCGCCGAGAAGCGCGCCGAACTGGGCCTCGACGACCCGCTCGCGGCCCAGTACTTCCGGTACGTCGGCAACCTGGTGCAGGGCGACCTCGGCGACTCCTACCGCACCCGGCGCGCGGTGAGCGAGGACATCGGCGCCTTCCTGCCGGCCACGCTCGAGCTGGCCCTGTACGGGTTGCTGTTCGCCGTGGCCCTCGGCGTCGTCTTCGCCGTGGCGACGACGCTGCGCTGGCCCGGCGCCCGGCTGTTCCGCGCGGTGCTCATGACCGGCGCGGCGATGCCGTCGTTCCTGCTGGCCCTCGGCGGGATCATCGTCTTCTACAAGACGCTGGGCTGGCTCCCGGCGACCGGGCGGACCAGCATCGACGACGCGCCGAGCGGACCCACCGGCCTGCTCACCGTCGACGCTCTCCTCAACGCCCGGCTCGACGTGCTCGGCGACGCGCTCCTGCACCTGCTGCTGCCGGCGCTGGCGATCGCCGTCGGGCCCGCCGTCGCGATCGGCCGGGTGCTGCACTCCAGCCTCGTCTCGACGCTGCGCACCGACTACACCCGGACCGCCCGCGCCAAGGGGCTCACCGACTTCCAGGTGATGCGCAAGCACGTGCTCCGCAACTCCGTCGGCCCCGCGCTGTCCATGACGGGTCTGCAGGTGGGGCTCATGTTCGCCGGCGTCCTCGTCGTCGAGCTCATCTTCTCCTGGCCCGGCCTGGGCCAGTACACGGCGCAGAGCATCCCCGTCGACGACTTCACCGCCATCGCCGGCGTGATGCTCGTGCTCGGCGTCGCCTACGTCCTGATCAACACCGTGGTGGACCTGCTGCAGGCCGCCGCCGACCCCCGGATCGAGGCCTGACCCTCCCGTGTCGCACGACCACTCCCACGAGCACTCCCACAGCCATGCCCTGAAGGGCGCCGACGAGTTCCCGCACTGGCAGCTCCCCCCGCGCACGCCCGGACCGGTGCAGGTCAACCGGCCCCGGGGTGAGCGCGGCTGGGCCGGCATCCAGACGTTCATGAAGCTGCCGGTCTGCCTCACGCCCGAGGACCTCACCGCCGGCGAGATGGACGTCGCCGTGCTCGGCGTCCCCTGGGACGGCACGGTCGTGGGCCGGGCCGGCACCCAGCTCGGCCCGATGGCGATCCGCTCCGCCGACTACATCGGGGGCTACGGGCTGAGCCTGCCGCACCTCGACGTGCGGGTGGACCCGCTCGAGCACCTGCGGGCCTGCGACTACGGCGACGCCGAGGTGCTGGTCGGCAACACCCTGGGCACCTTCGACCTCGTCCGGGAGTTCGTGGGCGGCGTCGTCGACGCCGGGGTCACACCGATCATCCTGGGCGGCGACCACGCCATCACCTGGCCCTGCGCGACGGCGGTGGCCGACGCCTACGGCCACGGCAAGGTCGGCATCATCCACTTCGACGCGCACGCCGACACCGCGCCGGACTCCCCGGGCTCGCTGGCCAGCCACGGCACCCCGATGCGCAAGCTCATCGAGAGCGGTGCCGTCCCGGGCAAGAACTTCGTGCAGGTGGGCCTGCGCGGCTACTGGCCCGACCAGCCGATCCTCGACTGGATGGAGGAGCACCAGCTCCGCACCCACTTCATGGCCGAGATCCGCCGGGACGGCTTCGACACCGTGCTCGAGCGGGCCATCGACCAAGCGCTGGACCAGGCCGACCACCTCTACATCTCCCTCGACGTCGACGTCTGCGACCCCGCCTACGCGCCGGGCACCGGCACCCCCGAGCCGGGCGGGCTGACCAGCGCGGAGATCCTGCGGACCGTGCGCCGGCTGGCCGCCGAGGTCGGCATCGTCGGCATGGACGTCGTCGAGGTGAGCCCTCCCTACGACGGCACCGCGGGGATCACCGCGCTGCTGGCCCACCGCGCGGTCCGCGAGGCCATGACCGGTATGGCGATGCGCCGCATCGGCCTCACCGCGCCCGACTACGTCGACCCCCGATCGGCCGGCACCGGCGCCGCCCGCACCCACCGCTCGTCCTGATCCACCCACCCCGAGGAGTTCCCGTGCAGCAACCCCTTCTCGTCGGCCGGCCGGTGCTGGTCGTCGTCGACATCCAGCAGGCCGGCGCGATGCCGCCCGACGTCGCCGGCATGACGTTCATGCCCGGCTTCGAGGGCCGCGTGCAGCGCGCCGAGCGGCTGGTCGCCGCGGCCCGCGCCGCCGGTGTGCCGATCGTGTTCTTCCAGGAGCTGCACCGCCCGAGCGGCATCGACTTCGGCCGCGAGCTCGACGGGGCGGAGGGCCGGCACTGCGTCGACGGCGAGCCCGGCACC
>DASPIH010000388.1:0-9090 GCA_035629195.1 Blastococcus sp. | reverse complement strand
GTGATCATCGGGGTCGGGATCGATGTCGTGCCGATCGAGCGCTTCGCGGAGTCGCTGCGGCGCACGCCGGGGCTGCGGGATCGCCTGTTCACCCCCGAGGAGCAGCGCACGCCCTCGGGCAACCCGCGCACGGGCGAGTCGCTGGCCGCACGGTTCGCCGCCAAGGAGGCGCTGGTCAAGGCGCTCGGCGCTCCCGGGGACCTGCACTGGCACGACGCCGAGGTGACCGTCGGCGAGCACGGCCGGCCGCACCTGGAGGTGCGGGGCTCGGTCGCCGGCCGGGCCGCCCAGCTCGGGGTCGCCTCCTGGCACGTGTCGCTCAGCCACGACGGCGGCATCGCCTCGGCCGTCGTCGTCGCCGAGGGGCTCGCCCGGGAGGGCACATGACCGGGCCGGCGAGGTCGTGCAGGGGCGCAGCACCGCGACCGATCGCGGCTCGGACGAGCGCCGGCGAGGAGCGGACGTGATCGGCCTGTTCACCGCGGCGGAGATCCGTGCCGCCGAGGCGCCGCTGCTGGCGGCGCTCCCGGACGGCGCGCTCATGCAGCGCGCGGCGACCGGGTTGGCCACCGTGTGCCTGCGGCTGCTCGGCCGCGGCCACGGCGCCCGCGTCACGCTGCTGGTGGGAGCCGGGAACAACGGTGGGGACGCCCTGTTCGCGGGCGCCCACCTCGGCCGTCGCGGAGCGCAGGTCACGGCCGTCCTGCTGGCGCCGGACCGTGCGCACCCCGGCGGCTTGGCCGCGTTCCTCCGCTCGGGTGGCCGCACGCTGCCTGCTGCCGCCGCCGGTGCGGTCCTCGACCGGGCCGACCTCGTGCTCGACGGCATCGTGGGGCTGGGCGGCTCGGGCGGGCTGCGTCCCGAGGCCGCGGCGCTGGTCACGCGGGCGGCGGCCGGCCCGGCGCTGATGGTGGCCGTCGATGTGCCGAGCGGGGTCGACGCCGACACCGGGGCCGTCGAGGGCACCGCCTTTCCCGCCACGCACACCGTCACCTTCGGAGCGGTCAAGCCGGGTCTGGTGGTCGGGGAGGGGCGTGCCCACACCGGCGAACTGCACGTCGTGCCGATCGGCCTGGAGGACCACCTCCCGCGGCCGTCGGCGGCACAGCTCACCGACGCCGACGCAGCGGCGCGGCTGCCCGTGCCCGATGTCGGTGACGACAAGTACTCCCAGGGCGTCGTCGGCGTGGTCGCCGGGTCGGCCACCTATCCCGGTGCCGGCGTGCTGTGCACCGGCGCCGCGCTGCGCACCCGCCCGGGCCTGGTCCGGTACGCCGGGACGGCGGCCGAGGGCGTCCGGGCCGCCTGGCCGGAGGCGATCGTCACCGACGGGCGGCCGTCGCTGGCCGGTCGGGTCCAGGCCTGGGTCGTGGGGCCCGGCATGGGAACCGACGACGACGCCCGCGCGGTGCTGGCCGAGGTCCTGGCCACCGATCTGCCGGTGCTCGTCGACGCCGACGCGCTGACCCTGCTCGCCCGCGAGCCGGAGCTGGTCCGCGGCCGGTCCGCGCCCACCGTGCTCACGCCGCACGACCGCGAGTTCGCCCGCTTCGCACCGGCGGGCGGCGGCACGGTGGGGCCCGACCGCATCGGTGCCGCCCGCCGGCTGGCCGCGGACCTCGGCGCGGTGGTGCTGCTCAAGGGGGAGGCCACGGTCGTCGCCGACTCCGTCGGCACGGCCTTCGTCAACGCGACGGGCACCCCGTGGCTGGCCACCGCCGGTACCGGTGACGTGCTCTCCGGCATCGCCGGCGCGCTGCTGGCCGCCGGCCTGCCGCCGGTCGAGGCGGCCGCCGTCGCGGCGCACGTGCACGGCCGGGCCGGGCAGGTGGCCGCCGCGGGCGGGCCGATCGTCGCCGGCGACCTCGTGCGGCACCTGCCCGAGACCATCGGCCTGGTGCGCGGGCCCGGTCCCGCCGGCCTGCCAGACTCGTGGGCGTGACGAACGGGACCGGTGCCGAGGTGGTGGTCGACCTCGACGCGATCGCGGCGAACACGGCGGTGCTGCGCGAACGGGTCGGCCGGCCGCTCATGGCGGTGGTGAAGGCCGACGGCTACGGCCACGGTCTGGTGCCGGCCGCGCGCGCGGCCCTGGCGGGCGGCGCCGACCAGCTGGGGGTCGCTGTCGTGGCCGAGGCGCTCGCGCTGCGCGCCGCAGGCGTCACCGCTCCGGTGCTGGCCTGGCTGAACGGCCCCGGTGCCGATGTCCCGGCTGCGCTGGCCGCCGACGTCGAGGTGTCGGTCAACGCCGGCTGGGGGCTGGCCGAGGTGGTCACCGCCGCCCGGGAGGCAGGCCGTCCCGCGCGGGTGCACCTCTTCGCCGACACCGGTCTCGCCCGTGAGGGCGCCACCATGGCCGACTGGCCGGGCCTGGTGGCCGCGGCCGCCCGCGCCCAGGCCGACGGCGACGTGCGCGTCGTCGGACTGTGGAGCCACCTGGCCTACGCCGATGCGCCGACCCATCCCACGATCGCCGCCCAGGTTCGGGTGTTCGAGGAGGCCGTCGGCATCGCCCGCGGGGCCGGTCTGACCGACGCGCGGCGGCACCTGGCCAACTCCGCGGCCACGGTCGCGCTGCCGGGCACGTGGTTCGACATGGTGCGCCCCGGCATCGCCGTGTACGGGCTCGACCCGCTCGGCGGGAACGCCGCCGACCACGGGCTGCGCCCGGCGATGACCGTGCGGGCCCGGGTCGCCCTGACCAAGCGTGTGCCGGCCGGGGCCGGCGTCTCCTACGGCCACACCTACACCACCCCGGCCGAGACGACGCTGGCGCTGGTGCCGGTCGGTTACGCCGACGGCGTTCCGCGCGCGGGAGGCAACTCCGCCCCGGTCCTGGCCGCCGGAGCCCAGCGCACGATCGCCGGCCGGGTGTGCATGGACCAGTTCGTGGTCGACGTGGGGAACGCGCCGGTCGCGGCCGGGGACGAGGTGGTGCTCTGGGGGCCGGGTGAGCGGGGCGAGCCCACCGCCCAGCAGTGGGCCGACGCCACCGGCACCATCCACTACGAGCTGGTCACCCGGATCGGCGGCCGGTTCTCCCGCCGCTACGTCGGATCCGCGGGGGCGGTGTGATGGCGCGCGACGCGAAGCCCGCCCGCAAGCACCCGAAGGCGCATGCAGCGGGCCTCATCGGCGGTCTGCTGGGGCTGGCGGCCGCAGGCACCGCCGTCGGCGTCGCGGTCAGCCGCATCGCCACGCGCCGGGTGCGCGCAGCCGAGCTCGGCCCGGCCGCGGAACTGCCGGAGAGCCTGACCGCAGGGCAGCTGCGGCAGGTCGACCCACTCGGCATCGAGTCACGTCCCGCCGACCGCAGCACGCTCGTGCGGGCCGACGACGGCGTGCTGCTCGCCGTGGAGGAGATCGGGCCGCTCGATGCGCCCCTGACCGTGATCTTCGTGCACGGGTACTCGTTGTCGATGGCCTCGTGGGCCTTCCAGCGGCGCACGCTGGCCGCGGAGCTGGCGACGGGCAACGGGCACCGCCCGGACGCGCGGTTGGTGTTCTACGACCAGCGAGGGCACGGCGCCTCCGGCCGCGGGGCTCCGGAGCACTCCACCATCGACCAGCTCGCCCGCGACCTGCTGGCGGTGCTCGACAGCCGGGCGCCGCATGGACCGGTGGTGCTCGTCGGCCACTCGATGGGCGGGATGACCGTCATGGGGTTGGCGGCGCTGCGGCCGGACCTGTTCGGCGGCCGGGTCGCCGGCGCCGCCCTGGTCGCGACGTCGAGCGGCAACCTCGCCGAGCTGACCTTCGGTCTGCCCGAGATGCTCACCCGGGTGCGCGCCGCCGTGCTGCCCGTGGCGGCCTGGACGATGCGCCACCGGCCGGCGTTCGCCGAGCGCACCCGGCGGGTGGCTGCGGAGCTGGTGTCGGTGGCGACGCGAGCGCTGTCCTTCGGCTCCGCCGACGTCGACCCGGTGCTGGGCCGCTACGTCGACGCCATGATCGCCGGCACACCCGTCGACGTGATCGCGGAGTTCTACCCCGCCCTGGCCGGCCTGGACGAGACCGGCTCGCTCCAGCCGTTGCGGGCGGTGCCCACGCTGGTGCTCACCGGGGACCGGGACAAGATGATCCCCAAGGAGCACAGCGACCTGCTCGTGGAGGGCCTCGGTGGTCAGGACGGCGGGTCCGTGCGGTACGTCGTCGTCCCGGGCGCCGGGCACATGGTGACGCTGGAGGCGCCCGACGAGGTCAGCCGGGCACTGACCGACCTGCTGCGGCAGGTCGTCGCTGCGCGGACCTCCCGGACCGGGGGCTGACGGCCGGTTGGGAACCCCCGTCGCGTGCTGCGCACGGTCCTCCGGAGAGGCTGCCGCGGGAGGGCCGGCGACCGCGCGGTTAGGGTGCGCGGGTGGCCGCTCCCCGACCGCCCCGGCTCGACGCCGCCGCCGCAGAGGTGGCGCGGACGGCTGCGGCGGCTCCGGACTGGGAGGCCCTGGCCCGGTCCGCGAGCGGGTGCCTGGCCTGCCCCGAGCTGGCGGCCACGCGCCGCACCGTGGTGGTGGGTGACCAGCCGTCCGGGAGGCGACCCCTGTTCGCACTGGTCGGTGAGGCTCCCGGGGCGACGGAGGACCAGACCGGCCGGCCGTTCGTCGGCCGGTCCGGGGAGCTGCTGGACCTGCTCCTCGGCGAGGCGGGACTGGACCGCGGTCGGGCCGCCGTCCTCAACGTGGTGAAGTGCCGCCCGCCGGGCAACCGCACGCCCAAGGCCGCCGAGGTGGCCCGCTGCAGCGGGTGGCTGCGCCGCCAGCTGGAGCTCCTGGAGGTGCCCGTCGTCGTGGCGCTCGGCCTCTCCTCGGCGAAGTGGTTCCTCGGTCCCCGAACGGTCCTGGCCACCGTCCGCGGCCGGCCGCACGACGTGGACGGCCGGGCGGTGTGGGCCACCTACCACCCGTCGGCGGCGATCCGGTTCGGCCCCCGTGGCGCTCCGCGCGCCGGGCTGCTCGCCGACCTCACCGCCGTCGCGCAGTTCCTGCGGAGCTCGCCGTGAAGCGCGAGCACGTGCTGCCCACGCTCGCCGACACCCACGCCCTGGGTCGCGAGCTGGCCGCCCTCGCCCGGCCCGGGGACCTCCTCGTGCTGGTCGGCCCGCTGGGTGCCGGCAAGACCGCTCTGACGCAGGGGATCGGCACCGGTCTCGGGGTGCGCGAGCCGGTCACCTCACCGACGTTCGTGATCGCCCGCGTGCACCGGGACGGCCGCATCCCGCTGGTGCACGTCGACGCCTACCGGCTGGGCGGGCACGCCGACGTCGACGACCTGGACCTCGATGTGACGGTCGCGTCCTCCGTCACCGTGGTCGAGTGGGGGCAGGGCATGGTCGAGCAGCTCGCCGACGAGCACCTGGAGGTCCGGCTGGACCGGGGCGAGGACGACGTCCGCACGGTCGTGCTGGTGCCGCACGGAACCGGCTGGGAGCAGCGGCTGGGGTGAGCGGCGTCAGGTCCGGAAGACGACCAGGCGCAGCATCACGAAGTTCACCACCGTGCCCAGGCCCTGGGAGAGCGCCCACGCGAGCGTCACCCGCCAGGAGCTGTCGGGCAGCACGGCGAGGGCGAGGGCGTTGACCGCCAGGATCACTCCGAAGGTCGTGCCGTAGAGCAGGGCGAAGCCGCTGGCCCGTCGCGCACCGCCGGGAGCACCGAAGGTCCAGCGGCGGTTGAGCGCGTAGGCGGTGGTGGTGCCGGCGGCGAAGCTCAGCGCCCGCGCCGCGTACGTGACCAGACCGAGGTGCAGGCCGAGGGTGTACACGCCGAGGTCGACCAGGGCGCTGAACGCCCCGACGGCTCCGAACCGCAGCAGCTGGCTCAGCAGATCACCACCGGCCCGCTCTGCGCTCATCGGCCGTTCCTCCCGATCCCCCCGGGCGGTCGCCGGCGACGACGGGCATTCTCGCTGCCCGCTTCCCGGGCGGCCGGCAGGGGACCGTGGACACCTTCCTCCCGCGGCGGCCGACGGCGGGTCGGAGATCGTCGCCGAGGTGGCGGCCGGCGCTCGCCTAGGCTGATCGGTCGTGCTGGTCCTCGCCCTCGACACCGCCACCCCGACGCTCGTCGCGGGGCTGGCGCGCTGGACCTCCGGCGGCCGGATCGAGGTGCTCGCGGAGCGCGCCGTTCCCTCCGGCACCCGGCATGCGGAGCTCCTGACCCCGGCCGTCCAGGGAGCACTGGCCGACGCCGGGGCGACCCTCGCCGACGTCGAGGTGGTCGTGACCGGTCTGGGCCCGGGGCCGTTCACCGGCCTGCGGGTCGGTGTGGTCACGGCTGCGGCGATCGCCGATGCCCGCGGGCTGCCGGTCGTGGGGGTCTGCTCGCTGGACGCCGTCGGTGCCGGGGCGCGCACCGTCGTCACCGACGCCCGGCGCAAGGAGGTCTACTGGGCCACCTACGCCGCCGACGGCACCCGGACGCAGGGCCCCGCCGTCGTCCGGCCGGAGGAGCTGCGCGCTCCCGGCCCGTTCACCGGGGACCCCGCCTTCGCCGGACGCCTGGCTGCCGACGTCGTGCCCGCCGACGTGACGACCGAGGGACTGCTGCGCGCCGCCTCGCCGCAGCTCGCGGACCCGGGCGCGCGCGCTCCGCTGGTCCCGCTGTACCTGCGCCGGCCCGACGCCGTGCCGCCCACGTCGATCAAGGCCGTGACGCGGTGATCCGGCTGCGGCCGATGACGCTCGCGGACCTGCCCGCGGTGATGGTGCTGGAGGAGGAGCTGTTCGCCCCCGACACCTGGACCCCGTCGATGTACCGCGACGAGCTGGCGCGGACGGCCACGCGGCACTACCTCGTGGCCGACGACGACGGCGCGGTGGTCGGGTACGCCGGTCTGATCGCCTACGACGACGAGGCGCACGTGGCGACGATCGGCGTGACGCGGGCCCGGCAGGGGCAGGGCGTCGGGGCGCTGATGCTGGACGCGCTGCTGGCCGAGGCCGACCGGCGGCGCAGCCCCGTGGTGCTGCTGGAGGTACGGGCGGACAACCAGCTGGCGCAGGAGCTGTACCGGCGTCGCGGCTTCGCCGAGATCGGCCGGCGGAGGGGCTACTACCAACCGAGCGGAGCCGATGCGGTGGTCATGGAGCGGAAGCGCCCCGCGGGAGCGACGGATGCAGGGGAGCGGACAGGGGCGTGAGCATCGCAGCGAGGAACGAGCGAGGAGCGGATCGCCCCGCGGGAGCGACGGATGGCAGGGGGACACCGTGAGCGAGCCGCTGGTGATCGGGTTCGAGACCTCGTGCGACGAGACCGGGGTCGGGATCGTCCGCGGGCGCACCCTGCTCGCCGACGCCCTGGCCACCTCGATGGCCGAGCACGAGCGGTTCGGCGGCGTCGTCCCCGAGATCGCCTCGCGGGCGCACCTGGAGGCGATGGTCCCCACGGTGCACCGGGCGCTGGCCGAGGCCAGGATCAGCGCGTCGGACGTCGACGCCGTGGCGGTCACCTCGGGGCCGGGGCTGACCGGCGCGCTGCTGGTGGGCGTCGCGGCGGCGAAGGCCTACGCCCTCGCCCTGGACAAGCCGCTGTACGGGGTCAACCACCTCGCCGCGCACGTCGCCGTCGACGAGCTGCAGCACGGTCCGCTCGCCGAGCCCTCCATCGCGATGCTCGTCTCCGGTGGGCACAGCTCGCTGCTGCTGGTGCCCGACCTCGCGCAGGAGGTGCGGCCGCTCGGCCGGACGATCGACGACGCGGCGGGGGAGGCGTTCGACAAGGTCGCACGCGTGCTCGGGCTGCCCTTCCCCGGCGGGCCGCCGATCGACCGGGCGGCCCGGACGGGCGACCCGCGCGCCATCTCCTTCCCGCGCGGGCTCACCGGTCCCCGCGATCCGGAGTACGACTTCTCCTTCTCCGGGCTGAAGACGGCCGTCGCCCGCTGGATCGAGGCCCGGCAGCGCGCGGGGGAGGCGGTGCCCGTGGCCGACGTCGCTGCGTCGTTCCAGGAGGCGGTCGCCGACGTGCTCACGGCCAAGGCGGTGCGCGCGTGCCGCGACCACGGCGTCGACCACCTGGTGCTCGGCGGTGGAGTGGCGGCCAACTCGCGGTTGCGCGCGCTGGCCGAGGAGCGGTGCGCGACGGCCGGCATCGTGCTGCGGGTGCCCAGCCCCCGGCTGTGCACCGACAACGGCGCGATGGTGGCCGCGCTCGGCTCGCGGCTGGTCGCCGCGGGCGTCGCGCCGTCGGCTCCCGACCTCGGCGCCGACAGCTCGCTCCCCATCGAGACGGTGAGCCGCTGAGAGACGATCGGGGATGGCCCCGTCCAGAGGCTCGCCCCGAGCCCGCGAGGGGTGAGGAGGACGGAGTCCTTTGTCAGCCGCTGACGTCGCAGAGCAGTGCGGTCGGCTGACCGGCGACACGGGTGACGACGACGGTCGCCGTGCCGCTGCCGCCGCCGCGCAGCTGCCGGGCGAGGGTCTCCGGCTCGATGGCCGATCCGCGCTTCTTGACCGTGACCCGCCCGATCCCGCGCTCGCGCAGGAGAGCCTTGAGCTTCTTCAGGTTGAACGGCAGCACCTCGTCCACCCGGTAGGAGCTCACCCACGGGCTCTCGGCCCGGGCGTCGGAGGTCAGGTAGGCGATCGTCGGGTCGACCAGCGTGCCGCCCAGCTGCGCCGCGACGAGGGACACCAGGCCCGAGCGGATCACGGCCGGGTCCGGCTCGTGCAGCCAGGCGCGCACCGGTCCCGTGGGCGCCGGGCCGGGATCGGCGTCGGCGGTCAGCTCGTGCACCTCGCCACCGCGGACGACGGTGGCCCGCCGCCACGTGCTGGTCACCGCCGGCCCCCACAGCAGCGCCTCCACGATCGAGCCGCCCACGGAGACCCATTCCGCCTCGACGCCCGCGGGCACCCGGTCGTGGTCGAGCCCCGGGGCCACCTTCACCACCGAGGTCGGCACGCGGTCCAGGAGCAGCGCCACCGTCGGCCACGGGGGCGACCACCGGTCCGGGTCCAGTTGGCGTCGCCCGCCGGCCCGCCGGGCCGGGTCGAGCACGGCGGCTCCGCAGCCGGCCACCTCGCCGCCGCGGGCGGACTGCACGAGCTCCACGGCGTCCCCGGCGACCACCCACACGTCGTCGTCGACCCCG
>DASPIH010000387.1:0-2272 GCA_035629195.1 Blastococcus sp. | reverse complement strand
GGGCTGGTCGCCGGGCTCGCGCTGGTGCTGCGCTACCTCGCCGGTGGGCGGTACGAGCTGGGCGAGGCCGCGCCGGTGGACCCGGGCCTGCTGCTGGGTGCCGGTCTGCTGTTCGCCGGCGGCACCGGCGTGGGCGGCCTGCTGCTCGGAGGCGAGGTGCTGCAGACCGCGATCCTGGAGACGACGCTGCCGGTGCTCGGCGACGTCAAGCTGGTGACCTCGCTCTTCTTCGACATGGGGGTCTACCTGATCGTCGTCGGCCTCGTCCTGGACGTGCTGCGGAGCCTCGGCGCCGAGCTGGACCGCCAGGACGACGAGCAGGACCCGATCGAGGCCGCCCCCGGAGAGGTGATCGTCCGATGACGCCGACCGTCGTGCTCCCGGTGATCATCGGCGGGCTCTACACCGCGGGGGTCTACCTGCTGCTCGACCGCAGCCTCACCCGCGTGCTGCTGGGCTTCCTCCTGCTCGGCAACGCCACCAACCTGCTGCTGCTCTCGACCGGTGGGCCCAGCGGCATGGCCCCCATCCTCGGGTACGCCGAGCCGGAGGAGATGAGCGATCCGCTGCCCCAGGCGCTCATCCTGACGGCCATCGTCATCACCTTCGGGGTCGCGGCCTTCGTGCTGGCGATGATCCACCGGTCGTGGCGGCTGGCCGCCGACGAGGGCGTCGGCACCGACGAGGAGGACCGCAGGGTGGCCCGGCGGTCCGGCACCGACGCCGACGAGCTCGACCCCGACGACCTGGCACCCGAGGACCGGCCGGCCGGGCACGCCGACAGCCTGCATGCCCCCGCGGCCGAGGCAGCCGACGACGTCGACCTTCCTCTGCCCGGAGGTCGCACGTGAGCTCCGTCCTGACGCCGCTGCCCGTGCTGCTGCCGCTGCTCGGCGCCGCGGGCACCCTGCTCGTCGGCCGGCATCCCCGCACCCAGCGGACGGTCAGCATCCTGGTCCTCACCGCGGTGCTCGGTGTCTCGCTCGCGCTGCTGCTGCTCGCGGACTCCGAGGGGCCCACCGCGGTCGCCGTCGGCGGATGGCCGGTGCCGCTGGGCATCGTGCTGGTCGTCGACCGGCTGTCGGCGCTGATGCTCGTGGTGGCCTCGACCGTCGCGCTCGGCGTGCTCGTCTTCGCCGTGGGCCAGGGCTCGGCCGACGGGTCGGAGGCGACCCCGCTGTCGATCTTCCACCCGACGTTCCTGGTGCTCATCGCCGGTGTGAGCAACGCCTTCCTCGCCGGTGACCTGTTCAACCTCTACGTCGGCTTCGAGATCCTGCTGATGGCCAGCTACGTCCTGCTGACCCTGGGCGGCTCGGCCCCGCGGGTGCGCGCCGGCATCACCTACGTCGTGGTCAGCCTGCTGAGCTCGCTGATCTTCCTGGCGGCGATCGGGCTGATCTACGCGGCGACCGGCACGGTGACGATGGCGCAGCTGGCGGGACGGCTGGCCGAGCTGCCCGAGGGCACCCAGGTGCTGCTGCAGTCGATGCTGCTCATCGCGTTCTGCATCAAGGCCGCGGTGTTCCCGCTGTCTGCCTGGCTGCCGGACAGCTACCCGACGGCGCCGGCCCCGGTCACCGCGGTGTTCGCCGGCCTGCTCACCAAGGTCGGCGTCTACGCGATCATCCGCACCCAGACGCTGCTGTTCCCCGCGGGCGCGCTCGACGACGTGCTGATGTGGGCGGCGCTGGCGACGATGGTCATCGGCATCCTCGGCGCGGTCGCGCAGACCGACATCCGCCGCATCCTGTCCTTCACCCTGGTCAGCCACATCGGCTACATGCTGTTCGGCATCGCCCTGGGTACCGCCGGCGGCCTGGCCGGGGCGATCTTCTACGTGGCCCACCACATCGCCATCCAGACCACGCTCTTCCTCGTCGCGGGCCTGGTCGAACGGACCGGCGGGTCGACGGCGATGGACCGGCTGGGCGGGCTGGCCCAGCGCTCCCCGTTCCTGGCGGTGCTCTTCTTCGTGCCCGCCATGAACCTGGCCGGCATCCCGCCGCTGTCGGGGTTCATCGGCAAGCTCGGCCTGCTGCAGGCGGGCGTCGCGGAGGGCAGCGGGCAGGCGCTCGCGCTGGTGGCCGGCGGCGTCGTCACCAGCCTGCTCACCCTCCTGGCGGTGGCCCGCGTGTGGACCCGGGCCTTCTGGCGGCCGGCCACGCAGGAGCCCTCCGCCGACACCGCCGCGGCAGCGGCCATCGACGCCGCTCCCGCTCCGCGCGAGCCGGTGCCCGTGGGGGACGGCGGAGCCGGTGCGGGCGAGCGG
>DASPIH010000386.1:0-10613 GCA_035629195.1 Blastococcus sp. | reverse complement strand
CGCGGCACGGCCCGGCCGGGGTGCACCAGCCGCAGTGCGGGCCGCTGCTCGAGCGGCGGCTGCGGCGTGGGGACGACCCGCAGTCGGAGGCCGGGGTGGACGGCGGGCGGAGCGGGGTGGGTGGGTGCGGTCATCGGGGGCTCCCGGGGTCGGAGTGGGGTGGCGGGTTCAGGGGAGGGCCGGGGGGCGCAGGACCTGGCCGGGAAGGAGACGATCGGGATCGGGGCCGATGACGTCGGCGTTGGCCTGCCACCACGCGTGGACGGCCGTAGCCACCTCGGCGGTGGTGTACGGGCCGTCGTGGGCGAGCCGGCGCTCGGCGATCTCCCACAGGCAGTCCCCGCGCAGCACGACGTGCTCGCCCGCCACGGGGGCCCGGGGCCAGTCGGGGACCTCCGAAGCCGCTGTCGCGGGGGGAGAGATCACCGGCCAGTCCGGCACGGCGTCCGCAGCCGGGATGCCGGAAGCGGCGTCCTCGGCGGCCGCGTGCGCGACGATGCCGGCCGGTGCACCGAGGACCGGCGGAACGATGCCGAGACCGACGCCCAGGGCTACCGCGGCGGCACGGCGGGCGCCCGCAGGCAGGAGCCGGCGCAGCGCTCCGGAGGCCACCCGGCCGGAGAGGCCCGGCAGGGCCGCCCCGGCGGTCAGGAAGAGGCCGAGGGCACCCCAGGCCCACGCGAGCCAGGCGAGCAGGCCGGCCATGTGCAGGACCAGGACGTCCGGACCGGCGGAATCGGCCAGTGCCTGCGGATGCCGGAAGGCGGTCCAGGCGTCGGGGAGGGGCGGGGTCAGCACGGTCAGCACGCCGGCGATCACGGCCATGCCGATCGCCGTGCCGATCAGTCGTCGTGTCGACATGTCACCTCCTGCTGCTCCGGTCGGTACGCACTAAAGCAAGCAAACGCACGCAAACGCAAGAGTTTGCACCGTCTAAGCTCGGTCCATGCGGTGGCAGCGGCTGTTCGCCGACCTCCAGGCGCAGTTCGAGGCGGCCGGGGACGAGGAGGGGCGGTCCGAGTGGGCCTCGCGCGCCCGCGCGGAGATGGGAGCCGTCCGGCTGGCCGACCGGCTGGGCGGCTCGATCGGCGCACGTCTGGTGCTCACCTGCAGGGGCGCCGGGCGGCTGAGCGGTGCGCTGACCGAGGTGGGCCCCGACTGGCTGCTCCTGGCCGACGAGCGGGGACGCGAGCAGCTCGTGTCCAGCGCCGCCGTGCGAGCGGTCGCCGGTCTGGGGCGCTGGACCTCCCCGGCAGAGGGCCCAGGCCCGGTGCGAGCCCGGATGGACCTCCGCCGTGCCCTTCGGGGGCTGGCACGGGATCGCAGCGCGGTGCAGGTCGTCCTCGACGAGGGGACGGTGCTGACCGGGACGATCGACCGGGTGGGCGCCGACTACCTCGAGCTGGCCGAGCACGCCGCCGACCAGCCGCGGCGGGCCGCGGCCGTGCGGCAGGTGCACGCAGTGGTCATCGAGGGTGTGGCGGTGGTCCGGACGCTGCTCCCCGGCTGGAACTGAGACGTCAGGCGCGCTGGTCGGCGCCCGGCGGAGAGGACCCGTCCGCGCCCTGGGGAACCGCGGGCTCCTCCGGAACGGTGCCGGCGCGCGCCTCGGCGTACTTCCGCTCGATGAACCGCTCGAGCTCGGCGACCTCGACCCGCCACTGGCCGCGGCCGCCGATCTGGATGGCGAGCAGCTCCTTGCGGCGGACCAGTGCGTAGGCCTGCGACCACGAGACGTTGAGGATCTCGGCGACGTCGTCGAGGGTCAGGAAGCGGGGCGTGGGCATCGGCGTCTCTCCATCCGTTCGCCGTCCAGTCTGTCAGCCGCGACGGTGACCGTGGCCCGCTGTCCACACCCGAACGTGTGGACGATGGATGCACGTAAACGCGCTCGTGCCGCATCATCGGCCACCGAACGTCGTCCGCACCAGGCAACGGCGTGTCCGTGCGCCCAGTCGCGCCCGACGTGACTGGAAGAGGTGAGGTGGCGTGACCGCCGTCAGGAAGCCCGTCCCCGACACGGGGGAGCCGCCGCCGGGGCCGACGCCGCGCCGGGTCCGGGCGCCCGGCTGGCTGGACCTCCGCCTGGTCCTCGGCATCCTGCTCGTCCTCGGCTCCGTGCTCCTCGGGGCCCGGGTGGTCGCTTCGGCTGACGCGACCGTGCCGGTGTGGAGTGCGGCCGAGGACCTCGCGGCGGGCACCGAGCTGACCGCCGGGGACCTCGTGAGGGTGGACGTGCGCCTGGAGGAGACGGCGGACGCCTACCTGTCCGGCAGCACGCGCCCGGAGGGGCGCACGCTGGCCCGTGAGGTGCGGGCCGGAGAGCTCCTGCCGCGCGCGGCGCTCGAGGAGCCGGGCGACCTCGTCCAGGTCGCTCTCCCGGTGCAGGCGGGGTACGTGCCCCCGGGACTGCGGCGAGGCCAGGTCATCGACGTCTACGCGGTTGCCGACCCGGCGGCCGGGGCGAGCGGCACGGCGGCCGGCAGTGTCTCGCTCGTCGTCGGGCGCGCCCCGGTCCAGGCCCTCGCGGGCAGCACCGACGGGGTCCTCTCCACGCCGTCGACCACGGTCCAGGTGGTCGTGGGCGTCGGCGCGGACGAGGCCGCCGACGTGCTGGCCGCGATCGCGGGGCGCCCGCTGGTCGTCGTCGTCCACCCGCCCGGGACCGCGGCGGCCGACCAGACATCGCCGGCGCCGACCACGTCGCCGGCGCGGACCACGTCGCCGGCACGGACGACTCCGGCACGGACGACTCCGCCGGCGCCGGCGGGACCGGCCGGCTGATGGCGCTGCAGGTCTTCACCGCCGTCACCGGTGCCGGGTGGGAATCGGAGCTGGTCGGCGCCCTGGACCGCGACGACCACGGGGTCACCGTCGTCCGCCGCTGCGTCGACGTCGCCGAGCTGCTGGCCGCGGCCGCGACCGGCACCGGCCAGGCGGCCCTCCTCTCGGCCGAGTTGCGCCGTCTCGACGGGGACGCCGTGGCCCGGCTGCACGCCGCCGGCGTCGCGGTGGTGGGACTGGTGGAACCCGGCGACGAGCGCGCCGCCCAGCGGCTGCGCCAGCTCGGTGTGGTGCAGGTGCTGCCTGCCGACGCCGATCCGGAGCTGATCGCCGCCGCGCTGCGGAACGCCGTCGCGGGTGTGCCGGTCGACGGGCACGACGTGGCCGATCCGCGCGCAGCCCTGCCGGTGCCCGGCCGGCCGGCGCAGGAGGAGGCGCGTCCGGACGGTCGTGGCCGCGTCGTCGCCGTGTGGGGACCGACCGGTGCTCCGGGGCGGACCACGGTGGCCGTGGGCCTGGCCGACGAGGCGGCCCGTCTGCAGGTGTCCTCCCTGCTCGTGGACGCCGACGTCTACGGCGGGGTGGTGGCGCAGGTGCTCGGCCTGCTGGACGAATCGCCGGGCCTGGCCGGGGCCGCGCGGCAGGCCGGTGCGGGCACCCTGGACGCGCAGGCCCTGATCGCCCTCGCCTGGACGGTCCGCCCGCACCTGCGGGTGCTGACCGGGCTCGCCCGCGCCGACCGCTGGCCCGAGGTGCGCCCCGCGGCCGTGACCACGGTCCTGGAGGAGGCCCGCCGGCTTGCTGCGCTGACGGTGGTCGACTGCGCCTTCAACGTCGAGGACGACGAGGAGCTCACCTTCGACACCGCCGCACCGCGGCGGAACGGCGCGACGCTCGCGGTCCTGGAGCACGCCGACACCGTGCTGTGCGTGACCGGTGCCGACCCCGTGGCGCTGCAGCGCTGCGTGCGGGCGCTGGACCAGCTCCGCGACGTGCTCCCGGACGTCGAACCGGTCCTGGTGGTCAACCAGCTCCGGCCGGGTCCGGTGCCGGGGGACCCGCGGCAGGAGGTGGCCGCCGCTCTCGAGCGCTTCACCGGCCGGCGACCCCGGACGTTCCTGCCGGCCGACCGGCGGTCGACCGACGCCGCCCTCGCCGCCGGCCGCACGCTGGCGGAGGTCGCCGCGGGGTCACCGCTGCGGGTCGGGCTGCGGGAGCTGGCCGCGGACCTCGCGGGAGTGCGCGCCCCGGCGTCGGCCCGGAGGTCGCTGCTGCGCAACCGGCGGACCGGCTGAACGCCGGGGTATCGCCAGGAGTCGTACCGCACCGTAGCGTGGGGCCCCAAGCTTCGTGAGGAGAGCGATGCCGGAGCGCCTGAGCACCCTCGACGCGTCCTTCCTCTACCTCTGGGAGCCCGGCACCCCCATGCACGTCGGGGGGGTGCTGGTGCTCGAGGCGCCCCCCGGTGGGCTGGACGCCCTCATGGCGCTCGTCCAGGCGCGGCTACCCCTCGTGCCGCGGTACCGGCAGCGTGTGGTCGAGGTGCCCGGCCACCTGGCCGATCCGCTCTGGGTGGACGACCCGGAGTTCGACCTCGCCTACCACCTGCGGCACTCCGGGCTGCCCCGACCGGGCACGAGGGAGCAGCTGCTCGACCTGGTCTCCCGGCTGATGTCCCGTCCGCTCGACCGTCGCCGCCCGCTGTGGGAGGCCTACCTCGTCGAAGGGCTCAGCGGCGGCCGGGTGGCCGTCGTGACCAAGACCCACCCCGCGCTGGTCGACGGGCTCGGCGCCGTCGACATCGGTCAGGTGCTCCTCGACGTCTCACCGGACGCACCCGTTCCCGATCCGGTTCCGTGGCATCCGAAGCCGCTGCCGTCGGGCCTGGAACTGGTGATGTCGGCGATGGAGGGCTACCGGCAGCGGCCGTCGTCGCTGGCGGAGGTGGCCCGGGCGGCGGTGATCGACTCGCGCGCCACCGCCGCCCGGCTGGCCGGGGTGGCCGGTGGCGTTCTCCGCACCGCGCGGTCGGCGATCCGGCCGGCTCCCGCCAGCCCGCTGAACGCGCCGGTGGGGCGTCAGCGGCGGATCGCGGTGGCCACCGCGGACCTCGACGACCTGAAACGGGTGCGCAAGGCGCACGGGGGCACGGTCAACGACGTGCTCCTCACGGTGCTGACCGGCGCGCTCCGCGAGTGGCTGCTCTCGCGGGGACAGCCCGTGGTCGGCGGCACCTCGGTCCGTGCGCTCGTCCCGGTCTCCGTGCAGGACGACGACGGCTCCGGGGGCAGTCGCGTCACCTCCCACCTCGTGGACCTGCCCGTGGGGGAGCCCAACCCGCGGGTGCGGCTGGCCCGGCTGACCTACGCCATGCGCGGGGTCACCCAGCACGGCCGGTCGGTGGGCGCGGACAGCCTCATCGCGCTGAGCGGCTTCGCCCCCTCGACACTGCACGCCCTCGGCGCCCGCGCCGCCCGCGGGCTCTCCCGCCGGATGTTCAACCTGGTGGTCACCAACGTGCCCGGCCCCCAGGTGCCCCTGTACGCGGCGGGCGGACGGATGCTGGAGGTCTTCCCCGTCGTGCCGCTGGTCCGCGGCCAGGGCCTGTCGATCGGCATCACCTCCTACGACGGCACGGTGTTCTTCGGGCTCAATGCCGACCAGGACACCGTGGGCGACGTCGACGTGCTCGCCGACCTCGTCGAGCAGGAGGTCGCCGGCCTGGTCGAGAGCTCCTCCTGAGGGTCCCGCCGGGTCGCCCGGCCCCGGCGGATACGGTCGCCGTTCCATCGACGAAGGAGGAAGCCGGGTGCGCGTGTACCTGCCGGCGACGACGACCGTGCTGCGGACGCTCGTGGACGAGGGCCGCCTGCCCGCCCCCCAGACGGTGTTCGCCGTCACGCCGCAGCTGCGCGAGTTCTACTCGGTGAGCGACGCCGGAGCCGATGCCGAGGAGCTGGAGTACGCCGCGCTGCTGGCCGCCGCCCGCGCCAGCCTGCGGCTGCTCGACCTCGACCCGATGGCCGCGCGCCGCCGGGTGGTGCTCGCGGCCGACGTGCCCGATGCCTCGGTGACGCCCATGGACGACCCCCACGTCGACCCCGGAGCGGCCCGGGTGGCGCACGAGATCCGGCTGCGGGACGTCGCCAGCGCCCACATCGACGACACCGAGGCCGAGGACGACGTCCGTGCCGCGGTCGCCGTGGTGCTGGAGGCCGACCTCGGCAGCGAGGACGCCCAGTTCGTCGTCGACCAGGCCGAGGGGCACGAGCTGGGCTGGTACGCCTCCCAGGAGATCGGGCCCGCGCTCGAGCTGCTCTGACCGGCCGTCCCGGATGGGCGGCCGAGGCCCGGCCGTAGGATCACGACTCGTCCAGGCGGGTCGCCCGGCGCGCCGTCGTGGGCGCCCGCGCCAGGTGCCCGGCTACGTCACCGAGGTCGGGAGTGAGCAGATGCAGTTCGGTCGGTACTACGAGGAGTTCGAGGTCGGGGCGGTCTACAAGCACTGGCCCGGAAAGACCGTCACGGAGTACGACGACCACCTGTTCTGCCTGCTGACGATGAACCACCACCCGCTGCACATGGACGTGAACTACGCGGAGAAGACCACCGACTTCGGCAAGAACGTCGTCGTCGGCAACTACATCTACTCGCTGCTGCTCGGCATGAGCGTCGCCGACGTCTCGGGCAAGGCGATCGCGAACCTGGAGGTCGAGTCGCTGCGGCACGTGGCGCCGACCTTCCACGGCGACACGATCTACGGCGAGACGACGGTGCTGGACAAGACGCCGTCGAAGTCCAAGGACGACCGCGGTGTCGTGTACGTCGAGACCATCGGCTACAAGCAGGACGGCACGGTCGTCTACATCTTCCGGCGCAAGGTCATGGTGCCCAACCTGTCCTACGGCGAGGCCCGCGGCGGCGAGCAGCCCGGGCGCCCGGAGCCCACGCCCCGCGGCTGAGCCCGCCGGCCGGGGCGTGCCCCCCGATCAGTCGGGCAGCACGCCCCAGCCGCCGAGGGTGTCGACCAGCCCCGACGTGCAGACCAGGCCGGCCAGGGTCGCCGCGTCGGCGAACACCGCGTCGTCGGCGTCGTCGCCGGCCCGAGGCACAGCGCCGGGGTCCAGCAGGTGGCACTCGAGGTCGGTGACGTCGTAGACGACGGCGCCGGCGTCGATGCGTACCCGGCCCACCACGCGACCGGCCCGGACGCGCAGGCCGGTCTCCTCCCGCACCTCGCGTTCCACCGCGTGCGCGGAGGTCTCGCCCGGCTCCACCCGGCCGCCGGGCACCGACCACAACCCCCGGCCGGGCTCGTTCCCCCGGCGGACCAGCAGCAGCCGGCGCTCGGGGTCGTGCACGACCGCCCCGACGCAGGGCACCACGGGCCGGGGCTCCTGTCCTCCGCCGTCGGCCATTGCCGCAGGTTACGCAGCCGGGCCGCCGCTGCGCTTGACGATCGAGGCTCCGCCCGCGACCTTTGTCCCCGATGAGTGCGTGTCGTCGATGAGTGCGCTGCCGGTCTGCCCCCGTTGCGGCGAGCCGCTGGCCGTCCGTCCCGGGTTCGTGGCCGATGCCTGGTGCCACGTGCACGGGCTGGTCACGCCGCTCCACCACACCGCTCTGGTCGCCCACGACGCCATCGCCGCCGTCACCGCGGACGCCCGGGTACCGGCGTGGGTGCCCGACCCCATGCCGTCGGGGTGGGCCGTCACCGGCCTGGCCTGGGGCGGTGAGCCCGGCGCGCGGGCCATCGTCGTCGACTGCGCCGGACCGGCTCCGCTCGGCGGCTCGGCGGAGCTGGTGCTGGTGGCCGAGGAACCCGGTACCGGCGTCGGCTGCGGGTATGCCGGGCTGCCGGGGCTGGACCCGGGCGACGTCATCACCGGCCCCAGCTCCGTCGACATCGAGGCGGCCGGCCAGCGGGCACCGCTGTGGGCGGTTCCGACCAGCGACGACCGCGCGGCCTTCGTGGGGGAGGCCTACGGCGTGTGGCTGTGGGTGGTCGTCTGGCCGGCCAACGCGGCGTGGCTGCTCGCGGAGCCCCTGGAGCTGCTCGACCTGCGCGAGCGCATCTACCCGGACCTGCCGCTGGGTCCGCCCGGGGAGCACCTGCTGCCGGGACGGTGACCGGCGCGTCGGGACCGGCGGACCTGGGGCCTGTGTTACGCATGGGGCCAACGCGTCCGCCGTCTCCGGCGGGCTGTCCGAGCAGGCTCGACCTGCCCCATGCCCCTCGCACCCCTCCGGAGTGACGGTGAACCTGAAGAAGGTCATCACCTGGCTGCTCGTCGCCTTCGTCCTGTTCTACGTCATCCAGGCGCCGGAGTCCTCCGCGGAGCTGGTGCGCACCACCGGTGTGGCACTGGGCGACGCAGCCTCCTCGCTGGCCCGGTTCGTCAGCTCCCTGAGCTGAGCCCGGTGGCCGCCTCCGACGCGCTGCCCGCGCGCGCGGCCAAGGACGTCGAGAAGTACCTCCTCGACGACGAGGACGCCGTGCTGGCCACCCGCCGTCACTGGGCGGTCCTCGTCGGGCCCACGGCGCGGTTCCTCCCCGTCTTCCTCGCGGGCGGCTGGCTGCTGGTGCTCGATCCGGAGAACCGGATCACCAGCACCGTCGGGATGCTGGTGGCACTCGGCGCGCTGGTCGTGTTCGCGCTGCGCATCGGCGAGTGGTGGATGCGGCACTTCATCGTGAGCAAGCGCCGCGTGCTGCTCACCTCCGGCATCATCGTGCGCACCGTCACGCTGCTCCCGCTGCGCCGGATCACCGACCTGACGTGGAAGGAGACGCTCTTCGGCCAGCTGCTGGGCTACGGCACGTTCCGCTTCGAGTCGGCCGGCCAGCAGCAGGCGCTGTCGGAGATCACCTTCCTGCCCGACGCGGGCTCCCTCTACCGGCAGGTCAGCGCACTGCTGTTCAGCAGCGACTGGGGCGGTGCGGCGGCCGGCGGCGACGACGAGGGCAACCCCGAGTCCCCGGCCGCACCCAGGTCGGTCGGGAGGCAGGACACCGAGCCGCTCCCGCGCCTGCCTCCGCAGCAGCCGTGACGACGTCCCGCCGGGTGGGTCGCGCGGCCGTACGGCAGGCTGACCGGTGATGCGGATCGACCTGCACACCCACTCCTCGGTCTCCGACGGCACCGAGACCCCCGGCGACCTCCTGGCCTCGGCGCGCGCCGCAGGTCTGGACGTCGTCGCCCTGACCGACCACGACACCACCGGCGGCTGGGCCGCGGCCGAGGCGGCCCGCCCGGCAGGTCTCACCGTGATCCCCGGCATGGAGCTCTCCTGCCGCTGGTTCCCCGAGGACCAGCCGCCGATGAGCGTGCACCTGCTCGGCTACCTCTTCGACCCCCTGCACCCGGCGTTCGCCGCCGAGCGGGCCCGGCTGCGCGACGAGCGGCTGACCCGCGCGGAGCGCATCGTCGGAGCGCTCGCCGCCGACGGTTATCCGGTGGACTGGGCGGAGATCGTGGCGCACGCCGATGGCAGCGTCGTGGGCCGGCCGCACATCGCCGGCGCGCTGGTACGCGGGGGTGTCGTGGACTCGGTGGCGGATGCCTTCACCACGCTCCTGCACCACCGCAGCCCGTACTACGCGGCCAAGGCCGACACCGACGTCCGGGAGGGCATCGCACTGGTGCGCGCGGCCGGGGGTGTGCCGGTCTTCGCCCACGGCCTGGCCACCAAGCGGGGCCGGGTGGTCGGCGACGACGCGATCGCCGCGATGGCCGCGGCCGGGCTGCTGGGCCTGGAGGTCGACCACCCGGACCACAGCGCGGACGAGCGCGCCCATCTGCGCGGGCTCGCCGCCGACCTGGATCTGATCGTCACCGGCTCCAGCGACTACCACGGCGCGAACAAGGCGACGCCGATCGGCGCGTGCACCACCGACCCCGGCCAGTTCGAGCGGCTGCTGGCCGCGGGCACGGGCACGCCGCCCCTGCGCGACTGACCGAGGTCGTCACCAGGCGCCGCTACCGTGGCGGCATGCGCAATCCTCCGGACGGCGGTCAGGCGGTCCTGCCGGGCATGCCCCGCCGGCTGCTGCGCGCCTCGCCCAGGTCGCTCGCCGACTTCTCCGACTGCCCCCGCCGCTACCGCTACGCCAACATCGACAGGCCGGTTCCGCCGCGCGGTCCGCGCTTCGCCCACCACACCGTCGGCACGGCGCTGCACCAGGTGCTGTCCTCCTGGTGGGACCTCCCGGTGGAGCGCCGCACGCCGGCCGCGGCCCGGCAGCTGCTCATCGCGGCCTGGACGCCGGCCGGCTTCCGGGACGACGAGCAGTCGGCCCGCTGGCGCGCCCGGGCCGCCGGCTGGCTCACCGACTACGTGGCCGGCCTCGACCCCACCGACGAGCCGCGCGCCCGCGAGCGCACGGTCAGCACCACGACCGAGCGCATGACGCTGTCGGGCCGGGTGGACCGGATCGACGAGCGGGACGGGGAGCTCGTGGTCGTCGACTACAAGACCGGCCGCTCGCCGTCCACCGACGACGAGGCGCGCGGCTCCCAGGCGCTCGCGCTCTACGTGCTCGCCACCCGCCGCACGCTGCGCCGGCCGTGCACCCGGGTGGAGCTGCACCACGTGCCCAGCGGCACGGTCGCCGCCTACGAGCACACGGAGCGCTCGCTGGCCAACCACGCCCGCCGGGCCGAGGACGTCGCCATCGACATCCAGGCGGCCACCGAGGCGATGGCGACGGGGCAGGACCCCGACGCGGCGTTCCCCGCGATGCCGGGGAAGCAGTGCGGGTGGTGCGACTTCCGGCCCAGCTGCCCGACCGGCCAGGCCGCCGTCCCCGCCCGCGAGCCGTGGAGCTT
>DASPIH010000385.1:0-19109 GCA_035629195.1 Blastococcus sp. | reverse complement strand
GCTCGTGACGCTGTGGCTGGACATTCCGGGCCGGGCGGGCACGCGCCAGGGCTGGTTCGCCGTCGGGGCCGGGATGGTCGCCGGCGTGCTGACGCTGCCCGGGGGCCGCATCGAGCTCTCCCTCGCGCCGGAGGTGCGGCTGGGCACCGAGCTCGTCCGCGTGGTTCCGCCGGCCGCGGCCCTTCCCGGTCGCTTCCCCGTGGACGCGAGGCCGGGCGACGGTGGTCCGCTGGGCGGGCGCCTGCCGCTGGCGCTCCTGGAGGAGCCATCGGCCGGTGCGACGCCGGACGAGCGCGCACTGGCCGGCGCGCTCGAGCGGCGGACGGGCGGGGTGCTGAGCTGCCTCGTGCTCGGACGCGCGGGAACGGCGCTGAGGGCGGACAGGTTCTCGTGGCTGGCGACCGGCACCGGCTGGGTCGGGATGCGTCCGCGGCCGGACGGTTCCCCGCGGCGCCTGGTCGACCTCGTGCCGGTCGAGCCGGCCGAGCTGGCCACGTGGGTCGCGCCCTCCGTGGCCGCCCTGCTGGCGGGGACCGATGGAGCGGCCTGACATCGACGTCCGCGGCGGTGCCGGGGGGATCGAGGCCGAGCTGGTCGACATCGACCTGCTCGGTCGCAGCAGCACCGGTCTGGCGGAGGTCCTGGCCTCGACCGACGTGATCTGCCGCGGGATGCTGGCCGACCCGGACCTGCTCGCCTCGGCCGTGCTGCACCCGGCCGGTGCCGCGCGGTTCGACGCCGACCTGGTCGCTGCCCTCGACGGTCCGCAGGGTCTCTCCGCGCTCGCCGTCACCTTCGCCGCCCGGGCGGCAACGCTCCGGGGCGCGGCCGCGGCCTACGCGGCGGCCGACGCCGCACTGGCGGACCTCGCCGACACGCTGGACTGGGCGCAGGGGTTCTTCTGGCCGGTCACGGTGACGGCGGTGCTCGTGGAGGGCGGGGCCCGGCTGCTCACCGATCCCGTGGGCACGACCGACGACGCCGCAGCCCTGGTGGACGATCCGCAGCGGTGGATCACCGAGCACCCCGGCGTGGTGGACGAGGGAATGGGCTCGCTGCCCGGCGTCGGCAGCTCGGCGAGCGCCCTGGTCCCGACCGCCGGGATTTGGCTCGGCGGTGCCGACGTCCGGTCCGCGGCCCGCCGGCTCGGAGAGCTCTGGCCCGACGGCACCCCGGTCGTCACGACCCTTCCCGACGACGACCTGCCGGCAGCGGCGGTCGTGCCGCGGAACGTGACCGATCTGCTGACGGCGCTCGACCGGCGCGCGACCCGGTCCACCGCCCGGACCGACCAGATCGACGTACGGGTCCTCACCCACGCCGACGGCACGAGGGCCTACGTCGTCGACATCCCCGGCACCGCCGAGTGGAACCTGCCGAGCGGGACGGTCAATCCGCAGACGCACGATCTGGGCACCAGCGTGCGGGTCCTCGGCGGCGACGTCACCACCCGTCAGGCGGCGATCGCCGAGGCGCTGCGGCGGGCAGGCGCGGGACCGGCGGACCCGGTGATGCTGGTGGGCCACAGCCAGGGCGGCATGGTGGCGGTCCAGGCGGCCTCGGACGCCGGCACGCCCGCCTTCGACTTCGACGTGCGCAGCGTGGTCACCGCCGGGTCCCCGATCGCCCGGACGGAGGTGCCCTCGTCGGTGCAGGTGCTCGCGCTGGAGAACGAGTACGACATCGTGCCGCGGCTGGACTCCCGCGAGAACGACGACGATGCGAACGTCACCACGGTCACCTTCGACGTCCAGCACGGGACCGTGGCGGGCAACCACGGCATGGCCACCGCGTACCGGTACGGGGCGGAGGCCGTCGACCGCAGCGACGACCCGTCGATCGCCGCCTTCCGTGCCTCCGCCGAGCCCTTCCTCGCCCGCCCCGGCGAGGACGCCACGGTGGTCACCCACGTCTACTCGATCGGCAGGAGATGAGCCGGGCCCGTCGCAGGAGCGGTGCGCGACGAGCGACCCGGGCGATCGCCCTGCCGCTCGGTGTGTGTCCGACATGAGCCCGGCGCCGACCCGGAACTCCTATTCGACGCGGCCGTCCGGATTCGCGGCTGCGTGGCTGGAGGTGGCTCGATCAGGGGGCGTGACCTCCGCCCGGTGGGCAGCTGAACGTGACTTCCTGTGGACCGGCTGTGGTGACGCCCAGTGGCGTCCGTGAGTGCTGGCGATATGGGTGGTGGAGAGCCGGATCGGAGCGGTCAATGAGGCCGATTCGGCCGGGCGCCGCCAGGTGACCACGGAGTTCCATCCGCGCAGACACAGGAGGCGGTCGTGCCCGATGCCGCGACGGACAAGCGGGCGGAACTGCTGGCGACGATCGAGTACCGGCGTGCCTGCATCGAGGCTTACGTCCGCGAGAAGACGCCGGCCAGTGGCCGGTTGTCCACCATCAGCATCGTCAGCAGCGCGATCGCTGCCGCCCTGACGGCTGGTCCGGCCCTGGGTGGGGAGCGCTTCACGGCCGCTGCGCAGGACGGGCTGAGCCTGGAGAAAGCATCGACCGTCTGGCGTCTGCTGTGCTTCGCGGCCTTGGTGGTATCGGTGACCGCGGCCATCGCGGCGAACCTGGCGAAGGCCAACGACCTGACGTCGCGGATCGCTTCCGCCGAGGCGGCCGGCGCCATGCTGCACGGGGTCCACACCCGGCTGCGGTTCGCCGGGCTCTCGTTGGAGGACGCCGCCCAGGAGTACCGGGACATCGTCACCGGGATCCCCTTCGTTCCGGAGCTGCCGACGTCGGACCGCGAGGGGGCCGGCCAGGTGACGCGTACCGGGTCACGCGGACCGCGGCTCGGGCAGGTCCTGGTGATCACCGCAGCCGCACTCGCCGCCGCGCTGCTCGTGGTCATCCTCGTCGGCTTCCTCATCGGCGACGGGCAGGCGACCGACTCCGGCCCAGCGGCGCCCACCACCGCTGCCGCGCCGAGCACAGTGGCTCCGCCGTCCTCGGACGGAAGCGCCGACCCGAGCCCGTCACCCACACCCGAGGTGGGGCCGGTAGGGGTCTACGCCGGCGGCGCCGACGGGTTGAATGCCACCCTGGCCATCGTCGTCGAGGGTGAACAGGCCTCCGCGTATCTCTGCGACGGTACCGAACTGGAGGCATGGCTGAGCGGCCCGGTCGTCGACGGCCGGATCAACCTGACCAGCCCGGGCGGTGCGACCCTGAGCGGCACGGTGGGCGACCGGGTCGTGTCAGGTGAGGTCGTGGTGGATGGCCGCTCGACCGCGTTCCGCGCCGACCTCGCGTCCGAGCCCGCGGGCGTCTACGAGGCGAACATCCAGGTGAACGGTGAGCCCGCTCGGGTCGGCTGGGCGGTCCTGTCGACCGGCGAGCAGGCCGGTGTGGTCACCCGCGGCGGTGTGCGCACACCCGCTCCCCGGCTGGACACCGAGGCCCTCGTGTTCGAGTACCAAGGTGAGATGCACGAAGCCGAGCGCCGAGGCGGGTGACTGCTCACCACGGCAGCACTGGCCGATGTGCCAGTCCGGGGCAGTGGTGTCCTGCCGCCGACTTACCCTGCTTCATCACCGGGTTATCGGCGTGCCGACGACACCGGCCGTCCGCCGGCTCCGGCGGCTGCGCGGCGCCCGCCACCGGGCCAGCTGACCACGGCCATCCCTGGCAGTCTGGGGGTGCCGCCCCGTCGGGGCATGACGCCGGAGCAGTGACGGAGGGCAGTCGGGCGTGACCACACCCCCTCGACGGCGCGCTCCGGCGATCCCGATGCTCGCCGCGCTCGTCGTCGTCGCGCTGATCCCGGCTCTCGTCGTCGGGTACGCGGTGGGAGCGGGGGGCGCGTCGATCATCGGCGCCTTCGTGGCGCTGTTCTCCTGCGTCGCGTTCATCGGCGGCCCGCTGCGCGGGGACCTGCGGCTGGCGCTCGCCCTGACTCCCGCCATCCTGTTCGGCACCGTGGTGCCGCGCGCGCTCGAGACGGTGTCCCGGCCGGCGGCGATCGCCGTCGTGGTGCTCGTCATCTTCGTCGCCGCTCTGCTGCCCGGCCTGGGACCCCGGTTCACCTCCGTGGGGCTGTGTCTCGGCATGGTCACGTTGTTCGGCTACGGCATGGTGGTGACCGGCCCGTTCGGCCCCCTGCAGCTCCTCGTCGCGGCTGTCATCGGACTGGTCATCGCCGTCGGGGTGCGGGTCCTGGCCGGTGTTCGCGATCCGAGCAAGGTCACCCGGGCCAAGGTCGCCGACGTCCTCGACGGGGACACCGTGGAACTCGCGGGTGCGGTCGAGGCGTGGACGGCCGACTCCTGCCCTCGGTGGTTGGGTCAGGCGCTGGGCGCCGCCACCCGGTACCGCTTGGCGCTGCGGTCCCTCGAGGCGAGCGAGCGGTCGACGCCGGACGGTGCCGGCGAGTCCGCGGCTGATCTCCGGGACCGCGCGCACGAGCTGGCGGAGCGGATGCGCGCCCGCGACCCCGAAGCGCCCGGCGTGCATGCTCCGGCGCCCGTACCGGCCGGGCGCTCCGCTGGCCACCTCGAGGCGGCGAACCGGGCGCTCGACGACGTCGAACGACTCGTGGAGCACCGCGACGCCACACGGGCCGTGGAGCGGGGCACGGCCGGACGCCGGCTCCTGCGATCTCGGCGGCCGACCCTCCGTGCTCGATCTGTGCAGGTCCGGCATGCGCTGCGCACCGCATTCGGCCTGCTGGTGATGCTCCTCGTGACCGCGCGGCTGCCTGCGGGGGACCCGCTCATGGTCACGGCGTTGACGACGACCTTCGGCGTGCTGCAGTCCAGCTGGCGCGGCACCCTCGCCAAGGCGTGGCCGCGGGTGCTGGCGCTGGTCATCGGTGCGGCTCTCGTGGCCGTCGCGATCGTGCTGGTCCCTCGTGAGCACCTGGTCATCGTCGCCGTCGTGGCACTGTTCGCGGGTTTCTGGAACATGGTGGCGCACCCGGCTCTGGGTTACGGCTGCATGGTCCTGGTCTCCGTCGGGTTCAACGTCTCGCTGCGCCAGCTCGACCCCGCTCGGGTGCTCATCGAGTACGCCGTGCTGACGCTCGCCGCCGTCGTCGTCGGGCTCGTGGTCGGGTTCGCCGTGATCCCGGGGGTACCGGCCGAGCCGCTCCGGACGCGGGTCGTCCGAGCGCGGGAGGCCACGGTGCGCGCCCTGCGCACCGTTCCCGCGCTGCGCACCGTTCCCGCCGCGCCGCCGGACCCCGAGACCCTCGCCCTCCACCGGGCGGCACGGCTCGCCCGCGCCGACCTCGTACCGGACCGGGAGGAGCTCGACGAGGACCAGCTCAGCGCACTCGACCGGTACCGCACGGCGCTCGACGATCTCAACGCGCTGGCGATCGCGCCCGGCGGCGGTGATGCCGTGACCCCGGACGAGTTGAGCGCTGCGCTGGACCTGCTCGACGGCACCGCCGGCTCCGAGAGAGCAGCCCGTCCGGAGACCCTCAGCGACGGGACCGGCTCCCTGATCACCGGCCTCGCGGAGCAGATCCATGATGCCGAGCACCACCTGCTCCAGGCGCTGCCGGCGCACGCAGCCCGCGGGAGGTGGACGTAGCCGCGCGGGCTCCTGCGCACGGGCCGACGGGCGGGACATCGACCGTCCGACGAGCCACTGAACTGCACAGGTGCCGGGTGGGGCGGGTGGGGCTCGAACCCACGACCCAGGGATTATGAGTCCCATGCTCTGACCAGCTGAGCTACCGCCCCTGGCCCGACAGCCTGCCAGATCGCGACGGCGGCCCGCTGTGACGCCTGGGTCGAGACATGTGACGACGTTATCTTTTCGTGACATCCGGTCCATCGCCTTGTAGGGTCACCCGCGGTCCGCACGACGCCGCTTCCGCACATGGGGAGCTCGGACGGACCCCGCCGAACCGCTCCGGTCGAAGACCGCGCGGACCGGGGACCCCCTGTTCTTCTGGGTGGGTCCCGACTGTGCGAGGACCGGCAGGCAGGTAGGGCCACGTTCCCCACTGTCAGCTGATCTGGTAGGCGGAACGAGGAACGGAGTACGTCGCCTTGGCGGCCTTGCACCACCGGTATGTCCCTGTCCGCCGCGCCCTGCGCCGAACCGCCGTCGTCTCCACCCTGCTGGTGGCGTCCCTGCTCGCGGCACCGACCGGCTCGGCGGCTCCCGGTGATCTGGGTGCCGTCCGCTCGGAGCACGACGAGGTTGCCGCGCAGGTGGCCGCCATCCAGGAGCGGGTGCGCGGTGCCGAGGAGAACCTGCAGCGCATGACCGTGGAGGCCGAGGCCGCCAGCGGGGTCGCCATGGCCGCGCAGGCCCAGCTGGCCACGGCCCAGCAGCATGCGGAGCAGACGGCGGCCCAGCTCGCGGAGGTCCGTGCCGCCGTCGTCAGCACCCAGGACGACGTCTCCGCCATCGGGCGGCAGGCCTACATGGGTGGCGACGAGAGCTTCAGCGAGATGCAGATGGTGCTGCACGCCGACGGTCCGGGGGAGCTCATCCAGCAGGCGGCCACCCTCGACATGCTGGGCGAGGACCGCGCCGAGGTGCTCCAGAAGCTCGAGCTCGACGAGGCGCGTGAGGACCAGCTCGACCAGGAGGCCCGCTCCGCCGTGGCCGAGCGGGACGCCGCCGCCCGTGCGGCCGAGGAGGCGCAGGCCGCGGCCGACGCGCAGCTGACCGCCGCCCAGGGAGACTTCGACGCGCTGTCGGCGGAGAAGGCGGCGCTGGACGCCCAGCTCCGCGACGCCGAGATCCGCCTCCTGGAGCTGCAGGGCCGCGCCGATGCCGAAGCCGCCTGGTCGCAGATCCAGGCCGCCGAGGAGGCGGCCGACACGCTGACGGCCACCGGCGGCGCGGTGCCGCCGACCCTCGGCCGGGTCACCTCCTGCTACGGAAGCCGGTGGGGAGCCATGCACTACGGGATCGACATCGCCGCCCCGATCGGCACCCCGGTGTACTCACCGGAAGCCGGCACCGTCCTCCAGGCGGGTCCGGCCAGCGGTTTCGGCCTCGCCGTCGCCGTCCAGCACTCGGACGGCGCCATCAGCCTCTACGGCCACGTCAACCAGTTCTTCGTCGAGCCCGGCCAGGCCGTGGCCGGTGGAGAGCGGATCGCCGAGGTCGGCAACCGCGGCCAGTCCACCGGACCGCACCTGCACTTCGAGATCCACCGCGGCGGGCTGTACGCCGAGCGGAGCAACCCGGTGCCGTGGCTGTCCCAGCGCGGCATCTCCCTCGGCGGCGGCTGCGGCTGATCGGCCTCCGCGCCGCCAGGCAGGATGGAGGGGTGCGCGGGGGGAAGGGCATCGGGCTGCGCGCCGGTGTTCTCGGCGCTCTGCTCGTCGCGGGGATCGTCGTGGCTCTGGTCCTGGACCTTCCCGATCCCGACCGGTTGCGCTCCTGGCTCGATGACGGCGGCGCCACCGCCTGGGCTCTGCTGATCGTCGGGCTCGCCCTCGTGCTGCTGGCGCCGGTGCCGCGATCGGTGCTGTCGGTGCTGGCCGGAGCGGTGCTCGGCTTCGGTGCGGGGCTGGCCGTGTCCATCGCCGGTGGCCTGGTCGCCGGGCTGGTCGCCTTCGGTCTGAGCCGTTTCCTCGGGCGCCCCACGGTGGAACGGCTTGCCGGGCCGAGGCTGCACCGCGTCGACCGCGCCTTCACCGAACGGGCGTTCACCTCCGTGCTGCTGGGCAGGCTGGTTCCGGTGATGCCGTTCGTGGTCGTGAGCTACGGCGCCGGCCTCAGCGGTGTCCGCGTGGGCCCCTACCTCGCCGCCACCGCCGTCGGACTCGTGCCCAGCACCCTGGTCCAGGTGGGGATCGGCGCCTCGACCGGCTTCGTGGTCGCCCATGCCACGGCCCTCACCGTGGTCCCCGCCGTCGTCATCGCCGTCGTGCTGCTCGGCGGCGGCGTCTGGTGGTACCGCCGGCGGGCGGGCGCGGAGAAGCGGCAGCCGCTTCCGACCTGAGCGGTGGTCAGCCGCGGCCGAGGAACCGGCCGAGGATCCCGCCGGCGCCGCCGACCGTGCGCGCCGCCAGCTGGAGGATCGGGCCGCCGGGGATGCCAGGCACCTTCTGCACGATGGGCGCCAGCTGGAGCAGTCCCCCCACCTCGTGCACCTTGAGCGCCCGCCGGGCGGCAGCGGGTACGGGGTTGATCCGGCCCGAGGCGGCCTCGAGCAGGAGGTCCGCCGCACCCTCCACCGCCGGGCCGTCGATGATGCCCGCGGGCACCCGCCGCACCTGCCAGCCGTTGGCGTCGGCCGAGAACGCCCAGCCGCCGTCGGGGGTCGCCAGCATCACCCGTCCCGTGATCCCGGTGTCGGCCGCGAGCGCGCCGGTCACGTCGGTGAGCGCCGCGAGCCCGGCCTGGAGGACCTCCGGTGGCGGCGGCTCGGCGCCGCAGGACACGAGATCCAGCCAGTGGACGGCGAGCTCGTAGGCCTGGCCCTGCACCACGCTGAGCAGCGGAACCCGACCGACCACGGACACCGCTGGTGCGGTGTCGAGCTCGACGGGCTCCTCGGCGAGGTACCGGGCCGTCGCCTCCCGGTTGCGCCGCAGGGCGGCCAGCACCTCCTCGCGTGAGGCGGACCGGTGGGCGGCCGTGACCCGGGCGTTGACGGCATCGGGGTCGGGCGGCTCCCCGGGGCCGCCGGCCCGCGCGGAGGCGATCAGGTCGCGCAGTGCCTGGTGGTCCTCCCAGCTGCCCAGGTGCACGCAGATCTCGTGCGCCCGCCAGCCGGGCAACCGGGACCGGCGGTCGAGGTCCAGCGTGGCCGCCTGCTCGATGAAGGCGTCCCAGGCGCCGAGCACCATGCCGGAGATCTCGTCGCGCGGCGCGTCGGCCAGCCCCTGGTGTCGTTCCACAGGCGGGCCCCTACCCGGGCCATCCTCCGGCCAGGCATGGTTGACGGGGCGGTCTTCGTGACCCCGGTCGCACGACGCGAGGCGCGGGGCAACCGCCGTCTCCCCCGACCGGGGGACATCGGCGTCAAGGAAGGGGCACGCGGGACCGATCGCCCCGGTGTGAGCGAGCGACCGTTGCCAGACCGCCGAGCCAGCAGCGCCACCCCGTCCGACGTCCGGCTCCGTGCGCTGGGCGCCGTGATGCGGGTCGGTCTGGTCCGGACGCTGGCCGAGGACGACGACCGCGCCGCCTACTGGGTGCGGCACGTCCGCATCGGTGTCGTGGTCAACGAGATGTCGGCGATCGCCGTGGCGGCCCACACGCTCGTCACCGACCCGCTCGGCGGCAATGTCCTCTGGATCCTTGCGCTGACCGCGCTGGGAGTGGTGGCGGCACCGGTCATCCTGCTGCTGCCCTTGCGCGCGATGATGCTGGACTGGCGCGGACCCACCCTGTTCTACGTGTGGACCTGCCTGACGGCCGCGGTGGTGATCGTCGGCACACGGCTCGACGGCGGCGCCTCCAGCCCGATGGACGCACTGCTGCTCCTGGCCCTCGCACACCACGCCGTCGCGTTCCCGCCGCTGGGCGTGGTGCTGGTGGGGACCGTGATGACCGCCGGCTACCTGGTCTTCGTCGAACTGCCGGGGATCAGCACGACCGGCGGCTTCTTCCTCACCGTCATGGGCCACTTCACCGTCGTCTGCGCGTTGGCCTCGGCCAACTTCTGGGCCGCCAGCGAGCGCATGATGCTCCTCGTCCGCACCCAGGAGATGCTGGCCGGAACCGATCCGCTCACCGGCATCCCCAACCGCCGGCTGTTCATGGAGCGGGTGTCCCGTTCCGTGGAGGCCGCCGCCCAGGGCCGTCGGGCTGTCGTCCTCCTCGTGGACCTCGACCGGTTCAAGGCGGTCAACGACTCCAAGGGCCACGCCGCCGGTGATGCGCTGCTCACCGCCGTGGGCGCCGCACTCGGGGCCGCGGTCCGTGAGACCGACACCGTGGCCCGCCTCGGCGGGGACGAGTTCGGCGTGCTGATCCACCTCTCCGCCGACTGCCCGGTCGGACGGCTGGTGGACAGGGTGCGCGAGGCGGTGTCCGACGCCGGCCGCCGGTACGGCGTGACGGCGAGCGTGGGCATGGCGGAGATCGAGCCGGGCGAGGACGTCGAGGTGCTCATGCACCGGGCCGACATCGCGATGTACCGGGCGAAGACCGGCGGCGGCAGCGCCGTGCGTGCGCTGGACGCCTGAGACGCCAACTGGACGCCACGTGGCGCCGGGCGCACACAACGTAGCCGGACTCAGCGTCGTGGTGCAGGTCAGAGGCGTCATAGGCCCGGAAGCACGGTCAAGTTTCTCACCGAGAGTCACATGTGCCGTGGGCCGGCGTGGCGGGCAGGTGCGCCCGCCTGGTGGGCGGCGACAGGGGCGGTCAGGTCCGCCGAGCGGGCATGCAGGCCCGGTGGGCTCGACGTCGTGCACCGTGGTATCCCGTTGACCAGCGCCAAGACGGCTCCGCGAAGATCAGCGGCCACTTTCGTCCCGCCAGTCGCATCCGGGCTGGCGCGATCGGGTACCGATCATGCAGACTTGTCATGAAAGCCCTGTTCCGCTGCTGCCGAACACGGCGCGTCACCGAATCGATGGGTCCGTAGGGGAAGACGAGACCGATCGAGTCGATGGAGGTGCCCCGTGCAGCGACGGTCAACCCAGGGTGTCGTCTTCGTGCACGCGTGCCCGAAGGCGCTCTGCCAGCACGTCGAGTGGGCGCTGGAACGCGTCATCGGCGCGCCGGTCTCCCTGTCGTGGGCTGAGCAGCCTGCGGCGCACGGTTCGTACCGCGCCGAAGTGGCGTGGACCGGGTCCCCCGGTACCGGCGCCAAGCTGGTGGCTGCCCTGCGCGCGTGGCCGATGCTGCGCTTCGAGGTGACCGAGGAAGCCAGCCACGGCAACGACGGCGAGCGCATGTCGTACGTGCCGGGCAAGGGCGTCTTCCGTGCGCCGACCAGTGCCAACGGCGACCTCGTCGTCACCGAGCAGCAGCTGCGCCACCTCGCCGCCACCGCCACGTCCATCGAGGCCTTCCGGCATGGTGTCGACGAGCTCCTCGGCGCGGCCTGGGACGCCGACCTCGAGATCTACCGCTACGCGGGCGACGGCAGCCCCGTCACGTGGCTGCACCAGGTCGTCTGACGAACGAACCCGCACAGCACGTGGTCGTGCGGGTAACGGAATGAGCACGACGCCTCCGCCTCCGGCGGTGGCGACGTAGCCTGGAGCGGGCCGTCCGGGCGCCGTCGGGGAAGCGGCGCCGGGACGGCCTTCCCGTAGGTGGCGGTCCGCCCGTAACCCGTGCGGGGTCTCGCTGGGGGCCGGAGGTCCTGCCTCAGAGCGGGATGTTGCCGTGCGCCCCGCGACCGAGCGGGGCATCTGCCAGTGCCCGGACCAGCCGCCGGCGGGTGTGCGCGGGCTCCACGACCTCGTCCACGACGCCAATCTGCAGGGCGCGGTTCACGCCGCCGGCGATCCGCTCGTGCTCCTCGGCGAGTCGGGCGTGCAGCGCCTCGCGCTCCCCGGGCGGGGCGGCGGCGAGCTTCCTGCGGTGCAGGATCCCGACGGCAGCCTTCGCGCCCATGACGGCGACCTCCGCGCCCGGCCAGGCGAACACCTTGGTGGCGCCGAGGGACCGGGAGTTCATGGCGACGTAGGCACCGCCGTAGGCCTTGCGGGTCACCAGCGTCACCCGGGGGACGACGGCCTCCGCGAAGGCGTGCAGCAGCTTCGCCCCGCGGCGCACGACGCCGTCCCACTCCTGGCCCACGCCGGGCAGGTAGCCGGGGACGTCGACGAGCACCACGAGCGGAACCCCGAAGGCGTCGCACATCCGCACGAACCGGGCCGCCTTCTCGGCCGAGGCGGAGTCCAGGCACCCACCCAACCGCAACGGGTTGTTGGCGATCACGCCCACCGTGCGACCGGCCAGCCGGCCCAGGACCGTGACGACGTTGGGCGCGAACCGGGGGTGCAGCTCGAGGCCCGGACCGTCGAGGACGGAGGTGATGACCGGCTTGACGTCGTAGGCCCGCTGCGGCTGCTCGGGGAACAGCGCCCGGAGGTCGACGTCGGGCTCGCCGTCGACCGGGGCGAAACTGCCCTGCGCGGCCAGCAGGTCGACGGCCAGGCGCGCCGTCTCCAGTGCCGCGGGCTCGGAGTCGGTGACCACGTGCACCACGCCGCTGCGGCGGCCGTGGGTGTCGGGGCCGCCCAGCTGCTCCTGGTCGACGATCTCGCCGGTGACGGAGCGGACCACCTCCGGGCCGGTGACGAACACCCGGCCGGCCGGGCCCATGATCACCAGGTCGGTGAGCGCCGGCCCGTAGGCCGCGCCACCGGCGGCCGCGCCGAGCACCACCGAGATCTGCGGAATCCGGCCGGAGGCCCGCACCATCGCGGCGAACACCTCCCCGACGGCGTGCAGCGCCGTGACGCCCTCGGCCAGCCGCGCCCCGCCGGAGTGCCAGATGCCGACGACCGGCAGCCGCTTCCGGAGCGCGGTGTCGATCGCGTCGACGATGTGCCGGCAACCGTCGACCCCCATCGCCCCGCCCATCACCGTGGCGTCGGTGCAGAAGGCGATGACCGGGCTGCCGGACACCGTGCCGCGGGCGGCCATCACACCGGAGGTGTCCCGGCCGCCCAGCGCCACCAGGGAGCCGGGGTCGAGAAGACGCTGGAGGCGGTCCTCGGGGTCCCGCGGGTCGGGAGCGGTCAGGGGCGACGCGACCGGAACCGTCGTCAACGAGGACCTCCAGGGTTGTGGCCCCACTGCAGGGGCCCACCGCGAGCCGGCGAGCGGTGGGGGCGGTGAGGTCCTCCGTCAGGCGGTGGTGAACACCAGCGCGATGTTGTGCCCGCCGAAGCCGAAGGAGTCGTTCACGGCGGCCTGGAACGTGGCGCGGCGCGGCTCCTGGCGGACGATGTCCAGCGCCTGAACAGCGGCGTCGTCGTCCGGGTCGTCGAGGTTGGCCGTGGCCGGGACGATCTGCTCGCGCAGGGCCAGGATGGCGAACACCGACTCCAGTGCACCAGCGGCGCCGAGCAGGTGCCCGGTCTGGCTCTTGGTGGCGCTGACCATCACGTGCTCGCCCAGTGAGGAGCGGATCGCCGCTGCCTCCGCGGTGTCACCCACGGGGGTGGAGGTCGCATGGGCGTTCACGTGGCCGATGTCGCTGGGGGAGAGGCCGGCGTCCCGCAGCGCCGCGGTGATCGCCCGGCCGGCGCCCTCGCCCTCGGGGTGCGGTGCCACCAGGTCGTACCCGTCGGCGGTCGCTCCGGCGCCGGCGAGGCGGGCGTGCACGCGGGCTCCCCGGGCGGCGGCCGAATCGGCCCGCTCCAGGACGAGCGCCGCGGCGCCCTCGCCGAGCACGAAGCCGTCACGGCCCTTGTCGAAGGGTCGCGACGCGCGCTCGGGCTCGTCGTTGCGGGTGGACATGGCCCGCATGGCGGCGAAGCCGGCCATGGGCAGCGGGTGCACGCAGGCCTCGGCGCCACCGACGAGGACGATGTCGGCACGGTCGAAGCGCAGCAGATCGAGGCCCCAGCGGATGGCCTCCGCGCCGGAGGCGCAGGCGCTGACCGGCGCGTGGACGCCGCCCTTCGCGCCGATGGACAGGCCCACGGCGGCGGCCGGCCCGTTGGGCATGAGCATCGGGATGGTGAAGGGGGAGACCCGCTTGGGGCCCTTCTGCTCGAGGACGTCGTCCTGGCCGAGCAGCGTGAGCGCCCCGCCGATGCCGGTCCCGAAGACGACGGCGATCCGCTCGGGGTCCACCCCCGCGTCGGCGGCACCGGACTCCGCCCAGGCCTGCTCGGCGGCGATGACCGCCACCTGCTGGCTGCGGTCCAGGCGCCGCGCCCGCACGCGGTCGATCTGCTCGGCCGGGTCGGACGCCAGGCGGGCGACCAGCTGCGCCGGGAACTCCTGCGCCCACTCGTCGGTGATCCGCTTGACACCCGAGCGACCCGCGAGGAGGGCTTCCCAGGTGCTGGCCACGTCGTTGCCGAGCGGCGTGGTGGCACCCAGGCCGGTGACGACGACGTCGGAGGTGGACGCGCTCATGGGGATCTCCTTGCACTGCTGCGGAGTACTGCTGCGGACGTCGGCCGGGTGGCCGGAGGAGGCGGGTGGGCCGGGTTCCGCCGGCGGTCGGCCGGCGGAACCCGAGGGCGTCAGCCCTGGTTGCTCTCGATGAAGGTGATGGCGTCGCCGACCGTCTTGATGTTGGCCAGCTGGTCGTCGGGGATGGCGACGCCGAACTTGTCCTCGACGGCGGTGGCGATCTCGACCATCGACAGCGAGTCGACGTCGAGGTCGTCGGTGAAGGACTTCTCCGGAGTGGCGTCGGCGGGGGTCACCCCGGCCACCTCCTCCAGGATCTCGGCAAGTCCGGCCTGGATCTCCTGGGTGCTGGCCAACGCGGGGTCCTCTCTCTCGGATGGGACGGCGGCGACCCCGGGCGGGGCAGCCGTCGACGTCCGGGACCAGATGTCCCGGGGAACGGGGGGAGCGACGAGGCTCCGGGAGGGGCTCACGGGAGGCGGAGCACCTGACCGGCGAAGGTCAGCCCGGCGCCGTAGCCGAGCACGAGCGCGAGGTCGCCGGACTTGGCCTGACCGGACTCGATGAGCGCGGACAGGGCCAGCGGGATGGAGGCGGCCGAGGTGTTCCCGGACTGCACGATGTCGCGGGCGATGACCGTGGAGTCGGGCAGGCGGAGCCGCTTGGCCATGGACTCGACGATGCGCAGGTTGGCCTGGTGCGGCGCGAACACGTCGATGTCGTCGGGGCCCACGCCGGCCTGGTCCATGGCCTGGACCAGGGCCTCGGTCAGCTTGGTCGTCGCCCAGCGGTAGACGGCCTGCCCGGCCATCGTCATGTGCGGCAGGCCCTCGGGGATCGCGATGGCGGTGTGCTGGTCCCCGTCGCTGCCCCAGGCGACCGGCCCGATGCCCGGTTCGTCGGCGGCGCCGACGACGGCCGCGCCGGCGCCGTCGGCGAAGATCACCGCGGTGCCGCGGTCGGTCAGGTCGGTGACGTCGGTCAGCCGCTCGACGCCGACGACGAGGGCGTTGCGCGCCGCTCCCGTGCGGATCGCGTTGTCGACCACGCCGAGCGCGTAGCAGAAGCCGGCACAGCCGGCATTGAGGTCGAAGGCGCCGGGACGCGGGATGCCCAGGCGGTGGCCGACCTGCGGGGCGATGCCGGGGATGGGCACCCGGAGGCTGGCGCTGGCGACGATGACCATGTCGATCTCGTCGGGAGCCAGGCCGCTGGCGGCGATCGCCTTGCCACCGGCGGCCACGGCCATCTCGACCAGGGTCTCGTCGTCGGAGGCCCAGCGGCGCTCGGCGATGCCCACCCGGGTCTGGATCCACTCGTCGTTGGTGTCCATGGTCTGGGCGAGCTCGTCGTTGGTCACCCGGCGGCGCGGCCGGTAGCCGCCGATGCCCAGGATCCGGGCCCCGGGTGCGCCCTGGGCCAGTGTGATGGCGGTCACGCGTCCACCTCCGGGTAGAGCCGGGCGATCGGATCGCCGGCGTCGACGAGGTCGCCGTCGTGGACGAGCCACTCGGCCAGCACGCCGTCGTAACCGGTGGACACGTTGATCGCTTCCCGCCGGCCGCGGATGCGGCCGAGCGGCGTGCCGGCGGGCAGCCGGGTGCCCTCGGCGATCTCCGCGGGGCTGACGGTGCCGCGCGCCGGAGCCACGACCATGCGCCAGTCGGGCAGGTGCTCGGGCTCGGTGCGGCCGCGCTCGGTGGCGATGAGCTCGCGGGCGCGGTCGAGGTCGGCCGGGCCGCTGATCGCGAGGACGTCGATGCCGGCGCCCTTCCACTCGCGCTTGGCCAGACCGGCCAGCGCGCCGGCCGGGGGCAGCTCGAGAACGGCGGTGACCCCGAGCTCGCGCATGGTCGCGAGGCAGGAGTCGAAGCGGACGGGGCTGGTCACCTGGCTGACCAGGCGGCCGACGACCTCGGGCCCCGAGTCGACGGCGGCGCCGTCGGCATTGGACAGCAGCAGCCGGCTGGGGTCGGCCGGGCGCAACCCGCCCACCAGACCCTCCAGCTCCTCGCGGGCCGGGGCCATGAACGACGTGTGGAACGCGCCGGCCACCGGCAGGGGCATGACGCGCGCCTTGGCCGGGGGGGCGGCCTGGAGCGCGGCCAGGTCGTCGACGGGCCCGGCGGCGACGATCTGACCCGCACCGTTCATGTTCGCGGGGGAGAGGCCGTGCCGCTCGATCGCGGCCAGCACCTCGCCGGGGTCGCCGCCGACGACGGCGGACATCCCGGTCGGCGTGCGGGCGCACGCGGCGGCCATGGCGCGCCCGCGCACGGCCGTGAGGGCGATCGCGGCCTCGACGGAGAGGACCCCGGCCAGGGCTGCGGCGGTCAGCTCGCCGACGCTGTGCCCGGTGATGACGACGTCGCGGCCGGCGTGGGGGGAGTGCGCGACCGGGCGCGGGAGCCCGCCCAGCTCGCGGGCGACGAAGAGGCTCATGGCCACCACGAGCGGCTGGGTGACGGCGGTGTCCTTGATCGCCTCGGCGTCGCCGGTGGTGCCCAGGGTGAGCAGGTCCGCGCCGGCGATGGCTCCGGCCCAGCGGAAGAACGGTTCGGCACCGGGAAGATCGAGCCAGTCGGTCAGCATCCCGGGTTTCTGCGCACCCTGACCCGGGGCGAGGACGGCAAGCACTTGTCCACCGTGCCAGTCATCGGCGATCGGCGCGGTGATCTCACCTACGAAAGCCCGCCGGTGAATTTTGTAGGAATCCTCCAACACGGCCGGGGTCCCGGGGCGGCGGACGGGTTCGGAACTCGTGGGATCTGCACGTCTGGTGCGGAGGTCAGTGCCAGAGCGACCGGTCCGTGTCCAGCGCGGCGAGGGCGAGGGCGACCTGGAGGGTCCAGCTGCCCCGTGGATCGGTGGCGGACAGCCCGGTGAGCTCGGCAGCCCGCTTGAGCCGGTACCGCACGGTGTTCGGATGGACGAAGATCGCCCGCGCGCTCGCCTCCAGGTTGCCGCCGCTGGCCAGCACCGCCCGCACCGTCTCCAGAACGCCTCCTCCCGCCCTGCGCAGCGGTGCGGCCACCTCCTCCTGCAGCGCCGCGCGGGCGAGCGGATCGCCGTCCAGCGCCCGCTCGGCGAGCAGCGCGTCGGAGGCGACGGGACGCGGGGCGTCCGGCCACGCGCGGGCGGCACGCAGGCCGGCGAGCGCGGATGCGGCGGAGACCCCCGCCCGGGACAGGCCGTCGACCACCGGACCGGTCACCACCGGACCCTCGCCGAACTCGTCGCTGATCCGCTCGGCGGCCGTCTCCAGCTCGCCGGCGCTGCCGAGGACGACCACCAGCTGTTCGGCGTGCACCCCGACGAGCACGTCGCACTGCAGCGCGCGCGCTGCCCGGCGCACCGCGGCGTGCGGGTCCTCGACACCGGTCGGCGCGGCGCCGACCACCACGATCGCCGGGGTGGTCGCCGCCCACCCGAGGGCCGCGGCGCGGCCGGACAGCTCGTCGGACCGCTCTCCGCGCACGAGGGCGTCGACGGCGAGCGCCTCCAGCCGGGCGTCCCACGCACCGCGGTTCTCGGCGAAGCTGGCGTAGACGTGCGCGGTGGCGAAGGCGACCTCGCGGCTGAACTGGAGGACCGCCAGGCGCAGCGCGTCCTCGTCGCCGGGCTCGGCGACGGAGGCGACCCGCTCCTCCACCAGCTCGACGGTGACCTTGACCAGGTCCACGGTCTGCTTGAGCGCGACCGCCCGCACCAGCTCGCGGGGGGCGGCGCCGAAGACCTCGCCGGTCAGCCGTGGCGGCCGCCCGGGACTGCGGCACCACTCCACCAGTGAGGCGATGCCTGCCTGCGCCACGAGCGTCACCCAGGATCGCTGGTCGGCGGGCATGGCGCGGAACCAGGGCAGGTCGTCGTCCATCCGGGCGACGGCCTGCGTGGCCAACGACCCGGACGCGCGCTCCAACCGCCGGAGCGTGTCCTCCGACGGCGGGCGGTTGCTCACCCGGCTCACCCGGCCAGCGTGTCACGCCGGACGCGGTTGGGGGACAGTGGACCGGTGAGCGTTCCCCCGGTCGGGCAGGCCGACGTCCCCCGGACGCGGGCGCGGGTGCCTGCTCCGCTGGCCGGGGCGACGGTCGCCGGTTTCGTCGTCGTGGCACTCCTGGGTGTGGGTGTGCTGACCGACTTCGGGCCGCAGCTGCGCCTCGATGCCGCGGTGAGCGAGGCGCTCTACGCCGGCGACGGGCGGGCCCGGGGCCTGGAGTGGCTGCTGCAGGTGCTCACGGCGCCGGGGCTGTTCGCGGTCCGCGTCCTGGTCCTCCTGCCCGTGGTGGTGTGGCTGGCCCGCCGCCAGGAGTGGCGCACCGTCGCCTGGGTGGTGCTGTCGGCCGGGCTGATCAGCCCGGTCACGTCGGTGCTCAAGGACGTCTTCGGCCGGGTCCGCCCGGCGTTCGAGGACGGCGGAGCCCGGTACGACTCGCTCAGCTATCCCAGCGGGCACGCCTCGGGTATCGCCGCGCTGGTCACCGTGGGGTTGATCCTGGCCTGGCCCCTGCTCTCCGCCGCCGCCCGACGGATGTGGCTGGCGCTGGGCATCGCACTGGTGCTCGTCGTGGGCCTGACCCGCATGTGGCTCGGCGTGCACTACCTGTCCGACGTGCTCGGCGGCTGGACGCTGGGCCTGTCGTGGTGCCTGCTCGTCGCCGTGCTCCTCGACGCCCTTCCCGGCGGTCGCGCCGCCCTCCCGCCGCGATGAGCGTCATCGACTCCCGGGTGGTGCTCGCCCCCGACGACGGGACGCTGGGGCCCCTGCTGCGGATCTCCGACGACCGGCTGCCTCCCGGCGTGGGCTACGGGCAGCACGAGCACCGGGACGTCGACGTCGTCGCCGTCGTCCTGGCCGGGGACCTGACCCACCGCTGGGCCGAGGGGGCGACGATGACGGCCGGTGACGTCGCCGTGCTGCGCGCCGGGCACGGGCTGGTCCACGACGAGGTGGCCGGGGACGACGGCGCGCGGGTGCTGCAGTGCTACCTGCGCAGCGCCGACCCCGGCGCGCCCACCTCCCACCGGGTGCACCGGGGCGCCGGGGGCTGGCTGGAGCTGTCGCGCGCCGACGCCCGCCTCTGGGTGGCACGGGCCGAACCCGGGGTGCCGGTCGAGCCGCC
>DASPIH010000384.1:0-6587 GCA_035629195.1 Blastococcus sp. | reverse complement strand
CGGCGCGAGGCCGAAGCCGTGCTCAGCGAGGTCATCGGTGCTCCGGTGTCGGTAGCCGCCACCACCACCGACGGGCTCGGCCTGACCGGCCGCGGCGAGGGTCGGGCCGCGGTCGCGACCGCCCTGGTGGTCCGGACGGAGGAGGCCACAGCCGACGCCGCGCGGCCCAGGCCGCCGGCTCCGTAGACTCCCCGCGGTGTTGATGGCCCGCTCCGTAGACTCCGCGCGGTGAGCCTCCGCCTGTACGACACGGCCGCCCGTGCGGTCCGCGACTTCACGCCCCTGCGTGCCGGTCAGGCGTCGCTCTACGTGTGCGGGCTCACCGTGCAGGGGCCACCGCACGTCGGCCACATCCGGTCGGCGGTCTCCTTCGACGTGCTGCGGCGCTGGCTGGGCGCGAGCGGCCTGGCGGTCACGCACGTGCGCAACGTGACCGACATCGACGACAAGATCCTCGCCAGGGCCGCCGAGCGGGGCGTTCCGTGGTGGGCCTGGGCGTACGAGAACGAGCGCTCCTGCACCCGCGCCTACGACGTCCTCGGCGTGCTGCCGCCCACCTACGAGCCGCGGGCCACCGGTCACGTCCCCGAGATGATCACGCTCATGGAGCGGCTGATCCAGCGCGGCCACGCCTACGCCGTCGACGGCGACGTGTACTTCGACGTCCGCTCCTTCCCCGCCTACGGGGCGCTCACCGGGCAGCGGCTGGACGACCTGGAGCCCGCAGCCGACACCGACACCGACGAGCGCAAGCGCGATCCCCGTGACTTCGCCCTCTGGAAGGCCGCCAAGCCGGGGGAGCCGGCCACGGCCGCATGGCCGACGCCGTGGGGTCCCGGCCGGCCGGGGTGGCACCTGGAGTGCTCGGCCATGGCGGGGCGCTACCTGGGCGAGGCGTTCGACATCCACGGCGGCGGGCTGGACCTGCGCTTTCCGCACCACGAGAACGAGCAGGCGCAGTCGCGCGCCGCCGGCGAGCGCTTCGCGCAGTACTGGCTGCACAACGGCTGGGTGACCCTCGGCGGCGAGAAGATGAGCAAGTCCCTGGGCAACACCGCGCTGGTCGACGAGGTCGTCCAGCGGGTGCGGCCGGTGGAGCTGCGCTACTACCTCGTCGCCCCGCACTACCGGTCGACGATCGAGTTCACCGACGCGGCGCTGGAGGAGGCGGGCGTCGCCTACCGGCGGATCGAGTCGTTCGTCCGCCGGGCCGCCGAGCGCGTGGGTGCCGACGGCGGCGCGCCCGTGCTGCCCCCGGCCTTCACCGACGCCCTGGACGACGACCTGGGCACGCCTGCCGCGGTGGCGGCGATCCACGACATGGTGCGCGAGGGCAACACCGCACTGGCCGAGGGCGACGACGGCGCCGTGACGGGGACACTGGGTCGGGTGCGCGCGATGCTCGCCGTCCTCGGGCTCGATCCGCTCGACCCGCAGTGGGCCTCCGGGTCCGACGACCGCCTGACGCAGGCCACCGACGGTCTCGTCGCCCTGGCGCTCGAGCAGCGCCAGGCCGCGCGCGCACGCAAGGACTTCCAGGCGGCTGACGCGATCCGCGACCAGCTCGCCGCCCTCGGCGTCGCGGTCGAGGACACCCCGCACGGACCCCGATGGGAGCTGACCCGCTGATGGCCGGCAACAGCCAGCGACGTGGCCGGAGCGACGGTGCGGGCAAGAAGACCGCCACCGCCGGCACCGGCGGCAAGAACCGGCGCTCGCTCGCCGGGCGCGGGGCCACCCCGCCTGCCGAGATGCGCACCGGTCACCCGGCGCAGCGGCGGGCCGCCGCCGACGCGCGGCAGCGCGCCGACCGGGCGCGCGCCCGGCAGCGCGCCGATGAGCAGCCGGAGCTGCTGCTCGGGCGCAATCCCGTGGTGGAGGCGCTGCGCGCGCAGATCCCGGCGACGGCGCTCTACGTCGTCACCGGCGACACCACGCGCGGCGGCACCGACGAGCGGATCACCGAGGCCCTCGCCCTGGCCGCCGACCGCGGCCTCCCGCTGCTCGAGGTCGGCAAGGGCGAGTTCGACCGGATGTCCCAGGGCGCCCTGCACCAGGGGATCGGGCTGCAGGTGCCGCCCTACGAGTACGCCCATCCCGAGGACCTCCTCGACGTGGCCCGCAACTCCGGCCGGGCGCCGCTGATCGTCGCCATGGACGGCGTCACCGACCCGCGGAACCTCGGCGCCGTCGTCCGCTCGGCCGCAGCCTTCGACGCCCACGGCGTCGTCGTGCCGCAGCGCCGCGCGGTGGGCATGACCGCGTCGGCCTGGCGGACCAGCGCCGGCGCCGCGGCCCGCCTGCGCGTGGCCCGCGCGGTCAACCTGCCGCGGGCGCTGACCGCCTACCAGGACGCCGGCCTGCAGACCGTCGGCCTGGCCGGCGAGGGGGACGTCGACCTGCACGAGTACGACGGCTTCGCCGATCCGGTGGCGCTCGTCGTGGGAGCCGAGGGCACCGGCCTGTCGCGACTGGTGCGGGAGAAGTGCGACGTCGTCGTGCGCATCCCCATCTCCCGGGACACGGAGTCGCTCAACGTGAGCGTGGCCGCCGGCATCGCCCTCTACGCCGCGGCAGCCGCTCGCCGTTGAGCCCGCTCAGCCGATCAGCTGGGCGACCGTGTAGATGACCAGGCCGGCCAGGCCGCCGACGACGGTGCCGTTCACCCGGATCCACTGCAGGTCGCGGCCCACCTGCAGCTCGATGCGGCGGCTGGTCTCCTCGGTGTCCCAGCGCGCCACGGTGCTGCTGACCAGGTCTGCCAGGTCGCCGGAGAACCGCTCGACGACGTAGCCCGCCGCGCGGTGGCTGTGCCGCTGCACGAGCTCGCGCACCGTGGGATCGGTCCGCAGGAGCCGGGCGCCGTCGAGGACCAGTCCGGTGATCCGCGCCCGGAGCAGGGATCCCGGGTCGGCGGCCGCGGCCAGGACGGCGTTCTTCCCCGTGGTCCACAGCGATCCCGACCAGTCCCGGATCGCCGGGTGCTGCAGCAGCTCCTTCTTGAAGTCCTCCACCCGGGCCGCGGTGCCGGGGTCGGTGCGCAGCGCGTGCACGTAGGCGCGCAGCCGGACGTCGTAGGCCCGGCGCAGCTCGTGGCGCGGGTCGTCGCCCACCTCCTCGAGGAACTGGTGCAGACCGGCGAACACGCGGTCGAACACCCGGTCGTCCACCCAGTCGGGCACCCAGGCGGGCGAGGCGTCACCCAGCTGGGCGCGGAACACCAGCCGGTTCTCGTCCAGGAAGCGGGACAGCAGGCGCAACGCCGCGGACAGCACCTCCTGGTGGCGGTCGCCGTCCACGACGAGCTCGAGCACGCGGGCGACGGCGGGGGAGGCCGGGGTCTCGTGCAGCTTGCGGTCGACCAGTGCCGCGACGGCGGGCTGCAGGTCGTCGTCCTTGAGCAGGTCGGTGACGGCGGCCAGGACCGTGGCGGCGTCCCCGCTCAGGCGCTCGGCGCGGCCCGGGTGCTCGAGGAAGGCGCCCAGCCTGCCCGGGACGTCGACGGTGGTCAGCTTCTCCTCGACGACGGCGCGGGTCAGGAAGTTCTGCTGCACGAAGGTGCCCAGGCTCTCGCCGATCTGGTCCTTCTTGCGCGGGATGATCGCGGTGTGCGGGATCGGCAGCCCCACGGGGTGCCGGAAGAGCGCGGTGACGGCGAACCAGTCGGCCAGCGCGCCCACCATCGACGCCTCGGCGGTGGCCCGCACGTAGCCCACCCAGGCGCCCGCGTCCTCGCCGAGCAGGACGCAGACGAGGAAGACGGCGGCGGCGAGCAGGAACAGGCCGGTCGCCAGCCGCTTCATGCGGGCGAGGTCCCGGGCGCGGGCCGGATCGTCCAGGGAGCCGGCCAGCGGAACGGTCGGTCGGGGAGCGGCCACCCGGCCCAGCCTAGGGAGCCGGCCGGGTGACCTGCTCCGCGGTCAGCTGGTCTCGCCCAGGGTGACGTCGACGGTGCGGACGTCGGAGCCCCTCCGCACGGTCAGCTCCACCGTGTCGCCGGGGGCCTGGCTGCGCACCGCGGCGGTCAGCTCGGTCGCGTCGGTCACGGGGCGGTCGCCGACGGCGGTGACGACGTCGCCCGGCTCCAGGCCGGCCTCCTCGGCGGCGCTGCCGGGCTCGATCCTCTCGATCCGGGCGCCGGTGCCCACCTCGCCGTTCTCGTCGTCGCCCGCGGTGCCGGAGCTCACCCCGAGGAAGGGGCGGGTGGCGCTGCCGTTCTCGATGATCTCCTGGGCCACGCGCTGGGCGGTGTTGCCGGGGATCGCGAAGCCCACGCCGATGTTGCCGCTCTGCGACTGGGCGCCCGGGATGCCGGAGGCGACCGTGGCGATCGCGGTGTTGATGCCGATGACCTCGCCGGCGCCGTCGACCAGCGCTCCGCCGGAGTTGCCGGGGTTGATGGCGGCATCGGTCTGGAGAGCGTCGAGGACCGTGGCGTCGTCCTGCGTGGAGCCGGTGGCCACGGCGCGGTCGGTGGCGCTGATGATGCCGTCGGTGACGGTGTTGGACAGCCCGAGCGGCGCGCCGATGGCCACGGCGACGTCGCCGACCTGGACCGCGTCGGAGTCGGCGAACGTCGCCGGCGTGAGGTCCTGCGCGCCGTCCAGCCGCAGCACCGCGAGGTCGTAGGCGGGGTCGGTGCCCACCACCTCGGCGTCGTAGAGGGTCCCGTCGGCGGTGCGCACCTGCACCGTGCCGCCCTGCCCGGCGTCGGCGACGACGTGGTTGTTGGTCAGCACGTACCCGTCGGCGGTGAGGACGACGCCGGAACCGCTGCCGGCACCGGATCCGCTGGCGACGTACACGGTGACGACGCTCGGAGCCGCCTTGGCGGCCGCCGCGGTGGTGGTGGTGGCGCGCTCGGGGTTCTCGATGGTGACGCTCTGCGCCGCCGCCGAGCTGCTCGAGGAGGACGTGGGCTCGTCGAGCACCGTCGCCACACCGGCGCCCGCGCCACCGCCGATGAGCGCGCCGGCCACCAGTCCCACGAGGCCGATGCGCAGCCGACCGCCGCGGGAGCGTTCCGTGCGCTCGGGACCTTCGGCCGGAAGCGTGGGCAGCCCGCCGTACCCCGGGTAGGGCGGGGGCGCGGAGGGCTGGGAGGTCGGCTGGGGAGACGTCGGCTGGGGCGACGTCGGCTGCGGGGGCGGCCAGCCGAACTGCTGGCCGGCTCCGGGGTGCTGGTGCTCGCTCACGGTCCGATCCTCTCCTGGAGCGGCCGCACGGCCGCTCCGTCGCACTCCACTGTGCGTGTCCGCGCTGGCTCGAGGCTGGGATGGACCTGTGAGAACCCTGGACGTGTCGCCTAGCGGGGAACGGGCAGCAGGCGTCCGCGCGCGACCATCTCCGTGACGGCCCAGACGGCCAGCACCTCGGCCGCCAGCAGGCCGATCAGCACGAGCAGCTGGGCCGCGCCGGCTTCCAGCGGGGTACCGCCACCGAGCAGGACGCCGACGAACGCACCCGGCAGGGTGACCAGGCCGACGGTCCGGGTCTGGTCCAGAGGCGGCACCAGCGCGGTCCCGGCCACCGGGCGGGCGACCAGGAGGACGGCGTCCCGGGGGAGCAGCCCGAGGGCGAGGGCCGCCTCGACCTCACCCGTCCGCCGGTCCAGCTCGTCGCGCAGCCGCCGGCCGGCCAGCGAGGTGGCGCTCATGGCGCCGCCGATGAGGATCCCGGCGATGGGGATGACGGCCTCGCCGCGCAGCGGCACCGTCCCACTGGCGAGCACCAGCGCGACCACCGGGGCGGCACCGCCCAGGACCGGGAGGGCAGCGGCGGCCAGCCGGGACGCCGAGGCGGTGGAACGGAGCGGGCGGCCGGTGGTGCGACGGGCGGCGGTGGCGGTCGCGACGCCGACCATCATCAGGACGAACGCCGCCGACAGCCAGAGCGAGTCGACGACGAGCAGCAGCACCGAGGAGACGACCGCGAGCTGCACCGTGGCGCGGACGGCGGCCACGACCACCGAGCGGTCCTCGCCGAGCCCGGACAGCCGCCCGCTGACCGCGGCCAGGCCGGTCAGCACGAGCAGGACGACGGCGAGCCGGACGTCGACGTCGACCACGGAGGAGCCCACGGCGGCGAATCCTGCCCCGTCGCGCCTCGCGGCCGGAGAACGGGTGACTGCTTCGTGGCTGCGTGTGCATGGGCGGTCCGGAGCGGGTAGTGCCGGAGCCGGCGGCCGGCGCCGCCCCACCGTTCCTTTCCGCCGTGGAGGCTGCTCGTGCCCGTCCGTGGTCCCCTGTTCCGGTTCCTGGCCGGTGTCCTGCTGGTCTGCATGGCCGCGCTGGCGGTCGTCGGAGGCGTCGCGCTGCGCGGACCGGGTCTGGTGGCCGTCTGCGTCTCCGGAGCCATGGCCGGGTGCGTCGCCGCCGGCGTCGCCCGCGAGTCGGGTGGCCCACGCCGGCGCTCGGTTGCCGAGACCGCGCTGCAGACGGCCGCGATCACGGCGGCGGCGTTGCTGGTGCTCAGCGGCACGGCGCTGGTGGCCGGTGGGGGTGTGGCCGTGTTGTTCGTCGCGCTGGCCGGCACCGGCTGGGGGATCGCGCGCTGGGTGCGGGTGCGGAAGGACTCGAGCGCGCCGG
>DASPIH010000383.1:0-2841 GCA_035629195.1 Blastococcus sp. | reverse complement strand
AGGATCACGGCGAAGATGGTGATCGTGAAGGTGCTGGTCAGGCCCAGCGACTCCGCGGACGCCTCGCCGATGGTCTCGGCCAGCCCCGTGCTGGCCAGCAGCGAGCCGAAGATGATGCCGGTGCCGAACAGCAGGATCGTGCCCCAGTCGATCTTCGCCGCGTCGCTCCAGCGCAGGGTGAACTCCCGCGACTTCCAGTCGGTGGGCAGCAGGAACAGCAGCGAGGCACCGAGGACGGCGATGATGCCCTCGTCCATCCGGTCGCTGATGGTCGCGTAGAGGTCGGACTCGGTGCCCGCGGTGAGCGCGATGACGCCGGGGAAGATCCAGCAGGCGACGGTGACGCCGAAGGCGATCAACGTGTTCTTCTCGGCCCGCGAGAACTTCCCGAGTTCCGCACGCTCGGCCTGCACGTACTCGCTCACGCCCTCGATCCGGCGGATCTCCGGCTTGTTGAGCAGCAGGAGGACGGCGGCCAGCGCTGCGAACATCAGCGCGCAGATGGGCAGCGCCATGAGCATCCAGTCGAGGAAGCCGATCCGCTCCCCCGTCGCCTCCTCGATGAGCCCGCGGCCGATCAGGTTGGGCGGCGTGCCCACCGGCGTGAGCAGGCCGCCGACGCTGGCCCCGTAGGCGAGCATGAGCATGATCGCCACGCCCACCCGCAGGCGCAGCGGGTCGAAGTCCGGCTTCACCAGCCCCTTGTCCTGCAGGAGCTTGGCGATCACCGCGATGATGCCCAGCGCCGTCGGCAGCAGCATCGCGACCGTCGCGGTGTTGGACACGAACGCCGACAGCAGCGCGGTGATGGCGCCGAAGGCGATGACCACCCGGTAGGTCGACGTGCCGACCCACTTCAGCGACAGCACGAACATCGCGAACCGCCGGGCGAGGCCGTGCTTGAGCATGGCCGCGGCCAGGATGAACGCGCCGATGAAGGTGAAGACCGTGGTCGAGCCGAAGGGCGCGAGCGCGTCGTCGGCGGGCACCACACCGAGGATGACGATCGCGGCGATGCCGATGAGGCCGCCGATCGGGATCGGCACCGGCTCGGTGATCCACAGGACGATGACGCCGAGCAGGATCGCGGCCAGCAGGTGCTGGTCGCGCGGCAGATCGATCGGCAGGAACGCGAAGACGATCGTCACCGCCGGCGCCAGGAACAGGCCGACCGTGCGGCGGCCCTTCTCGAAGCGCTCCTCGGCCGGGCTGAGCTGCTGCTCTCCCAGGCTCCGGTACGTCGCGCTCCCCCGGAACGCGGCGTCGACGTCGGTGCGGTTCGTCCCGGTGGGCCGGTCGGTCGTGGTCATGGCGCCTCCCCGCTGCGCGGATGGGGATCTGACCATGGCACAAGACGGACGCTCCTGCCTCCCACCACTCGCGCGCTCACGGCGGGGGCCTGCACGAGGGCCGTCAGCGGCCGAAGATGCCCTGCCCGAAGGCGCCGTTGGCGATCACCCGGCGCGACAGGTCCTTGCCGATCTCGATGACGCGCGCGGTCTTCTCCGCGCCGAGCTGCAGCCACGGGTCCGCGGCCAGGGCGTCGGTCTGCACCTCGATGTGCACGCGCAGGTCCTCGCCCTCGGCGGTGAGACCGGCGTCGTCGAGCAGCCCCCGGTCGGCCAGCGCCGCGCAGGCGGCCGACCACTGCTCGTCACTCCATCCGCGGGTGGCCTTGGCGCTCCTCTCGGTGAATCCCCGTCCGGTGGCGGAGTGGGTGATCAGCGCCTCGAGCCCGGTGAGGCCGGCGTGCAGGAGGACGGCAACGTGACCGTCCCCGCGGTGCTCGCGCAGCAGCGTGGCGCCGTGCCACAGCACCAGCAGCGGCTCGTCGGGCCAGGGCTGGTCGGCGTGGCCGGCGTAGAGGGCGCGCCCCTCGGGGCTGAGGTCGGCGCACGCCTCCCGCAGCAGCTCGCCGAGCTCGGCGACCTCCGGCGACGCGGCGACGTCCTCGCCGAGGAGCCGGGTGAGCGACGCGCGTGCGGCGTCGAGGCGGACGGCCAGCACCTGCTCGGGAGACGCGAGGGTCCAGGCGCGCGGGATCATGTGCGCCACCAGCGACGGCGAGAAGTTGTAGAAGGTGGCGGTGACGGTCCCCGCCCCGACGGCGCCCATGGCGGCTGCGCGGGCGGCGAAGTACACCATCCGGCCCGGGCGCAACCCGAGGGCGCCGAGGTGCTCGTCCTGCTCGGGGGCGAAGTACAGCTGCGAGTGCAGCGGGTCGATCGCGCGGTGCGCGCGGCCGACGAGGGCGGGATCGAACACTGGCGCGGGCCGATCGACGCTGACCATGCGCGCACCCTAGATGCGATGACCGGCGGCAGCGAGACCGGCCAGGAGGCCGAGGTGCGAGATCAGGCCACGTAGAGGCAGAACGGGTGCCCGGCCGGGTCGAGGCAGACCCGGACGTGGTCCTGCGGCTGGAACTCCGCCACCCGGGCCCCGGCGTCGACGGCGACCTGCACCGCGGCCGTCAGGTCGTCGACCTCGATGTCGAGGTGCAGTTGCATGCGCGGATCCCCCTTCCCGGCCGGCCACACGGGCGGGACGTGGTCGGACTCCAGCTGGAAGGACAGCCCGGCTCCGCCGCCCTCGGGGCGCAGGGTCACCCACTCCGGGTCGTCGGCTCCGAAGGGCCACCCGAGCAGTCGCTGGTAGAACCGCGCGAGCCCCTGCGGGTCCGGGGTGTCGAGCACGGTACCGGTGAGGGTGAAGCGGGGCATCAGGTCCCCGGTCCGTACCGCGGCACGTCCTGGGCGTCGGCCGGCGGGAGGAGCGACGTCACAGGGTGACGACGACCTTGCCGCGCACGTGCCCGCCGGCCACCAGCTCGTGGGCCTC
>DASPIH010000382.1:0-3155 GCA_035629195.1 Blastococcus sp. | reverse complement strand
CGCGGTTGACGCGCGACGTCGGCCGGCGGCGCACCGAGCAGGACCTCGCGGCGCTCGGAGCGCGCCCGACCGCGCGCGGTGGGGTGGTCGCTCAGGTCCGCGGCGAAGCCGGGCCACGAGCTGTCGAGGGCATCGGTCCTGCGCCGCCCTGCGGCTACCGGAGCGTGCCCCTGGTCCAGTCCGTCACTGCCTGACGCGGCGTGCTTGCCCACAGTGAATGAATCTAAACGATGTCCTAGCCCTTGCCCAGGACGTGGGACGAGCGCGTCCGTTGCCGCGCCGTGCGCAGCCGCCGGAGGCGGTGCACGAGCAGTGGATCGGCGGCCAGGGCTTCCGGACGGTCGACCAGGGCGTTGAGCGCCTGGTAGTACCTGGTCGGTGTGGTGCCGAAGAGGTCGCGGATCGCCGTCTCCTTGGCTCCGGCGCGCCGCCACCACTGGCGCTCGAAGCCGAGCATCTCGTGCTCCCGGCGCGACAGACCCGCCGGATCGAGCTGCGCACTTGCTTCCCCTGACCCGTCGGCCCGGGGCGGGGAGACCACGGGGGCTGGGTCGATGGTCATTGCCGTGTCATCTCCTGGACTGCCGGCCTCCGGGAATGTCCGGAAGGCTCGGGATCGACGGTAGCCCGGCACACCGACGTTTTCCGGCGAACGCCGCGCCCGGTGCCGGGACGCCGCTCAGGAGGTGGCCGGCACGGCCTCGCGGGACGTGCGCCGGGCACCGGCCCGGGCGTGTCGCAGGCTGTCGGCGGTGAGCACCGCGAGCGCCACCCACACGATGACGAACCCGGCCAGCCGCGCCGGCGGCATCGGCTCCGCGTAGACGAACACGCCGATGGCCAGCTGCATGAGCGGCGTGAGGTACTGCAGGAGGCCCACCGTGGAGAGCGGGATGCGGCGAGCAGCGGCGGCGAACAGCAGCAGTGGCACCGCCGTCGCGATGCCGGAGCTGGCCAGCAGGAAGGCGTGCCCGGTACCGGCCTGGGCGAAGCTGCCGGCGCCTCCGACGTGCAGCCAGCCGAGGACCACCGCGGCCGGAACCGCGACCAGCGCCGTCTCCAGGAACAGACCCGGCGCCGCCTCGACCGACACCAGCTTCTTCGTCAGTCCGTAGAGCCCGAACGAGCCGGCCAGGCTCAGGGCGATCCACGGCGGACGCCCGTAGTCCACGGTCAGCACGGCGACGGCCACGGCGGCGGTGCCGACGGCGACCCACTGCAGCGGTCGCAGCCGCTCGCTGAAGACGACGACACCGAGCAGGACGCTCACCAGGGGGTTGATGAAGTAGCCCAGCGAGGTCTCCACGACCTGCCCGGAGTTCACCCCGTAGACGAAGATCAACCAGTTCGCCGCGATGAGCACGGCCGCGCCGGTCAGCACCAGCAGCGTGCGCCGGTCGCGCAGCGCCGACCGCACGTGCCGCCAGCGATGCACGGCCGTCAGCAGCAGACCGATGAACAGCAGCGACCACAGCACCCGGTGCGCCACGATCTCGATGCCGCCGGCGGGTTCGAGCAGCGGGAAGTAGAGCGGGAACAGCCCCCACAGGGCGTAGGCGGCCAGCCCGGAGAGCACTCCCCGGCGCCGCTCGTCCACCGCCGCACCGTACGCCCGCCGCTCCGGTCCGGTGCGGCTTACCGTCGAGGGGTGTCCCGACCGCGACCCAACCCCGCGCAGTGGGTCTGGTACGCCCTCGGCGGGGGGCTGCCCCGCTCCCTGTCCCCCTGGGTGCTGTCCGACACCACCCGCCGGACCTGGGTGTGGCGGCACCTGGCCCGGGCCGTGGTGCAGATGCTGCCGGTGGTGCTGATCTGCCTCCTGGCGGTGCCGGTGCCCCTGGCCTACCGGGTGTCCGCAGCCGTCGGCGGCCTCCTGCTGGGGTTGCTGTTCTCCCTGGCCTTCATGGTGGAGACGATCGAGCACCGCGTGGCCAAGGCCGGGTTCCCGCCGGGGACGGCCGCGCGCCTCCGCGCCGAGCGGGCCGAGCGTGAGCGCCTGGAACGGCTGTCGCCCTACCGGCGCGACGGCTCGGGCAGCTTCGACTGAGCCGACGAGGGGACTCGAACCCCTAACCGCTCGATTACAAGTCGAGTGCGCTACCAATTGCGCCACGCCGGCGGGACGAGCACGCGATCCCGCGGTCCAGTCTAGGGACAACGCACCGCCGGCCTGCCTCGGCACGTCCCCGCACCCGGCGGCGGGCGTCTCCCTAGCGTCGTCGACGTGCTCACCGCTCCGGCGCTGCTCGCCGTCGCCTCCGGCCTCGCTCTCGGCGTGGGGCTGATCGTGGCCATCGGTGCCCAGAACGCCTTCGTCCTCCGGCAGGGGCTGCGCCTGGAGCACGTGGCCGCGGTGGTGGCGGTCTGCACGCTGTCCGACATCGCGCTCATCGCCGCCGGAGTGCTGGGGGCGGGCGCGGCGTTGTCGCGGCTGCCGTGGCTCCTCCCGGTGGTCTGCTTCGGAGGTGCGGCGTTCCTGCTCGGCTACGGCGTGCTCGCCGCCCGGCGGGCACTGCGACCCGGGGCGCTGCTCCCCGACGCCGCCGGCGCACGCACCGGCCTCGCGGTCACCGTCGGCACCTGCCTGGCGCTCACCTGGCTCAATCCGCACGTGTACCTGGACACGGTGCTGCTGCTGGGCTCGACGGCATCCACCTACGGCGAGCACCGGTGGCAGTTCGCCGCGGGCGCGGCGCTCGGCAGCATCGTCTGGTTCACCGGCCTGGGCTACGGCGCCCGGCTGCTCCGGCCGGTCTTCGCCCGGCCGGCGGCCTGGCGGGTCCTCGACGGCGTCATCGCCGTCGTCATGACGGCCCTCGCGATCTCCCTGGCCGTCCGCGGCCTCGGCGAGGTCTGAGCCCCGGCAGCGTCAGGCCGCCTCGGTCTCCGTGCTGGGATCGGCCCGCGGCGGCTCGCTCCGCACGAAGCCGGCCGGATCGGTGCTGGCCAGCGGGCCGGCGGCGAGCCAGCGGGCGAAGCCCGCCGGGTCCCGGCGCTCCAGCTCGTCGAGCAGCTGCCCGCGCCGGACGACGAGCCCCTGCCGCACGGCCGGCTCGAGCCCTCCGCGCAGAGCCGCGCCCGTGCGCACCCACTCCTCGCTGAGGGCCGCGGTCGACAGCCGCTCCGCCGTCGGCGCGGCCGGCCGCGCCACCGGA
>DASPIH010000381.1:0-7577 GCA_035629195.1 Blastococcus sp. | reverse complement strand
CCGCCGAGGAACTCCTCCAGCGGCGCGAGGTGCCCGGCGCCCTCCCACCGCTCCACGTTGGTAGCCGCCTCGATCGCCCCGTCGTCGTCCAGGACGCTGAGCTTGAGGCTGCTGGATCCGGCGTTGACGACGAGGAGTCTCATGACGACTCCGGCTCGACCAGCGGCCCGGGCGGCTGCGTGGCCGGCCCTGGGACGGGTGACCATTGCCAGTCGCGGATCTCCGGGGGGTCGATCCCGTGCCTGCGCACGTACGCGCGGTGCTCGATCAGCTTGTCCAGCATCGCCTCGCGGGCGTGGGCGGCGGTGCCGCGCAGTCGCGGGATCCGGTCGATCGCGCTGATGGCCAGGTTGAACCGGTCGATGCGGTTCATCACGCAGATGTCGAAGGGCGTGGTCGTCGTCCCCTCCTCGATGTAGCCGCGCACGTGGACGTTGGCGTGGTTGGTCCGGCGGTAGGTCAGCCGGTGGATCAGCCAGGGATAGCCGTGGTAGGCGAAGACCACCGGCTTGTCCCGGGTGAACAGCGAGTCGAAGGCGGCGCCGGACAGGCCGTGCGGGTGCTCACTCTCGTCCTGCAGCCGCATCAGGTCCACGACGTTGACCACACGGATCCGCAGATCAGGGAACCAACTACGGAGGATCTCCACCGCCGCGAGAGTCTCCATCGTCGGGACGTCGCCGGCGCAGGCCATGACCACGTCGGGCTCGCTTCCGGCGTCGGTGCTGGCCCACTCCCAGATGCCGATGCCCTTGGTGGCGTGCACCACCGCCGCGTCGGCGTCCAGGTACTGCAGGGCCGGCTGCTTGCCGGCGACGATCACGTTGACGTACTGCCGACTGCGCAGGCAGTGGTCGGCCACCGACAGCAGCGTGTTCGCGTCCGGCGGCAGGTAGACGCGGATGACGTCGGCCTTCTTGTTCACGACGTGGTCGATGAAGCCCGGGTCCTGGTGGGAGAAACCGTTGTGGTCCTGCCTCCACACGTGCGAGGTCAGCAGGTAGTTCAGCGAGCCGATCGGGCGCCGCCACGGGATGCCGTTGGTGGTCTTGAGCCACTTGGCGTGCTGGTTGACCATCGAGTCGACGATGTGGATGAAGGCCTCGTAGCAGGAGAAGAAGCCGTGCCGGCCGGTGAGCAGGTAGCCCTCGAGCCAGCCCTGGCAGGTGTGCTCGGAGAGGATCTCCATCACCCGGCCGTCCGGGGCCAGGGAGTCGTCACCGGGAAGGCGCTCGGCCATCCACGCGCGGTCGGTGACCTCCAGCAGTGCCCCGAGCCGGTTGGAGTTGTTCTCGTCGGGTGCGAAGACGCGGAAGTTGGTCATGTTCTGGGCCATCACGTCGCGCAGGAAGGTTCCCAACACGCGGGTGGACTCGACCGCGCCGGTGCCCGGCGTCGGGACGTCGACGGCGTAGTCGCGGAAGTCCGGCATCTGCAGCGGCTTGAGCAGCGCGCCGCCGTTCGTGTGCGGATTCGCGCTCATCCGCCGATCCCCCGCCGGGTGCAGATCCCGCACGGCAGGCACCGGCGCCCCGTCGGCGTCGAACAGCTCCTCCGGCCGGTAGCTGCGCAGCCACTCCTCCAGGACCCGCCGGTGCCCGTCGTCGTCCCGGGCGTTGCTGAACGGCACCTGGTGCGAGCGCCACGACCCCTCGACCTGGTGACCGTCGACCTCGGCCGGACCGGTCCAGCCTTTCGGCGAGCGCAGCACGACCATCGGCCAGCGCGGGCGCTCGGTCACGCCGTCCTCCCGCGCCCGTCGCTGGATCTCGGCGATCTCGTCCAGGCAGCGGTCCAGCGTGGCGGCGAGGGCCTGGTGCATCTCCGCCGGGTCCGACCCCTCCACGACGTAGGGGGTGTGCCCGTAGCCGCGCAGAAGGTCGGCCAGCTCCTCGGGCGTGATCCGGGCCAGCACCGTCGGGTTGGCGATCTTGTAGCCGTTGAGGTGCAGGATCGGCAGCACCGCGCCGTCGCGCGCCGGGTCGACGAACTTGGTCGAGTGCCAGCTGGCGGCCAGCGGGCCGGTCTCCGCCTCACCATCACCGACCACTGCGGCGACGACCAGGTCGGGGTTGTCGAAGGCCGCGCCGTAGGCGTGGGACAGCGCGTACCCCAGCTCCCCGCCCTCGTGGATCGACCCCGGCGTCTCCGGAGCGACGTGGCTGGGGATCCCGCCGGGGAAGGAGAACTGGGTGAACAGCCGCCGCAGACCGGCCTCGTCCTGGGAGACCTCGGGATAGACCTCGCTGTAGGTGCCCTCCAGCCAGGCGGCCGCCACCGGCCCCGGGCCGCCGTGCCCGGGACCCATCACGTACATCGCGTCCAGGTCCCGGGCGGCGATGACCCGGTTCAGGTGCGCGTAGACGAAGTTCAGGCCCGGCGTGGTGCCCCAGTGCCCCAGCAGCCGCGGCTTCACGTGCTCCGGGCGCAGCGGCTCCCGCAGCAGCGGATTGCCCATCAGGTAGATCTGCCCCACCGACAGGTAGTTCGCCGCCCGCCACCACGCGTCGATCGCCTGCAGCTCACCGTCGTCCAGCGGGCCTGTGGCCGTCGACGGTTGCTCGGCGGTCGCGGTCATACAGCTCTCCTGACGTCGTGCGGCTCGTTCGATCGATCCCATCGGTCCGGCCGCAGTCGGGCAACCCCGCACCCCGAACGTCCACGCACCCGTCACCCGGGCCTCTCGCGGTCGCCGGCGTCCGACGGCGTGGGTCGGCTGCCGCCGGACAGGACCGCCCCGAGCAGCGGCACCCGCCGGGCGGCGGTGACCCAGCGGGTCGCGGGTCGTCGCAGCAGGAGGACCGTCGCCGAAGCGACCACGCTGCCGAGGACGAGGCCGTCGACGACGTCATGGGGGTAGTGCACGCCGAGGCCCACGCGAGCGGCGGCCACGAGGAGAGCCAGCGTCGCCACCAGCGGCCACCACCGGGGCACCGACCAGATCAGCGCCGCGGCCAGGGCCGCGGCCAGGGTCGCGTGGTTGCTGGGCAGCGACCAGTCGCCGACCGGAGGGCACGGGACGACGGCGTCGAGGCCGGCGACCGCGCGGCAGGGGCGGTCCTGCGCGGTGAGCGCCTTCAGGAGCTCGCTCGCGGCGAGCGCCAGCACGACGCCCGCCCCTCCCAGGAGCGCCGTCGCGACCTGCCGCGGTCTCTGTGACCGCGCCCGCCAGGCCGAGACCGCGAGGAGCAGCCCGAGGACGACGAGGCCGCCCTCGCTGACGGCGGTCACGGCCTCGTGGGCCCAGGTGGGCCAGTCGGCCACCGTCCCGGCGATGGATCGGGCGGCATCAGGGCTCGTCGTGTCGTTGGTGAGGAGCAAGGCGATGGCGGCGCTCAGCAGGAGCGCCGGTACTGCTCCTGCCCGGACCGTCGGCCACGTCGTCGTCATGACGTCGATGTTTTGCAGCGCGGCCGTCGGGGGGCTCCTGCCAGAGGACCCAGTTCGGCCTCCTCCTCGGGGAGGAGGCGTGCGTCGGTCTCGTCCTCCCGACCCACCGCAGGTCCCTTCGTCCGACTGATGGCGCGGCGCCGCCCCTGCTCCAGAGTTCGTGGCGCCGCAGCTGGTGCGGCATCACACGGACCCTTGAGGAGGGATCGTGACAACGGTCCACCAGGCGACGACCGCAGCCGACGCGCTCGCGGTCGCCCAGGCATACGCCGCTCGTGGAGCGGCGCTGACCAAGGTGTACGGGCACGGCGACACACGGGTCGTCGCCCTGGACGCCGTCGACGTCGAGTTCCCCCGCGGACAGTTCACCGCGATCATGGGTCCCTCGGGCTCGGGCAAGTCGACGTTGATGCACTGCATGGCCGGTCTCGACGGCCTCACCTCGGGCCAGGCCTGGATCGGCGACACCGAGATCAGCCGGCTCGACGACAAGGGCCTGACCCAGCTCCGGCGGGACAAGGTCGGATTCATCTTCCAGGCGTTCAACCTGCTGCCCACGCTGACCGCGCTGGAGAACATCACGCTGCCCATGGACATCGCCGGCCGCACCCCCGACCGCGCCTGGCTGGACGGCGTCATCGACGCCGTGGGCCTACGGGCGCGGCTGGGGCACCGGCCGACCGAGCTGTCCGGCGGCCAGCAGCAGCGGGTGGCCTGCGCCCGGGCGCTGGCGAGCCGGCCGGACATCATCTTCGCCGACGAGCCGACCGGGAACCTCGACTCCCGCAGCGGAGCCTCGGTGCTGGCCTTCCTGCGCACGTCCGTGCGAGAGCTGGGTCAGACCGTCGTCATGGTCACCCACGACCCGTCGGCGGCCTCCTACGCCGACCGCGTGCTCTTCCTGGCCGACGGCCGCATCGACGACGAGATGGCGGCGCCGACGGCCGACCGGGTCCTCGAGCGCATGAAGGCCTTCGACACCGCCGGCCGCGACACCGCGACGGGGGTCTGACATGTGGCGGACCACGTGGCGGAGCCTGCTCGCGCACAAGCTGCGGCTCGCCTTCTCCGGCCTGGCCATCGTCCTGGGCGTCGCCTTCGTCAGCGGCACCATGATCTTCACCGACACCCTCAACCGCACGTTCACCGCGCTGTTCGAGAGCACGGCAGCGGACGTGAGCGTGCACCCCGCGGCAGCGTTCGAAGCGGGCATCACCGGCCCGGGCGGGGGGATCGACCGCCTGCCCCCGGGTCTGGTCGAGCAGATCCGCGACGTCGACGGCGTCGCCGCTGCCGAGGGCTACGTCCAGACCGAGGGTGTCTACGTCCTGGACGGGGACGGGAACGTGCTCGACACCGGCGGCGCGCCCGGCGTCGGCGTCAGCTGGTTCGCCCAGCGCGAGCTGTCACCGAGCGAGCTGGTCGACGGACGGGCACCCGCCGGAGACGGCGAGGTGGCCCTGGACCAGGCCACCGCCGAGGAGCTCGGCTACACCATCGGTGACCGGGTCGCCCTGCTCACCCCGGGACCGCGGATCGAGGCGGAGGTCGTCGGGGTCTTCACGTTCGGAGAGGACGGCGGTCTCGCCGGCGCCTCGCTGACCGCCTTCGACCTGGCCACCGCCCAGGCGATGCTCGGGCTCGGGAACGACTTCACCGGCATCGACGTGCTCGTCGCCGACGGCGTCTCCGGAGACGAGGTGCGGGACCGGATCGCCGCCGAGGTGGGCGCGGACTACGAGGTGACGACGGCGCAGGAGCAGGCCGACGAGCAGGCCGCGGCGCTCGAGGAAGGACTGTCCTTCATCACCGTGCTGCTCACCGCGTTCGCCGGCATAGCCCTGTTCGTGGGCTCCTTCATCATCCTGAACACCTTCTCGATGCTGGTGGCGCAGCGCACGCGGGAGCTGGCCCTGCTCCGGGCGCTGGGTGCCGGCCGCGCCCAGGTCACCCGGTCGGTGCTCGTCGAGGCGCTCGTGCTCGGGATCGTCGGTTCCACGCTGGGCGTCCTGGGCGGGTTCGGCATCGCCTCGGCGCTGCGCGCGCTGTTCTCGACCTTCGGTCTGACCCTGGACGGCAGCCTCGTCCTCTCGGCGAGCACCATCGCGTGGAGCTACGCCGTCGGGGTCCTCGTCACGCTGATCGCGGCCTACGTGCCGGCCCGCCGGGCAGCGGCCACACCGCCGGTCGCGGCGATGCGCGACGACCACGTGGCGGTGGAGCGCTCGCTGCGCAAGCGCGCGGTCGTCGGCGCGGTTGCGGCCGTCGCCGGCGTTGCCGGGCTCGCCGGGAGCGTCCTGGCCGACGGCGGGGGCGCCGCCCAGCTCGTCGGGATCGGCGGGCTGTGCCTCGTCGTGGCTGCCATCGCGCTGAGCCCGGTCCTGGCCCGGCCGTTCGCCCGGTCCGTGGGCGCGGTCCTCCCCCGCGTGTGGGGCACCACCGGGCACCTCGCCCGGCAGAACGCTGCCCGCAACCCTCGGCGGACCGCGGCCACCGCGTCCGCGCTGATGGTCGGCCTGGCGCTGGTCACTGCGTTCAGCATCCTCGGTGCCTCGGCCAACGCCTCGGTCGACAAGCTGGTCGGCTCGGCGCTGCGAGCGGACTTCGTCGTCTCCACCGCGGTCGGGCAGCCCTTCACGCCGGAGGTGGCCGAGCGGCTGCGGTCGGTCGAGGACGTCGACGCGGTCACCCAGATGCGCTTCGGTTCGGCTCTGCTGGGCGGCGAGGAGGCGCTGGTCACCGCGGTCGATCCGGCGACGATGGACCGGACGCTCGAGCTGGACTTCACGGCCGGCGGCAGTGCGGACCTGGCCGGCTCCGGCCTGCTGGTCGACGAGCCGACGGCGGACAGCCACCGGTGGGACGTCGGGGACACCGTCGAGATGGTGACGCCCACGGGCCAGACCGCCCAGCTGACGGTGGAGGGGATCTATGCCGCCAACCAGGCGGTGGGCACGACCGTCGTGTCGTTGGAGACGTTCGTCGCCACCGGGGGCGCCGAGCTGGACCGGTACCTGTTCCTGGACGTCGCCGACGGGTCCGCCGCGGAGTCCGTGCGGTCGGCGATCCAGACCGCCATCGACCCCTACCCGGTGGTGACCCTCAAGGACCAGGACGAGTTCGCCGGCGAGCAGAAGGGGCAGGTGGACCAGATCCTGATGCTCATCAACGCCCTGCTCGTGCTGTCGGTGCTCATCGCGGTGCTCGGGATCGTCAACACCCTGGCGATGTCAGTGCTCGAGCGCACCCGGGAGATCGGGCTGCTGCGGGCGGTCGGCATGACCCGCGGCCAGCTGCGCCGGACGGTACGGCTGGAGTCGGTGCTGATCTCGGTCTACGGCTCGTCGCTGGGGCTGGCGCTGGGCGGGCTGCTCGGGATCAGCCTCACCCGGGCGCTGTCGGACCAGGGGATCTCCGAGCTGGTGGTCCCGGGTGGGCGGCTGGTGCTCTTCCTGGCCCTCGGCGCCCTGATCGGCGTCCTCGCCGCTGTCTGGCCGGCGCGCCGGGCCGCACGGATGAAGGTGCTCGACGCCATCGCCACTGCTTGACGGCGGCGGACGGAGGGGCGCCCCCGCATCGGGGGCGCCCCTTCCGGTCGTGTCTCTCAGGAGGACAGGGGGACGCGGACGACGACGCTGGTGCCCCGCCCGGGCGCGCTGTCGACCTGCAGGGTGCCTCCGCACAGCAGCGCCCGCTCCCGCATGGTCCGCTGCCCGTGACCACCGCCCCGGCCCGCCGCCGGATCGAAGCCGCAGCCGTTGTCGGTGACCGTGAGGACGAGCTCGTCCTCCCGCCCGTCCAGGGACACCACCGCCGCGGACGCCTTGGCGTGCTTCACGCAGTTGTGCAGCGCCTCTCCGGCGATGCGCACCAGGTGCTCGATGGTCCCCGCGGGGACCGGCGGCACTGCCCCGGTGACACGGACGTCCACGGGCAGGCCGTCCCGCGTGGTGCACGTGGCTGCCAGTTCCCGCAGCGCGGCGGCCAGGTCCGCGGCCGGCGCCTCCCCGCGCATCCCGGTGACCATCGCCCGCAGCTGGGAGATCGCCTGCTGCGACAGCAGCTCCAGGTCCCGCGCCGCCTCCTCGACGACCTCCGGCGCAGCGGCGCGCAGACCGCGCCGGACCGCCTGCGCGCGTGCGTGCACGGAGAAGAGGGCGGCACTCACCGAGTCGTGCAGGTCCCGC
>DASPIH010000380.1:0-9561 GCA_035629195.1 Blastococcus sp. | reverse complement strand
GCGCTGTCGGTGCTCATCATGGTGGCCGCGATCGCCCTGCTGCTGCGGCTCGGCGGCCGGATGTATGCCGGAGCCCTGCTGCGGACCAGCGGCAAGACCAAGATCCGGGAGGCCTTGCAGGCGGAGCGCGTCTGAGAGAGGGGGGCGGACCGGGCCCGTCACCGGGTTGGCTCCGGTGAGCAGCGGGTAGCCGCGCGGCATGGCGATGCAGCTGGGCTACACGATGATGACCGAGCAGGCCGGCCCGAAGGAACTGGTCTCCCACGTGGTCGGCGCCGAGACCGCGGGCTTCGACTTCGCCGTCAGCAGCGACCACTACTTCCCCTGGCTCGACGAGATGGGGCACTCGCCGAACGCCTGGGTGACGCTGGGGGCGGCCGCCCAGGCGACCAGCCGCATCCCGCTGATGACCTACGTGACCTGCCCGACCTTCCGGTACCACCCGGCGGTGGTCGCCCAGCAGGCGGCGACCCTGCAGATCATCTCCGACGGGCGCTTCACCCTGGGCCTCGGCTCGGGGGAGAACCTCAGCGAGCACATCGTGGGCGGCGGCTGGCCGCCGGCCGACGTGCGCCAGGACATGCTGGTCGAGGCGATCCACGTGATCCGCGAACTGTTCGACGGCGAGGGCCACACCAACTTCCGCGGGGAGCACTTCGACGTGGAGTCGGCCAAGCTCTGGGACCTGCCGGAGAAGCGGGTGCCGATCGCCGTCGCGTCGGGGGGCAAGCAGGCGTCCACGATCGCCGGGGAGCTCGGCGACGCGCTCGTCGCCACCGAGCCCAGGCCCGAGCTGGTGGAGCAGTTCGACGCCGCCGGCGGCACGGGCAAGCCGCGCATCGCGCAGATGCCGATCAGCTTCGGCACCGACAAGGCCGCCGCCGTCACCCGCGCGCACATGCTGTTCCGCTGGTTCGGCCTGGGCTGGAAGGTCAACGCGGAGCTGCCCGGTCCCTCCGCCTTCGACGCGGCCAGCCAGTTCGTCCGCGAGGAGGACGTCGAGGGCAGCATCCCGTGCGGCGACGACGTCGACGCGGTCATCCAGGCGGCGCAGGAGTACGCCGACGCCGGGTTCACCCACCTGGCCCTCGTGCAGATCGGCGGGAACCAGCAGGCGCCGTACCTCGAGTGGGCCGAGCGCACCCTGCTGCCCGCCTGGCGGGAGGCCTTCGGCGCCTGATCCGGGGCGGGCCGCGGCCCCGGGGCAGTCGATCGGGTGACCGGCGGGCCGGTGGCCGCTCCCTTGGGGTGAGGTTGCGGCGCAGGGGGGCGCGCAGGATGCCGGGCGCCGCGATCATCGGCGCCATGACCGAGGACCTCGACGTGCGGCTGCGGCGGCTGATCGCCTCCGACGACGCCGACGCGCTGATCAACCTCGGCTGCGACCTCGCCGACGCCGGCCGGCAGGTCGACGCCGAGGCGTGCTTCCGCCGGGCCTTCACCCTGGGCGACACCGTGGCCGCGTTCAACCTCGGCAACAGCCTGGCCGCCCAGAACCGCTGGGAGGAGGCGGTCGACGCCTACGAGGCCGCCCTCCGCGCCGGCGAGCCCGACGCCTGGCGCAACCTCGGGCTGGTGCTCGAGGACCTCGGCGACCTCGCCGGGGCGATGCGCGCCTACAGCGGTGCCGCGGCCGCCGGCGACCTGGAGGGCGGCCTGCAGCTGGCCTTCCTGCTGCGCGAGCAGGGCGAGCGGGAGCAGGCCATGGCGGTGGCCGAGGAGTTCGCGGCCGCCGGCGACGAGGAGGCCGCCGCCGTCGTCGCCTGCTGGCGCTGGTGCTCGACCCTCGACCCCTCGCTGGAGGCGGCGCTGCGCGCCGGCCAGCACCACTTCCCGCCCGCGCGGGCCGACCTCGCCCACCTGCTGCGCGAGACCGGCCGCCCGGCCGAGGCCCGGTCGGTCCTGGAGCGCGGTGCGAAGCTCGGCGAGCAGGTGGCCTGGCTGCCGCTGGGCAACCTCTACCGCGAGGAGCTCGGCGACGAGGAGGCCGCCGAGGAGGCCTACCGCAGCGGTATCGCCGCCGGCGACGTGTACTGCCACCAGAACCTGGCGGTGCTCCTCGCCGACCGGGGTGACCTCGAGGGCGCCGTCGAGCAGTTCCGGCTCGGGGCCGAGGCCGGCGACCAGCTCGCCGCCCAGTGCCTGCAGGAGCTCGAGCGCGAATGACGCGCGCCCGGCAGGCAGCCGACATGAGCCCGTCACAGGATTCCCCGATACTCGCACCGTGTCCGAAGCAACGGTCGATCCTGCCGATCTCCGCCGTCCCGCCGGGGACGCCACGACGGAGGAGCGCGCCGACGAGCTCCCGCTGAGGGAGGACATCCGGCTGCTGGGGCGCGTCCTCGGCGAGGTGATCGGCCAGCAGGCCGGCAGCGACGTGCTGGACCTGGTCGAGTCCACCCGGGTGGAGGCCTTCCGGATCCGCCGCTCGGAGGTCGACCGGAGAGAGCTCGCCCGCCGGCTGGCGGAGCTGGACGTCCGCTCGGCCAACCACGTCATCCGGGCGTTCAGCCACTTCTCCGTGCTGGCCAACCTCGCCGAGGACATCCACCACGAGCGGCGGCGCCGGCACCACCGCCGGGCCGGCTCGCCGCCGCAGAAGGGGAGCCTGGCGGCCACCTTCGCGCTGCTCGACGAGACCGACCTCTCCGCCGACGCCGTCGCCCGGGAGCTGGCCGGCGCACTGGTCTGCCCGGTCGTCACCGCGCATCCCACCGAGGTGCGGCGCAAGACCGTCTTCCAGGTGCAGCGGCAGGTCACCGAGCTCATCCGGCAGCGCGACCGCTCGGTGGACGGGGTCGACGCCGGGTGGTCCGACCAGCTGTGGCGCTCGGTGCTCACGCTCTGGCAGACGGCGCTGCTGCGGTTGTCGCGGCTGCGGCTGCAGGACGAGATCGACGAAGCGCTGCGGTACTACGAGCTGTCCCTGTTCGACGTCGTCCCGGCCATCAACGCCGAGCTGCGGCGCGCCGTGGAGGAGCGCTGGCCCGGCGCCGGCCTGCTGCGCCGCCCGATGCTGCTGCCCGGCTCCTGGATCGGCGGCGACCGCGACGGCAACCCGTTCGTCACCGCCGAGGCCCTGCGGCGGGCCACGACGCGACAGGCGGAGACCGCGATCGGCCACCACCTGGCGGAGCTGGCCGCGCTGCGCAGCGAGCTGTCGATGTCCGACCGGCTCGTCACGCCGACCCGGCAGCTGTACTCGCTGGCCGAGGCATCCCGGGACGACTCGCCCTTCCGCGCCGACGAGCCCTACCGCCGCGCGCTCACCGGCATCTCCTCGCGGCTGGCCGCCACCGCCGTGCGGGTCCTGGGATCGGTGCCCGGCGGTGCGGAACCGGCTGCTGCGCTGCCGCCCTACGAGACGCCCGAGCAGCTGCGCGCCGACCTCGACGTGGTCGACGCGTCGCTGCGCAGCCACGGCGCCGGGACGCTGGCCGACGACCGGCTGCTGCGGCTGCGCGAGGCGGTGGAGGTCTTCGGCTTCCACCTGTGCGGCCTGGACATGCGGCAGAACTCCTCGGTGCACGAGCAGGTGGTCGGCGAGCTGCTGGCGTGGGCGGGCGTGTGCGACGACTACGCCGCGCTGGACGAAGCCGCCCGGGTGGAGCTGCTCGCCGGGGAGCTGACCCTGCGCCGCCCCCTGGTGCGGGCCGACGCCGAGCTGTCGGAGGAGGTCCGCAAGGAGCTGGACGTGCTGCTCGCCGCGGCCGAGCAGGTCGCCCTGCTGGGCCCGCGGGCCATTCCGAACTACGTGATCAGCATGTGCGGATCGGTCAGCGACGTCCTGGAGGTCGCCGTCCTGCTCAAGGAGGTCGGGCTGCTCGATCCGGCCGGCGCCGCCGGCTCCCCGCCCACCCCCAGCTGCCCGGTCGGCATCTCGCCGCTCTTCGAGACCATCGACGACCTGCAGGCCGCCGCCACCACGCTCGGCGCGGTGCTCGACCAGCCGCTCTACCGGGCGCTGCTGGCCAACCGGGGCGACGTCCAGGAGGTCATGCTCGGCTACTCCGACAGCAACAAGGACGGCGGGTACCTCGCCGCCAACTGGGCGCTGTACCGGGCCGAGCTCGACCTGGTGGAGCTCGCCCGGAGCGAAGGGGTGCGGCTGCGGCTGTTCCACGGCCGCGGGGGCACGGTGGGCCGGGGCGGCGGGCCCAGCTACGAGGCCATCAGGGCGCAGCCCCCCGGCGCGGTGGCCGGCGCCCTGCGGATCACCGAGCAGGGCGAGGTGATCGCCGCCAAGTACGCCGATCCGGACCTCGCCCGCCGGAACCTCGAGGCGCTGGTCGCGGCCACGCTGGAGTCCACGCTGCTGGACGTCGAAGGCCTGGGCGACGACGCCGCGGAGGCCTACGCGCTGCTCGACGACCTCGCCGCCCGGGCGCAGCGGGCCTACCGGGAGCTGGTTCACGAGACGCCCGGGTTCGTGGAGTGGTTCCGGGCGGCCACCCCCATCCGCGAGCTGGCCGACCTCAACATCGGCAGCCGGCCCCCGTCGCGCAAGGCGGGGGACTCCATCGGCGACCTGCGGGCGATCCCCTGGGTGTTCAGCTGGTCGCAGACCCGGATCATGCTGCCCGGCTGGTACGGCACCGGTACGGCGCTGGAGGAGTGGGCCGGGGAGTCCGCCGAGCGGCTGGACCGGCTCCGGGACCTGCACCGGCGGTGGCCGTTCTTCCGCACGGTGCTGTCGAACATGGGCATGGTCCTGGCCAAGACCGACCTGGACCTGGCCGCCCGCTACGCGGGGCTGGTGCCGGACGAGCACCTGCGCGCCCGCGTCTTCGACCGGATCACCGCCGAGCACGAGCGCACCTGCCGCATGACGCTGGCGGTCACCGGTGACGACCACCTGCTGGCCGACAACCCGTCACTGGCCCGGTCGATCCGCAACCGGTTCCCCTACCTCGAGCCGCTGCACCACCTGCAGGTGGAGATGCTGCGCCGCCGGCGCAGCGGTGAGGACGACGAGCTGACCAGGCGCAACATCCAGCTGACGATCAACGGCATCGCCACCGCGCTGCGCAACAGTGGCTGAGCACCGGTTCCTCCGCCGCCGGCCCGAGCCCACCGGCGACGTGCGCGTGGCGGTCAGCGGCGCCGACGTGCGCACCGCGGCCCTGACCCTCGGCATGCCTCCCGGCGCGCTGGCGCCCGCGGTGCACGACCCGCGGCTGCGCGTGCTGCTGGCCGACGGCTCCGCGGCACTGGTCCGCCGGCAGTGGCACCTCGACGGGTTCGCCGAGGCCGTCGTGCTCCGACGCTCGGGCATTCCGCTCGAGCACCCCGCGGTGCAGGCGCTCGCGGCGGCGTGGGGCTGCGAGCGGGTGCGGCACGGTCGGACCGACCGCTGGCGCGCCGTTGCCGGGCCGGCGAGCGACGCTCCGCTCGCGGACCGCTTCCGGCACCTCGCCGCCCTCGCCGCGACCCGGGTGGAGATCGCCGTCGGGCTGGCGCGGGACAGCGGGCAGGAGCGGACCAAGGACGACGGCAGTCCGTCGCTGGTCGCCGACGAGGCCGCGCACGCCGCGGCGGTCGAGGTGCTCGGCGGGCTCGGGGTCCGCGTGCTCAGCGAGGAGCGCCGGGACGTCCCGGTCCGCGACGGCGACCCGTGGATCGTGCTGGACCCGCTGGACGGCACCGGCAACTTCTCCGCCGGCCTGCCGCCGTGGGCGTTCTCGGCCGGCCTGGTCCACGACGGGGTGCCGGTGGCCGGGCTGGTGGCCGACCTCGCCTCCGGACGGCGGTGGACCGGGGTGCACGGGGTCGGTGCCGAGCGGGACGGGGTGCCGATCGCGCCCCGGTCCGGCACCACCGTCGTCGTTCCCAGCGGCCCGGGCGGGGGCGCCGTCGCCGTTCCGTCCACGGCCCGGCGGGTGCGGGTGACCGGCTGCACCGCCGTGGACCTGTGCCTGGTGGCCGACGGTTCGGCGGCCGCCTGGCACGACCTCGACCGCAGCGGCACCCATGTCCACGACGTCGCCGGCGGGCTGGCCGTGCTCCTGGCGGCGGGCGGGGTGGCCCTCACCGACGACGGGAAACCGCTGAGCCTGCAGCCCGACACCGAGACCACGATCCGCTTCGTGGCGGCTGCGTCCGTCCCCGAGGCCGACGCACTCGTCCGGGCGCTGGGTTAGCGCGCGGCGGCCGCCCGGACGGCGGCGAGCAGCGACTCGCGTTCGTGCATCGTGGTCCGCGCCCGGCCCCGCGTGGCGCCGAGGACCTGCTCGGCGGCGTCGATGGCCCGCCAGTCGTCCAGCAGGACCGGCTCGGCACCGCGGGCCGTCAGGGTCTGCACGAGGTCGTCGACCGGTCCGCGCACCCGCAGGGTCCCGGCGGCGGCGTCGGCCAGCAGCGCGGCGACGGTCTCGCGGGCGTCGTGCTTGTTGTGCCCGACCACGCCGCTCGGGCCCCGCTTGATCCACCCGGCCGCGTACTCGCCGGGCGACGGGTGCCCGTTCCGCAGCACCCGGCCGGCGTCGTTGGCGACGGTGCCCGAGCGCTCGTCGACGGGCAGCCCCGGGAGCGGGATGCCCCGGTAGCCCACCGAGCGCACCACCAGGTCGGCGGGCAGCACCTCCAGCTGCCCGGTGCCCATGACGCGGCCGTCGCCGTCGACCGCGGTGCGTTCGACCTCCACGCCGGTGACCCGATCGGCGCCCAGCAGGCGGACCGGGCGCCGGTAGAAGCGCAGCCGCAGCGGCACGCGCCCCGGCTCCAGCACGTGCGCCGACCACTCCCGGAGGACGGCGAGGTTGCGCGCGACGGTGCGGTCGGCGGCGGCCCGCTCCTCGGCGGCCGGGTCCAGGACCAGCTCGTCCGGGTCGACGAGCACCGTTGCCGCCGCCAGCCCGCCGAGCTCCCGGAGCTCCTGGGTGGTGAAGGTGGCCTGCGCCGGACCGCGCCGGCCGAGCACGGCGACCTCCTCGATCGGGGCGGCCGCGAGCGCCTCGAGGACGTGCTGCGGCATGTCGGTGGGTTCGAGCTCCTCGGCGGCGCGGGCGAGCACCCGGCCGACGTCGAGTGCGACGTTGCCGACGCCGATCACCACCGCCGAGCGGGCGCCGGCGAGCGCGGCCTCGACCCGGCCGCGGTCGGCGTCGGGGTGGCCGCAGTACCAGGAGACGAACTCCGTGGCGGCCAGGCTGCCGGGCAGGTCCTCGCCCTCGATGCCCAGGTGCCGGTCCAGCGCGGCGCCGTAGGTGTAGACGACGGCGTCGACGTGCGCCCGGAGCTCGTCGAGCGTGATGTCGCTGCCGACGTCGACGTTCCCGACGAACCGGACCAACGGGTGGTCGAGGCTGCGGTGGAGCGTGTCGCGGATGGCCCGCATCTTGGGGTGGTCCGGGGCGATGCCGTGGCGCACCAGGCCGAAGGGGGTCGGCAGCCGGTCGATCAGGTCGACGGCGACCGGGACGTCGGTCTGCCGGGTGAGGGCCTCTGCGGCGTAGATGCCGGCCGGCCCGGCGCCGACGATAGCCACCCGCAGGGGATGACCGGCGGACGGGGGAGGAGGGAAACCGTCGGCGGCCACACCCGGCATCCTGACCCGGTCCGGGCCACTCCACCAGAGCAACGGCCGCGTCGCCCGTTCCTGCCGCGCCTGCAGCGCCCGCCGGCCTCCTCAGACCGCCTGGCAGGTGGGGCACCAGTAGAGGTTGCGGCCCACCATGACCTGCGTCCGCACCTCGGTGCCGCAGATCCGGCACGGCAGGCCGGTGCGGCGGTAGACGTAGTGCGCGTCCTCCCGGCGCACCGCGCCACCGCGCCGCGACCGGTCCTCGGGGCGCGTGGTGACGATCCGGCCCATGCGCACACCCGCCCGCATGAGCGTCACGAGGTCCGCCCACATCCGGCTCCACAGGTCGACGTCGATCTGCCGGCCCGGCCGGAACGGGGAGATCCGGTGGCGGAAGAGAATCTCGGCGCGGTACACGTTGCCGACGCCGGCCAGCACCGACTGGTCCATGAGCAGCGCGCCGATCGCCGTCCGGCTGCCCGCGATCCGGCGCAGCGCCGCGGTGCCGTCGGCCCGGGGACGCAGCGGATCGGGCCCCAGCCGGTCGAGGATGCGGTCGGCCTCGGGCGTCGTCAGCACCTCGCAGGCGGTGGGGCCGCGCAGGTCCGTCCACACCCCCGTGCCGTCGGGACCGTCGGCCTCCCAGCGCATGCGCAGTGCACCCCGGGCCGGAGGCGGCGTGCCCGTCCCGGTCGTGAAGGTGCCGTAGAGCCCCAGGTGCACGTGCAGGTGGTCGCTACCGAAGCGCGCGAACAGGTGCTTGCCGTAGGAGAAGACCTCCTCGAGCGTGCGCCCGTCGAGCAGCGCGGCACCGGCGTCGAACCGGCCCTGCGGACTGGTGACGTGCACCGGGCGGCCGGCGAACAGCAGCGACTGCTCCCGCGCCAGGCGGTACAGGGTGTGACCCTCGGGCATCGGCGCAGCGTAGGCGGCGGCGGCCCGGGGCGCCCGGTCAGCGGGCGGCGGTCTCCAGGCCGAAGTGCGGCCGGTCCGCCGCCGCGACCAGGTCGGACTCTTCGGGATGCTCCTGGATGTAGTGACGGATGAAGGAGCAGTAGGGCAGCACGGTCAGGCCGCGCTCGCGGGCCGCCGCGAGGACGCCGGCCACCAGCATCTTCCCGATGCCGCGGCCGCCCATCGAGGGGTCGACCTCCGTGTGCGGCAGCGTCATCGAGGTGCCCTCGACGTGATAGCTGGCGAGACCGACCACGCGTTCGCCGATCCGGGCCTCGAAGCGCCCCTTCTCGGGGACGTCCACCACCGTGGTCTCCATCGATCCTTCGCCCACCCTTCGATCACCTCCGGCGCCGTTGCTGGAGCGGAACGCCCCAGAACGGTAACCCTCGCGGTCCGTCCGCGTCCTCCTCCTTGCGACGCGTCGGGTGCGCGGAAGGTTCCGCAAGGTCACCGGATAGCCTGACTGGCGTCGGTCCGCGGACGGGGAGTCGCCGCACCCGGGCCCCCGTAGCTCAGGGGATAGAGCATCGGTTTCCTAAACCGTGTGTCGCAGGTTCGAATCCTGCCGGGGGCACCAGCAGCAGCCGGTCGTCGGTCCCTCGGGGGCACGGAGCCGACCTCAGTGGTGGGAGTGCCCGCCGGGGGCGTCGCCGCGGGTGCCGGCCACCTGCTGCGCGCCGACCTGGTGGCGGCCGGCGTGATCGGGGCCGTGGCCGTTCCCGTGGTCGCCACCGTGGTGGGCGTGCACGACCGCGTGCCCCTTGCCGCGGCTGATCAGCCAGCGGTTGACCGGCACGGTCACCACGAACGCGACGGCCAGGGCGAAGGCGAGCGCGCCCCAGAACAGCCAGCTGTCCAGGCCGGCCTCCATCGCACCCGGGACGGCGAGCATGATCGCGTTGTCGACGATCTCCATGACGGTGATGGAGAGGGTGTCGGCAGCCAGCGCGACCGGGATCGCGGCACGGAGCGACAGGCCCGAGCGCATCACCGGGCCGATGGTGAACGCGTAGCCGAACACGAATGCCAGCCCGACGGCGAGCGCGATCGTCTGCACGTCCGACCAGCCCAGCGCCGTACCG
>DASPIH010000379.1:0-4410 GCA_035629195.1 Blastococcus sp. | reverse complement strand
GCGCACCGCGACGGCCGGCGTCCACCCTCGTCTCCGTTCCGGGTGCCCGGTGCCGCCCCAGGCCTTCCGGCAGCGCCGGCTCGTCCGGCGGGTCCACCGGCTCGGGAGCCTCCGCCCGCGCGGGGATGTCCTCTACATCGGCGCCGGTTCCGTCATCCCCGGGTATCCAGCCCACCGGCGCGGCTGGATCATGCGCCAGCAGCGCCCGCAGCCGGGCACGGATGAGGTCCGCGTCGTCGCGGCGGGAAGGCAGGCGCACCCCGGCGACGCTAGGAAGGACGCCTCATCGACGGAGCCCGCTCACCGGATCTGTGGACGACGGGCCGGCTGTGGACGACAGGGCGCCTCCCCGGGGCGGCGGCGTGCAGGGTGGCACGGTGCCCGATGAACCGACGTGCTCACCGACCAGGGGCTGCGTCGTCCCCGGCCGGTGCTGCCGACGTCGGGGCGGTCGGCAGGGACACCACCACACCCACCGCACCCGGCCCGACGTGCGCGCCGATGGCCGCGCCGAGCTCGCTCACGTACAGCTCGCGCACCCTGGGCACCCGCTCCCGGAGGTCGGCGACCAGGCGCTCCGCGCGCTCGGCCGTTGCGAGGTGGTGGACGGCGAGCGCCACTTCCCGCTGGCCGGCGAGGTCCACCACGTGCTGCACGAGCCGGCTGAGCGCCCGGGACGACGTGCGCACCTTCTCCAGCGGCACCACCCGGCCGTCCACCACGTGCAGCACCGGCTTGACCGCCAGCGCGGAGCCGAGCACGGTCGCCGCCGACCCGATCCGGCCCCCGCGCCGGAGGTGCTCGAGGGTGTCGACGACGAAGAGCGTGCGGGTGCGCTGCACGGCCTGGCGGGCGATCCGGTCGACCGTGTCGCGATCCGCCCCGTCGGAGGCGGCGCGGGCCGCCTCGAGGACGGCGAAGCCGGTGCCCATGGCCGCCGAGCGCGAGTCCACGACCGAGACGATGTGCTCTCCCACCTGCGATGCGGCCACCCGGGCGGCGTCCCAGGTTCCGGAGAGCTCCGAGGACAGGTGGATCGAGACCAGGCGGTCAGCGCCCGCGTCGAGCGCCGCCCGGTAGGCGGCCACGAAGTCGCCGGGGGTCGGCCGCGACGTGGAGACCCGCTGGCCGCGGGTCGTGAGGGCCGTGGAGACGTCGCGGGAGGTGATGTCGGCCCCCTCGCGCCCGGACCGGCCGGAGAGGACGACGTACAGGGGAACGACGTGGATGCCGTAGCGGTCGACCAGCTCCCGGGGAAGGTAGGCCGCCGAATCGGTGAGGACGGCTACGGGCACCCGGCGAGGCTAACCGCCGGAGGCGCGCCGGACGGCCCCTCTGCCACCCGGACGTGGTGGGCCGGTCAGCCGACCGCGTCGGCGTCCTGGACCGGATCGGGACCGGGCTGCGCGCCGGTGCCCGGCAGCACCACCGTCCCCGTGTCCTCGGCGATCCTTCCCGGCATCCCGGCGGGGCCCTCGGGCACCGGCCCCGCGGAGTGGTTGTGCCGCAGGAGGCGCCACCGGCCGCTCTGCCGGGCCAGCTCGCTCCAGGCGCAGTTGCCCAGTGGGCCGAACACGCGGCGGTGGCCGGGGTCCAGCTCGAGGAGCAGCTCGATCATCCGGCCGCTCGTGCCGCCGTGGGTCACCACGACCGCGACGTCGACGGCCGGCAGGTCCCGCAGCGCGGTCAGCACCCGCTCGGCGACGACCGAGGTCTCCTCACCGCCGCGGCCGCGCACCGGGCGCCCCGCCAGCCAGTCGGCGTACTGCTCGGGATACCGGTCGGCGACCTCGGCGCGGGTCAGCCCTTCCCAGGAACCCATGCCGTGCTCGCGCAGCCGCGGATCGAGCCGGAGCGGCACGTCCAGCAGCGCGGTCAGCGCCCGCGCCGTCTCCGCGGCCCGCACCAGGTCACTGGAGACCACGACGGCCTCCTGCCCGGCCAGGCCCGCGACCAGGTGCGGTGCCGCGTGGACGGCCTGGGCCCGGCCCACGGCGTCCAGCGGCGGGTCCAGCTGCCCCTGGAAGCGGCCCTCCGCGTTCCACTCGGTCCGCCCGTGCCGCCAGAGGACCAGACGGCCCACCGGCAGCTCGGGCAGGGCCGTAACGGTCACTGGCCGGCCGTGTCCACGGCGGGGGAAGCAGCGGTGCCCGGGGCGGATCCCGCGGCTCCGGCAGCCTGCGGGGGGAGGGAGGCGTCCACGAACGGGATGGTCGGGCAGTCCTTCCAGAGCCGCTCGAGGGCGTAGTAGGCCCGCTCCTCGGCGTGCTGGACGTGCACCACCACGTCGACGAAGTCCAGCAGCACCCAGCGGGCCTCGGCGACGCCCTCCCGGCGGACCGGCTTCACGCCGTGCCCCCGGAGGCGCTCCTCCACCTCGTCGACGATGGCCTGCACCTGGCGCTCGTTGGGCGCCGACGCGAGGACGAACGCGTCGGTGATCGCGAGCCGCTCGCTGACGTCGACGATCGAGACGTCGGTGGCCAGCTTGTCGGCAGCCGCCTGAGCGGCGACGAGCGCGGTCTCCCGCGCTTCGGCCGAGGCGGTCATCGGGGTACCTCCTGCAGGTGTGGACTCTTCGGGATTGGGTCAGCGCCGGCACCGGCGGGAGTGTTCCCGGGTGCATCGGGCGGTGAGCGGTCGTACGTGGGCCGGTCGCCGGCGGGGCGCCCGTCCACGGTCGCCGGCGAGTGCCGGCGGGACGGCTCGCGGTACAGGCCGCGCTTCTCGATGTACTGGACGACGCCGTCGGGCACGAGGTACCAGACCGGCATCCCGCGGTCCACGCGCCCGCGGCAGTCGCTGGAGCTGATGGCCAGCGCGGGGATCTCCACGAGGCTGACCCCCCCGTCGGGCAGGTGGGAGTCGGCCAGCGTGTAGCCGGGCCGGGTGACCCCGATGAAGTGCGCCAGCTCGAAGCACCGGGCGGCGTCGCGCCAGGTCATGATCTGGGCCAGCGCGTCGGCGCCGGTGATGAAGAACAGCTCGGCGTCCGGTCGCTGCGCCTTGAGGTCGGTGAGCGTGTCGAAGGTGTACGTCGGGCCGCCGCGGTCGATGTCCACCCGGCTCACCGAGAACCGCGGGTTCGACGCCGTGGCGATGACCGTCATGAGGTAGCGGTCCTCGGCGGGGCTCACCGACCGGTCGCTCTTCTGCCACGGCTCCCCCGTGGGCACGAAGACGACCTCGTCGAGGCCGAACAGCCCGGCCACCTCGCTGGCGGCCACCAGGTGGCCGTGGTGGACGGGATCGAACGTCCCACCCATCACCCCGACTCGTCGCCCTGCCATCCGGTGAGCGTATCCGGGGAGGCCGGGACCGGCCCGCGAGGACCGGTCCCGGCCGGAGGGTCCACCGCTCCCGGTCACCGGACCGGAACCGGCGGGCCCACGCGTACGACCGGCTCCCCCGTGCAGCCGGTCACCGTCCGGCCGCGAGATCGCGGCCGGCGGATGCCGACCCGTCGACATCGCGATGACAACGCGGCACGCGGCATTTGGTTACGCATCGGTCTCGCAGGCGCCTCGGAGCGCGTCGACCGGCACCGGGCCTCACGTGCCCCGCCACGGCCCGCCGACCGCCCACCGGCACGTCGACAGGTCGACAGGTCGGCACATCGACAGGACGACACGGCGACACGGCGCTCAGAGGGTGGTGACGAAGTCCGTCAGCTGGGCGGCGTTGCGGCACTCGACCATGTCGATGACCTCGCCGTAGCGGTCGGCGGCGGAGTCACCGCTCCCCCACAGCCGGCGCGGCTCCGGGTTGAGCCAGTGGGCCGTCCGGGAACGGCGCACCAGGTCGGCGAGCACCGGCACCCCGGGCTGCCGGTAGTTCGTGCGGCCGTCCCCCAGCACGAGCAGCGACGTCTTCGGTCCCACCGCCGAGGCCCACCGGTCGGCGAAGACCTCGAAGGCGTTGCCGTAGTCGCTGTGCCCGTCGAAGGTGACCACCCGTGCCTCGCGGCCGATGCGGGCGATCGCGCCGGCGACGTCCACGCCCGGACGGAAGAAGCGGGTGACCTCGTCGGTGGAGTCGACGAAGGCGAATGCCCGCACGCCGGTGAAGTGCTCGCGCAGCGCCTGGGTGAGCATCAGCGTGAAGTGGCTGAAGCCGGCGACCGACCCGCTGACGTCGCACAGGACGACGAGCTCGGGCTTGTGCACCGTGCGGGGGCGGTGGTGGGTGACCACCGGAACCCCGCCGGTGCCCAGCGAGGCGCGCACCGTCGCGCGGAAGTCCAGCCGCCCCTCGCGACCCATCCGGCGCCGGGCCGAGAGCCGCACCGCCAGCCGGCGGGCCAGCGGCGTCACCGCGCGGCGGAGCTCGGCGAGGTCGGCGGACTGGGCGCGGAGGAAGTCGACCTGCTCGGCCAGCGGCCGGACGGCGCTCTTCGCGACCCGGTCCCGG
>DASPIH010000378.1:0-11249 GCA_035629195.1 Blastococcus sp. | reverse complement strand
ATCGGGTACGCCCTGGCCAACCGGGACAGCGCCCGGACGGCCGCGCCGGAGCTGCTGGTCGGCGCTGGGCGGCCCGTCGCCGACCCGGCCGACGCGGTCGCCCTGCTGGCCGGAGCACTCGCCTCCGCCGCACCGCCGGGCGTGCCCGGGGCTCCGCGGATCGCGGTGCTGACCCAGGGCGAGAGCGACGGCGCGTGGTTCGAGCACCAGGTCCTCGCCACGGCCCTCGACGTGCCCCTGGTCCGCGCCGGCGACCTCTGGCCCCGCGCCGACGGCGGCCTGGCGGCCGTCGTGGACGGGCACCGCGTTCCCGTGGACGTGCTCTACCGGCGCTTCGACGACGACATCCTGGGCGCGTACCGGACGGGCGCGGACCTGCCGCTGCACCAGGCGCTCACCGACGCGGTGCGGGCCGGCCGGCTGGGGCTGGCCAACGTCCCCGGGAACGGCGTCGCCGACGACGCCGCGGCCTACGCCTGGGTGCCGTCGATGATCCGGTTCTACCTCGGGGAGGAGCCGTTGCTGGACTCCGTTCCGACGTGGGTGCTGGCCGACCCAGCGGCGTGGGCCGCGGTGCGCGGCCGGCTGCACGAGCTGGACGTCGAGGAGGTGGCGGGCTACGGCGGCCGGCGGGTCGTGCACGGGGCGGGCTGCTCGGCTGCCGAGCTCGACGCCCTGCGGAGGGAGATCGGCGCGGCGCCGCACCGGTTCGTGGCCCGGGAGCCGCTGGAGCCCTCGACCGTCCCGACCCTGGTCGAGGGCGCGCTGCGCCCCCGTCCGGTCGACCTCAGGATGTTCTCGGTGGCGGGGGAGACGACGACGGTGCTGCCGCTGGCCCTGACCCGCCTCGCACCCGACGGCGGTCCGAGCCGGCCGGGCGGGCCCGGAGGCGGCAGCAAGGACACCTGGCTGCTGCGCTGATCAGCTGCCGGTGCGGCTGCGCAGCCGGGGGGCCCGGATCCGCACCAGCGTGCCCTGCGGGCTCGGCGTCGCGGTGACGTCGGCGAACGCGCTCATGAGGGTCGAGCCACGGCCGCGATCCATGCTCGGCACCCGTTCGCGCCACTGCCCGTGGTCACGGACGGTGATCTCGACCTGCTCGGAGCTCACCTGGGCGGCCACGTCGATGACCGGTTCCGTGGGATCCTGCGCGTGCTCGACGGCGTTGCTCGCCGCCTCGCAGGCGGCCACCAGCAGGTCGTACGCCTGGTCGGCGTCCACGCCGGCGTCCCGGAAGAGCGCGCTCAGCCGCCGGCGGACCAGCGGGATCGACGCGAGCTCGGAGGGCAGCCGCCACTCCGCGCTCCGGAGACCGTCCTGCCGGGGGTCCGGCGGGGAGGCCGGCGGCGGCGCCGGACGGCTCACCGGCACGGTCGCCACCGGGAGCGGCGCGGACGACGGTGCGGGTTCCTGCCCGGGCCGGGGCTCGGGAGGCGTCACCGCGCGGCCCCCCGCCCGCTCGAGGGCGACGCGCACGCGGGCGAGCAGCTCGGCGGCCCGGAACGGCTTGGCCAGGTAGTCGTCGGCGCCGGCCTCCAGCCCTTCGACCGATGCCTCCTGGCCGGCCCGGGCGGTCAGCATGATCACCGGGATGTCGCACGTGGCCGGGTCGGCGCGCAGCGCCCGGAGCAGCTCGAAGCCGTCGACGCGCGGCATCATCACGTCGGTCACGACGAGGGAGGGGCGTCGCTGCGCGACGGCGGCCAGCGCCTCCTCGCCGTTGGCCGTCGTGCGCACCGACCAGTGCGGCCCGAGGAGCCGGGCCAGGTAGCCCCGCATGTCGGCGTTGTCGTCGACGACGAGCACGTCGGCGCCCCCCACGCCCTCGGTCCCGGGGCGGGCGGTGTCCTGGTCCCAGCTCGAGGCCTCCCCGCGGGCGGCCTCGGACGGCACCACCGACGGACCGCCCACCTCGGCGTCGGGCGCCCCGTAGGGCATGGTCACGGTGAAGGTGCTGCCCCGGCCGGGCTCGCTGGTGACGGCGACGGACCCGCCGTGCAGCGCCGCCAGCTCGTGCACCATCGCCAGGCCGATGCCCGTGCCCTCGCGGATGCGGGCAGTGGCGCCGGGCACCCGGTGGAACCGCTGGAACAGGTGCGGCAGCTCCTCGGCGACGATGCCCACGCCCGTGTCGGCGACAGCCAGCACGAAGGTGTCGCCGTCGGCCCGCACCGTGACGTCGATACCGCCGACGAACGTGTACTTCACCGCGTTGGCCAGCAGGTTGACGACGACCTTCTCCCACATCCGGGGGTCGACGTGTGCCGGCCGGTCCAGCGGACGGCAGTCGACGGTGAGCCGCAGACCGGCCCGCTCCGCGGCCGAGCGGAAGAGGCCGGCGAGCTCGGCGGTGAACGTCGCGACATCGGTGCGCACCCGCACGGGGGTGACCCGACCGGCCTCGATGCTGGCGAAGTCGAGCAGGTCGTTGACCAGGCGCTGCAGCCGCTGGCCGTTGCGCATGGCGAGGGTGAGCTGCTCGCGGACGGCGTCGGGCAGCGGCTGCGCGGCGTCGTCGAGGACGTCGCTGATCGGGCCGAGCAGCAGCGTGAGCGGAGTGCGCAGCTCGTGGCTGACGTCGGAGAAGAAGGTCGTCTTGGCCCGGTCGAGCTCGGCCAGCGACTCGGCCCGCTTCCGCTCGCTCTCGAACGCCCGGGAGGTCGCCAGCGCGCCGGCGAACTGCGCGGCCATCAGCCGGTGGAAGGAGCGCTGCTCGTCGTCCAGCGCCAGGTTGGGGCTCGTGCCGGCGACCAGCACGCCGAGGGGTGTGGTGCCCCGGCTCGCCGTCAGGGGGAGCGCGACCGCCTCGGTGACGGGGTCCTGCCACGGACCGCCCGTCAGGCCTGCGCCCTGGACCGCGGAGAGGACGTCCGCGGCGTCCGGGGCCGCCTCCCGGGGCAGTGTGGCGGCATCGCACCCCGTGGTGGTGACGAGCCGGAGGCGCTCGTCGCCGGGGTCGCGCAGGTACACCGCCGCGAACGGGACGTCGAGACGGTCGTCGGCGAGCTTCCGGCACAGCGACGCGAGCAGCTGCTGCTCGTCGCCGAGGTCTCCCCTGGTGGCGGACAGCTCGTGCAGCAGCCGCTGCCGGCGCGCACCGATGACCTCGCCGGTCACCTCCGAGCCGATGGCCAGCATGCCCTCGGCCTCGCCGTCGTCCCCGATCACCGGCGCGTGCGTGACTTTGAAGTACGTCTCCTCGCGGTACCCGGCACGCTCGAGCAGCAGCTGGATGGCGGGGAACCAGGACGGTTCCCCCGTGGTCATGGCCTGCTCGATCGGTGGGCCGAGCACGTCCCACCCGGCGGCGAACGTCCGGCGGATGTCCTGCCCGATGGCCGGGTGCTGCGTGCCGATCAGCGGCGCGTAGGCGTCGTTGTAGAACTGGACGAACTCCGGGCCCCAGGTGAGCACCATGGGCAGGCGCGACACCAGCACCGTGCGGATGGCGAAACGCAGGCTCGCCGGCCAGCCCTCCACCGGGCCGATCGGGGTGCTCGCCCAGTCGACGGCGGCCATGATCCGGCCCGCCTCCCCGCCGATCGCGAACAGCTCGCCACCGCCGGGCCCGGACGTGACCTCGGTGCCCACGCTCACCTCCGCCATCTGATTCGAGCAGGTCTCACACCGCTGCGGCGCGCGATCCAGGCCCCGTCCCGGAACCCGTCCTGAGCGAGCGAGGGGTGGGGAGGACGGGGTCCGTTCAGAGGCGTTCGGCCACGTGGTCGATGCAGGCGGTGAGGGCGCTGACGTCGTCGGGATCGACGGCGGGGAACATGCCGACCCGCAGCTGGTTGCGGCCGAGCTTGCGGTAGGGCTCCACGTCCACGATCCCGTTGGCGCGCAGGGTCGTCGCGAGCGCCGCGGCGTCCACGGAGTCGGCGAAGTCGATGGTGCCGACGACGTAGCTGCGGTGGGCGGGGTCGGCGACGAACGGCGTCGCGTACTCCGACTTCTCCGCCCATCCGTAGAGCCGGCTGGAGGACTCGCGGCTGCGGGCCACGGCCCCGGAGAGGCCCCCGAGGCCGAGCATCCAGCGGATCTGGTCGGCGAGCAGGAAGAGCGTCGCGACCGCCGGGGTGTTGTAGGTCTGGTCCTTGGACGAGTTGTCCACGGCGATCGACAGGTCGAGGAACCCGGGGGTCCACCGCCCCGACGCCTTGATCTCGGCGATGCGCTCGAGGGCGTCGGCCGACATGAGAGCCACCCAGAGCCCGCCGTCGGCGGCGAAGGACTTCTGCGGGGCGAAGTAGTAGACGTCGGTCTGCGAGACGTCGACGGGCAGGCCACCGGCGCCGCTGGTGGCGTCGACGAGGACGAGGGCGTCCTCGGTGCCGGCCGGCCGCGCGATCGGTGCCATGACCCCCGTCGAGGTCTCGTTGTGCGCCCACCCGTACGCGTCGATGCCCGGGGTGGCGGTCGGCAGGGCGAGGGAGCCCGGCTCGGCCGTCACGATCACCGGGTCCCCGAGGAACGGCGCCTCCTTCGCGGCCGAGGCGAACTTGGCGGAGAACTCCCCGTAGGTGCCGAAGGCGGCGCGGTCCCGGATCAGCCCGAAGAGGGCGGCGTCCCAGAACGCCGTCGTCCCGCCGTTGCCGAGCACCACCTCGTAGCCGTCGGGCAGGTCGAACAGCCGGGTCAGGCCCTCGCGGACCTCCCGGACGAGGTTCTTGACCGGGGCCTGGCGGTGCGAGGTGCCCATGATGCCGGCGCCGTCCCCGGCCAGGGCACGCAGCGCCTCGGGGCGCACCTTGGACGGACCGCAACCGAACCGGCCGTCGGCGGGCAGGAGCTCGGCGGGGATGGTGATGGTCATCGGTGCGGTGCCTTCCGGATGTGCGATCGCTGCCCGTGGCCGCACTGCCCCCACCGCGGGCGTGCGAGCGGTGGGGGCGGTGCGGTCCGTCGTCAGGCGGGCTGAGTCGAGGCCTTCGTCTTGATGGTGTCCCAGCCCTCGACCTCTTCGGGCTTGCGCGAGTCGGGACCGACGTAGCGGGCCGACGGGCGCACGAGGCGGCCGGTGTTCTTCTGCTCGAGGATGTGCGCGCACCAGCCGGCCGTGCGGGCGCAGGTGAACATCGAGGTGAACATGTGGCTGGGGACCTCGGCGAAGTCGAGGACGATGGCCGCCCAGAACTCGACGTTGGTCTCGATCGGCCGGTCGGGGCGCCGCTCGCGCAGTTCCTTGAGCGCGGCCTGCTCCAGGGCCCGGGCGGCCTCGAAGCGCGGGGCCCCGAGCTCCTCGGCCGACCGGCGCAGCACGCGGGCGCGGGGGTCCTCGGCGCGGTAGACCCGGTGGCCGAAGCCCATCAGCCGGTCGCCGCTGTCGAGGAGGTCCTTGACGTACTTCTCGGCGTTCCCGCTCTGCTCCACGCCGTCGAGCATGTGCAGCACCCGGGAGGGGGCGCCGCCGTGCAGCGGGCCGGACATCGCACCGATCGCGCCGGACATGGCCGCGGCGACGTCGGCGCCGGTGGAGGCGATGACGCGGGCGGTGAAGGTCGAGGCGTTCATGCCGTGCTCGGCGGCCGACGTCCAGTACGCGTCGACGGCGGCGACGTGGCGGGGGTCGGGCTCGCCGCGCCAGCGGACCATGAACCGCTCGACGATGGTGGCGGCCTCGTCGATCCGGGCCTGCGGCACGGCAGGGTTGCCGATGCCGCGGGCGGACTGCGCGACGTAGGACAGCGCCATGACGGCGGCCCGGGCCAGCTGCTCGCGGGCGGTCTCGCTGTCGATGTCCAGCAGCGGGCGGTAGCCCCAGAAGGGGGCGAGCATGGCCAGGGCGGCCTGCACGTCGACCCGGACGTCACCGCTGTGGACGGGGATCGGGAACGGCTCGGCCGGCGGCAGGCCGGGGCCGAACTTGCCGTCGACCAGCAGGGCCCACACGTTGCCGAACGTGACCTTGCCGACCAGGTCCTCGATGTCGACGCCGCGATAGCGCAGCGAGCCGCCGTCCTTGTCCGGTTCTGCGATCTCCGTCTCGAAGGCGATGACGCCCTCGAGGCCGGGTACGAAGTCGTCGGCCATCTCGCATTCTCCTCTGCGCGCGGACCCACGTGCGCGCTGGGAAGGCGCACGATTGCGTGCCGACCCTAGGCCGTCACCCCCCGCGGAGCACACGGGGGGCTCGCGGCAGCGCCCTCCCGTGCCGGCGGATGCCCCCGGTGCCCGCTGCAGGCGCCCTGCCGGGCCGCCGCTGCCCGGCGGTGTCAGCATGGCGGGGTGCCCGACCTCGCCCGCATGCGCCGCGACTACGCCGCCGGCCGCTTCACCGAGCAGGACCTCGCGCCGACCTGGCACGAGCAGTTCGACCGCTGGTTCGTCGACGCCGTCTCCGCCGAGGTGCCCGAACCCAACGCCGTCGTCGTCGCGACCGCCGACGCCGACGGGGCACCGGACGCCCGCATCGTGCTGATGAAGGGGTACGACGCGAGCGGGATCATCTTCGGCACCAGCTACGCGTCGGCGAAGGGCGCCCAGCTGGCGGTGAACCCGCGGGCGGCGCTGGTCTTCCCCTGGCACGCGATGCAGCGCCAGGTGCGGGTGACCGGGCGCGTGGAGCGCATCGGCGACGCCGCGTCCGACGGTCTCTGGGACCCCCGGCCGCGGGGCGCCCAGCTCGCGGCGGCGGCCTCGCTGCAGTCCACCGTCGTCGACTCCCGGGAGGAGCTGGCCGAACGGGTGCGGCTGCTCGACGCCCGGACCGCCGACGGGCCGCTGCCCCGGCCGGCGACCTGGGGTGGCTACCGGGTGGTCCCCGAGCGGGTGGAGTTCTGGCAGGGCGGTGGCGACCGGCTGCACGACCGGTTGCGGTTCGTGCTCGACGAGGCCGAGGGCGGGGGCTGGATCGTCCAGCGGCTGGCCCCGTGAGCGGACAGGGGCGCGAGCATCGCAGCGAGGAACGAGCGAGGAGCGGAGCGCTCCGCGGCAGCGAACCGGTGACACCGTGAGCGATCCGGTCGATCCGGTCGAGGGCGGCCGCGCGATCGACGAGCCGGTGCCCGAGCCGGTGCGCCGGCGCCGCGGCTGGGCGATGGACACCACCCCGCTGCGGATCCCGGCCTACCGCCGGCTGTTCGGCGGTGTGGCGCTGACGATGATCGGCCAGCAGATGACGCTGGTCGCGGTTCCGTTCCAGGTCTACGAGCTGACGGGGCGGTCGTTCTTCGTCGGCATCACCTCGATGGTCGCGCTCGTCCCGCTGATCGTGTTCGGGCTGCTCGGCGGCGCGATCGCCGACGTCATGGACCGGCGGCGGCTGATGCTGATCACCTCCACCGGTGCGGCGGTCACCAGCGCGCTGCTCGCCGTCCAGGCGCTGCTGCCGGGAGGCGGCAACCTGGCGCTGCTGTGGCTGCTGACCGCGTTCGTGTCCGGGTTCGCGGCGGTCAACCAGCCGGCGCGCAGCGCCGCCATCCCGGCCGTCGTGGGGATCGAGCTGGTCCCGGCGGCCAACGCGCTGTCGATGACGGTGCGCCAGGTGGGGGTCATCGCCGGACCGCTGCTGGCCGGCGTGCTGATCAGCCAGGGCGAGATCTTCCTGACCTACCTCGTCGACGCGCTGGGGTTCCTCGTCGCGGCCGTCCTCCTGCGCGGGTTGCCCGCGCTGCCGCCCGGCGGTCGGGCCGGTGCGGTGCGCCTGGGCGCGGCGGTGCGGGGCGTGGGGGAGGGGTTCGCGTTCCTGCGCACCCAGCCGGTGCTGCTGATGACCTTCGTCGTCGACGTCATCGCCATGCTGTTCGCCTGGCCGCAGGCCGTGTTCCCCGAGCTCCAGGACACCCGCTTCGCCGGCTCGCCGAACGCCCTGGGCTGGCTGTTCGCCGGGGTCTCGATCGGTGCGCTGGTCATGGGCCTGACGTCGGGCTGGGTGTCGCGGATCGACCGGCAGGGCGCGGCGGTGCTGGGCGCCATCGTGGTCTGGGGCGTGGCCATCATCGGGTTCGGGTTCGCGCAGTCGCTGTGGCTGGCGGTCGTCTTCCTCGCGCTGGCCGGTGCGGGGGACATGGTGAGCGCCGTGCTGCGCTCGTCGATGCTGCAACTGGCGGCGCCCGACGACATGCGCGGGCGGATGCAGGGCGTCTTCCTCGTCGTCGTCGCCGGAGGGCCGCGGTTGGGCGACCTGCGCGCCGGAGCGCTGGCCAGCGCCGCGTCGGTGACCGTCGCGATGGTGTCGGGCGGGATCGTCGTCGTGCTGGCGATGGTCGCGGTGGCGCTGATCGTGCCCTCGTTCTGGCTGTTCCGGGCGTCGCGCTCGACGGTGGACGGGGACGCCGGCCGGGCGGCCTGAGCCCGCGCGGTCCTACGCCAGCGCGCGGGCGACCACCCGCAGGTCGGCGACGAGGGCGTCGTAGGCGGCGTCGCGGGCCTCGTCAGGAGTGCGCAGGATCGCCGAGGGGTGGGTGGTGGCGAGGATCCACGTCTGGTGGGCGGCGTCCTCGTCCTGGTCGGCCTCGGGCAGGGACACCTCGGCGGCGCGCACGCCCGGCGGGGTCCAGGGCATCAGCTGCCCGTGGTCCCGGGTGATGCGGAACGACGGCGAGATCAGCGCCTTGGCCGCCGTCGCGCCCAGGGCCACGACCACCTCGGGCTGGAGCACGTCGAACTCCGCCTCGAGCCACGGCCGGCAGGCGCGCAGGTGCTCGGCACGCGGCGTCTGGTGGATCCGGCGCTTGCCCTTGAGGGTGTGCCCGAAGTGCTTCACGGCATTGGTCACGTACGCCGTCGACCGGTCGACGCCCGCCGCGTCGAGCGCCTTGTCCAGCAGCCGTCCCGCCGGGCCGACGAACGGCTCGCCCTTCCGGTCCTCCTGGTCGCCGGGCTGCTCGCCGACGAGGACGACCCGTGCGGTCTCCGGCCCGTCGCCGAAGACGGTCTGGGTGGTGTCCTGCCACAGCTCGCACGCCCGGCACCCGGCCGCGGCGCTCCGCAGCTGCTGCAGGCCGACGCCGCCGGGCGGCTGGGCGATGCCGTTGCGCTCGCTCATGCCCCGATGACACCGCACCCGGGGAACCGCCGCGAGTCCGCGGCCCAGGAGATAGCGGCACGCCCGGGTTCCCGATCGGTACCGCGCGGTTCCTGACCCCCGCTACGGTTCCGGCACACGGGTACGACGGGGGAGGACAGGTGCTCGAGTTCGACGGGCTCCGCAAGAGCTACGGTGAGAACCAGGTGCTCGACGGCGTGACCTTCGCCGTCCGGCCCGGTTCGATGTTCGGCTTCTGCGGCTCCAACGGGGCCGGCAAGACCACGACGATGCGCATCGCGATGGGTCTGGCCCGGGCCGACGACGGCGAGGTGCGCTGGCACGGCCGGCCGCTGGACCAGGAGCTGCGCGCCCGTGTCGGCTACATGCCGGAGGAGCGCGGGCTGTACCCGAAGATGAGGGTCGGCGAGCAGATCACCTACTTCGCCCGGCTGCACGGCCTGGACGCCGCCGCCGCCGCGCGGGCCTCCGCCGAGTGGGTCGACCGGCTGGGGCTGGGCCCTCGTCGCGGCGAGGCCGTCGAGAAGCTGTCGCTGGGCAACCAGCAGCGCGTCCAGCTCGCCGCCGCGCTGGTCAGCCGGCCCGAGGTGCTCATCCTCGACGAGCCGTTCTCCGGTCTCGACCCGATCGGCGTGGACTCGCTGGCCGACGCCCTGCTGGGGCAGGTGCGCGCCGGCGTGCCGGTCGTCTTCTCCAGCCACCAGCTGGACCTGGTCGAGCGGTTGTGCGACTCCGTCGGCATCCTCGCCCGCGGCCGGATGGTCGCCACGGGGACCGTGGACGAGCTCCGGGAACGCGAGGCGGGACGGCTGCTGCGGGTCGTCGTCCCCGATGCGGCGCCGTCGTGGGCCGCCGCGCTCCCCGGGGTCCGGGTCGTGTCCGAGCAGGCCGGCGACACCCTCCTGGACCTCGACCCCGTCACGGACGACCAGGCGGTCCTCGCGGCCGCGCTGGGCACCGGACGGGTCACCCACTTCGCCTGGCAGCGGCCGACCCTCGTCGAGCTCTTCCGCGGCGCAGTCGCCGCCCCGACGCAGCAGGAGGTGGCCGCGTGAGCGATCCGCGCAGTGGGATCCGCCGGCCGAGCAGCGCCGGCCTGGTGCGGCTGGTCGCCGTCCGGGAGATCGCCGCCCGCATCCGGGACAAGAACTTCCTCATCAGCTCGGCCGTGATCCTGGTGATCCTGCTGGGGTCCATCGGCCTGCAGGTCGCGTTCGGGTCCGGCGAGGAGGCGACCCGGATAGGCGTCGTCGGGGACGCGACCGACCTGCGCCCGGCCCTCGAGGCCCAGGGCGAGCCCCTCGGGGTCGAGGTGACCGTCGTCGAGCTCGACGACGAGGCGGCAGCCCGCACGGCGATCGAGGACGGCGAGGTCGACGGCGCGCTGCTGGCCGGCGACACGGCCGACCCCGAGCTGCTGGTCGAGCAGTCCGCCGGCGGGTCGATGCAGGCCATCGTCCAGCAGGCGGTCGGGCAGCTGGCGCTGGCCGACCAGCTCGCCGCCGCCGGGATCACGTCCCTCGACGTGCCGGAGGTCGCGGTCACCGCGCTCGACCCGGACGCGGACGAGGACGGCCAGCGGGTCGCTTTCGCCATGATCGGCGCCGCGGTGCTCTACAGCCTGCTCGTCCTCTTCGGCCAGTTCGTCGCCCAGGGCGTGGTGGAGGAGAAGTCCAGCCGGGTGGTGGAGCTGCTGCTGGCCACGATGAAGCCCTGGCACCTGCTCGCCGGGAAGATCGTGGGGCTGGGCCTGCTCGGGCTCGTGCAGGTCGTGCTGATCGCCGTCGTCGGCGTGGGTGGCGCGCTCGCCTTCGACCTCGTGGACATCCCCGGCGAGCTGGTCGGGACGGCGGTCACCGTCGTGCTGTGGTTCGTGGTCGGCTACGCCTTCTACGCGGTGATCTTCGCCGTGACGGCGTCCCTGGTCAGCCGGCAGGAGGACCTCAACTCCGTCCTCACACCGACGATTCTGCTGCTCGTCGTCGCCGTGGTGATCGGCCTCCAGGCCGCCGCTGCACCGGACGGGACGCTCGCGCTGGTGACCTCCTACGTGCCGGGGGTGTCCCCCCTGGTCATGCCCGTCCGGCAGGCCGCCGGCACCGTGGCCGTCTGGGAGATCGCGCTGTCGGTGCTCATCATGGTGGCCGCGATCGCCCTGCTGCTGCGGCTCGGCGGCCGGATGTATGCCGGAGCCCTGCTGCGGACCAGCGGCAAGACCAAGATCCGGGAGGCCTTGCAGGCGGAGCGCGTCTGAGAGAGG
>DASPIH010000377.1:0-6035 GCA_035629195.1 Blastococcus sp. | reverse complement strand
CCACCGGACAGGATGCGCCCGCTCGCGGGGGCCGCGAGGTTGTAGGCGCGACCCAGGCGGGTGATCGAGTCCAGCAGGACGACGACGTCGTGCCCCATCTCGACCAGGCGCTTGGCCCGCTCGATGGAGAGCTCGGCGACCGTGGTGTGGTCGGCCGGCGGCCGGTCGAAGGTCGAGGCGATGACCTCGCCCTTCACCGAGCGCTGCATGTCGGTGACCTCTTCGGGCCGCTCGTCGACCAGGACCACCATGAGGTGGCACTCGGGGTTGTTCTTGGTGATCGCGTTGGCCAGTGCCTGCAGCACCATCGTCTTGCCCGCCTTCGGCGGGGAGACGATCAGCGCGCGCTGCCCCTTGCCGATCGGCATGACCAGGTCGATGACCCGGGTGGTCAGCACGTGCGGCTCCGTCTCCAGCCGCAGGCGCTCCTGCGGGTAGAGCGGGGTCAGCTTGGTGAACTCCGGCCGGTTGCGCGCCTGCTCGGGGTCCAGGCCGTTGACGGTGTCGAGGCGGACGAGCGCGTTGTACTTGTCCTTGCGCTCGCCCTCCCGGGGCTGGCGCACGGCGCCGGTGATGGCGTCGCCCCGGCGCAGACCATGACGGCGCACCTGCGACAGCGACACGTAGACGTCGTTCGGGCCCGTCAGGTACCCCGACGTGCGGACGAACGCGTAGTTGTCGAGGACGTCGAGGATGCCGGCGACGGGCAGCAGGACGTCGTCCTCGCTGACGGTCGGCTCGTTCTGGTCGAAGCGGTCGCGGCCGGTGCCGCGCTTGTTGCGGTCGCGGTAACGCCGGCCGCGACGGCCACGGCCGTCGAAGTCCTCGTCGTCCTCGTCGCCGGCGTTCGGGCCCCGGCTCCCGTCGGTGCGGTTGTCGGTGCGGTTGTCCGGACGCCCGCCCCGGTCGTTGCGGTCGCGGTCGGGACCACGGTTGCCGTTCTCCCGGACCGCGTCCCGGTCACCACGGGCACCCCGCTCGGGACGCTCGCCGCTCTCCCGCACCGCGTCGCGGTCACCGCGGTTGCGGTTCCGGTCCCGACTGCGCTGCGGACGGTCACCGTCGCGCTGCTCGCCCTCGCGGGACTCGGTCGAGGCCGGCGCCGAGGCTTCGACGTCGGCAGGAGCGGTGTCCGCAGGCGCCGTCTCCGCAGGCGCCGTGTCGGCGGGAGCGGTGTCGGCAGGAGCGGTGTCCACGGGCGCCGTGTCCGCAGGCGCGGTGCCGGCCGGGGACGTCTTCGCCGGCGAGCCGGCGGGGCGGCTGGCACTGCGCCGGGTGCGTGCTGGGGCAGAGGTGGTCTCGCCGGTCAGGGGACCGCCGTTGGCACCCCCGGTGATCGGAGCCTCGAGCGGCGCGGACGAGGCGGCCACGCCGCGCGCGGTGTCGGCGCCTTCCTCCGATGCGTTCTCCGTGCGGGGCGCGGGCGCGCCAGCGCTCGAGTCGCCGCCCACCTGGCGGGCGGAGATGGCGGCGACCAGGTCGCTCTTGCGCATCCGGCCGGTGCCGGGAATACCCAGCTCACCGGCCAGCCGCTGGAGCTCGGGCAGGAGCATGCCGGCCAGCCCGTTGCCGCGGCGGCGGGGGCGACCCGCCGTCCCAGAAGCGGCAGTTCCCTCGTCGCCGGCAGCGCCGGTCTCGACGAGGTCGGTGGTTTCGCTCACGTACAGGTCCTTCCCTGCGGTGACCTGCGCCGTATCGGCGCAGGGGTTCCCCCGGTGCCCGGCGGACCGGCCCGAAGGCGGGTGCGCGTCAGGAAGACGGGTTGAGAGGTGCGCGGCGGTTCAGCGACGAAGAGAATCGAACGTCTGCTTCGGCCCCGCGCGAGGCGCGCCCGAGTGGGCGGCTACGCCGTGAGCCTAGACGCCGCTCACATGGCGGGACAACACCGGTGGTTTCCAGTGTGTTCCTCGTTACCGAGAAGATACCTACGGGGCCGCGGGGACCACTGCCGCACCCGCGGTGTCCACCTGCAGGGGGATGACGTCCCACCCCGTCCGGGTGAGCTCCCCGATCGTCGCGAGCGGGTCGCCTGCGGACCGGTCGGCCAGCACGAGCACGCTCGGGCCTGCTCCGGACACCACTGCCGCCAGCCCCTGATCGCGCAGCCGGTCGACGAGGTCGATCGACTCCGGCATCGCGTCGCCCCGCTGCCGCTGGTGCAGCCGGTCGTCGGTGGCTGCCAGGAGCAGCTCGGGGGCGCGGGTCAGCGCGGCGGTGAGCAGCGCGGCGCGGCCGGCGTTGCGGGCGGCATCGGCGTGCGGCACCAGGTCGGGCAGCAGTCCCCTGGCGACGTGCGTGGAGAGGGTGCCGGCCGGCACGAGCAGCACCGGCGCGATCCGCGCGTCGACGTCGAGCCGGTGCGCCCGCGCTCCGCCGTCGTCCATCCAGGACAGCACGGCCCCGCCCAGGAGGCAGGCCGCGACGTTGTCGGGATGGCCCTCGATGGCCGTGGCGAGCCGCAGGACGGCGTCGGTGTCGATGCCGTCGGCCCCGCGGGCGAGCGCCCAGGCGCCGACGACCCCGGCGACGACGGCGGCCGCGGAGGATCCCATGCCCCGCCCCTGCGGGATCCGGTTCTGCGCTGCCATCCGCAGCCCGGGCGTCGTCCAGCCGAGCTCGTCGCAGGCCGCGCGGAAGGACCGGACGACGAGGTGGTCCTCGCCGGTGGGCAGCGAGTGCGCACCCTCGCCGCTCATCGCCACCTCGAGGCCGTCGGCGGCGACGGTGAACTCGACGACGTCGTGGCGGGTGAGCGCCAGCCCGGCGCAGTCGAACGCCGGTCCCAGGTTCGCGCTGGTGGCCGGCACCCGGATGCGGACCTGGTGGCCGTCGGGCGCCGTCACAGGCCGAGCTGGGAGGCGGCGGCGGCCGCGTCGACCTGCACGGTCACCGGCGCCGGAGCGCCGGAGATGGCCCACTCGGGGTCCTTCAGGCCGTTGCCGGTGACGGTGCAGACGACCCGCTGGCCCGGCTCGAGCTCGCCGGCCTCGGCGACCTGCAGCAGGCCGGCCACCGACGCCGCCGACGCGGGTTCCACGAACACCGCCTCGGTGCGGGCGAGCAGCCGGTACGCCGAGAGGATGGCCCGGTCGGTGACGGCGTCGATCCGGCCGCCGGACTCGTCGCGGGCGGCGAGCGCCTTGGTCCAGGATGCGGGGTTGCCGATCCGGATCGCGGTGGCGATGGTGCTCGGGTTCTCCACGACCTGACCGGTCACGATCGGAGCCGCACCCGCCGCCTGGAAACCCCACATGCGGGGCGTGCGGGTGGCGGGGCCGGGGGTCTCCGAATCGAGGCAGTACTCGCGGTAGCCCTGCCAGTAGGCGGTGATGTTGCCGGCGTTCCCGACCGGGAGGCAGTGGATGTCCGGGGCGTCGCCGAGCACGTCGACGATCTCGAACGACGCGGTCTTCTGCCCCTCGATGCGGAACTGGTTGACGCTGTTGACCAGGCTGACCGGGTAGTCGATGGCGAGCTTGCTGGCCAGCGCCAGGCAGTCGTCGAAGTTGCCCTCGACCTGCAGCAACCGGGCGCCGTGGACGAGGGCCTGGGCCAGCTTGCCCATGGCGATCTTGCCCTGAGGCACGAGCACCGCGCAGACGAGCCCGGCCCGTGCGGCGTAGGCCGCGGCACTGGCGCTGGTGTTCCCGGTGGAGGCGCAGATGACCGCCTGCGCCCCCTCCTCGACGGCCTTGGTGATGGCCATCGTCATGCCGCGGTCCTTGAAGGAGCCGGTCGGGTTGGCGCCCTCGACCTTGAGGTAGACCTCGCAACCGGTGCGGCGGGAGAGCTCGCGGGCCGGCACCAGCGGGGTGGCGCCCTCGTGCAGCGTCACCACCGGAGTGGCGTCGCTGACCGGCAGCCGGGAGCGGTAGGCCTCGATGAGGCCGGGCCAGCCGGGGGACACGGTCGAGACCGTCATGACAAACCCTCCACACGCAGGACGCTGGTGACGCCTCGGACCGCGGGCATGTCCCGCAGGGCGCCGATGGTGGCCGACAGCGCTGCGTCCGGGGCGCTGTGGGTCACGATGACCAGGGTGGCGGCGTCTCCGCGACCGGTCTGCCGGACCGTCGAGATGCTGACGTCCTGCCGGGCGAACTCCTGCGCGACCGCCGCCAGGACACCCGGCTTGTCCGCCACGTCGAGGCTCACGTGGTAGCGCGTGTGGGTCTCGGCCATCGGGCGCACGCCCAGGTTGGCGTAGCCGGTGACGCCCGGACCGGGGCCGCCGGTGATCCGGTTGCGCGCGACGGCCACGAGATCGCCGAGGACGGCGCTGGCCGTGGGCTCCCCGCCGGCACCCTGGCCGTAGAACATCAGCTGGCCCGCCGCCTCCGCCTCGACGAAGACGGCGTTGAACGCGCCGCCGACCGCGGCCAGCGGGTGGGCCGTCGGGATCATCGCGGGGTGCACGCGCACGGCGACGGAATCGAGCGCAGCGTCGCCCTCCGCTGATCCCGTGACCCGCTCGCAGATGGCCAGCAGCTTCACCGTGCAGCCGATCTCGGCGGCGCGCGCGACGTCGGTGGCGGTGACCGTGGAGATGCCCTCCCGGTACACGTCGGCGGCCGACACGGGCGTGTGGAACGCCAGCGAGGCGAGGATGGCGGCCTTCGCCGCGGCGTCGAAGCCGTCGACGTCGGCGGTCGGGTCGGCCTCGGCGTACCCCAGCTCGGTGGCCTCGGCCAGCGCCTCGCCGAACCCGGCGCCGGTCTCGGCCATGCGCGACAGGATGTAGTTGGTCGTTCCGTTCACGATGCCCACGACCCGGCGCAGCTGGTCGCCGGCCAGCGACTCGCGCAGCGGGCGCAGCAGCGGGATCGCACCGGCCACCGCGGCCTCGTAGTAGAGGTCGACGCCGGCCTTCGACGCGGCCGCGTGCAGCGCGACACCGTCGTCGGCCAGCAGCGCCTTGTTGGCGCTGACCACCGACTTGCCGGCCTCGAAGGCGGCCAGCATCAGGGAGCGCGCGGGCTCGATGCCCCCGATCACCTCGACGACCAGGTCCACGTCGTCCCGGGTGACCAGCCCGTGGGCGTCGGTGGTGAGCAGGTGCGCGGGGACGTCGGGGTGGTGCGCCGGGCGGCGGACGGCGACGCCGGCGACCTCCACGGGACGGCCGATGCGGGCGGCGAGGTCACCGGACTGGTCCTGCAGCAGCCGGAGCACCGCGCTGCCGACGGTGCCGCAGCCGAGGAGGGCGACCTTCAACGGGCCGTTCACGAGGGGGTTCCTCCGGCGTGCTCGGGCGCCGGCTGCGAGGGAGCAGGCGACGGTGCGGGGCGGTCGGCGAGGACCGCGTCGAGGGCGAACACGTCCGACAGTGTCTGACGTCGCACGATCTCGGTGGCGACGCCGTCCCGGACGGCGACCACCGGCGGCTTGAGCAGGTAGTTGTAGTTGCTCGCCATGGACCAGCAGTAGGCGCCGGTGGCGGCGACCGCCAGCAGGTCCCCCGGGGCGACGTCGGAGGGCAGCCACAGGTCGCGGACGAGGATGTCCCCGCTCTCGCAGTGCTTGCCCACCACCCGGCACAGGGCCGGCGGGGCGTCGGAGGTGCGGTTGGCCAGCACGCAGGTGTAGGCCGCGTCGTAGAGGGCGGTCCGGATGTTGTCGCTCATCCCGCCGTCGACCGAGACGTAGTTGCGCACCAGCGGGGTGCCCGGCGCGCCGGAGGCGCCCAGGCGGACCGGCTTGATCGTGCCGATCTCGTACAGGGTGACCGTGCCGGGGCCGGCGATGGCCCGGCCCGGCTCCACGGCCAGCCGGGGCACCGGCAGGCCGAGCTCGGCGCACTCGGCGGCCACCACGGCCCGCAGCTTCTCCGCGACGTCGGCCGGGGTGACCGGGTCGTCCTCCGGCAGGTAGGCGATGCCGAACCCGCCACCCAGGTTGAGCTCGCCGAGGACCTGGCCGGTGGCGTCGCGGACGGCGCCCATCAGGCCGACGACGCGGTGGGCGGCGGCCTCGAAGCCGGCGGTGTCGAAGATCTGCGAGCCGATGTGGCTGTGCAGGCCGGCGAGGTGCAGGGC
>DASPIH010000376.1:0-2585 GCA_035629195.1 Blastococcus sp. | reverse complement strand
ACACCGGCCCGTCGGCGTCGCCCCGGCTGCGGTCGCCGGCGCTCCGGGCGGCGGCCGCGGCCCCCAGCACCGATCGCTCCCTCGCCAGGTGCCCGGCGAGGGCCGGCATGGTGGCCTGCAGGGAGAGCTCGTCGGCCCGGCCGGCGTAGACGCCGCCCAGCAGCGGCTCCACCAGCCGGTCGACCACCTCGTCGCCGAGCCGCTGCCGGAGGAGGGCACCGACGGCGACGTCGCCGTCGACGGTCAGCGGCGGCAGCTCGGCCTCGGCGCGCACCCGCGCCACCCCGCCCGGGGAGAGGACGCCGTCCAGCCCCTCCGCCGAGGCCGGGACGCCGAGCACGGTCCCGGCCGGCAGGGGGAAACGGCCCTCGGGCAGGACGACGGAGGCCTGCGTGGTGCCCGGGGAGGCCAGCCGGTCCCCCAGGCCCAGGTCCTCGACGAGCCGGACCGCCTCGGGCACCCGGGCGAGCATCGCCTCGGGACCGGTGTCGTACCAGTGCCCGGCCAGGCGGATCCGGTGCAGCTTTCCGCCGATGCGGTCCCCGGCCTCCAGGACGACGATCTCGTCGTCGGGCCGGCGGCGCCGCCACTCGAAGGCGGCGGCGAGACCGGTGATGCCGGCCCCGATGACGACCAGGCGGCGAGCCCGGCTCATGTGCGCGGGGTGGTGGGGAGGGACGGAGCTGTGGTGGTGGGGTGGGACGGAGCGGGGGTGGCAGGGCGGGACGGAGTTGCGGTCAGCTCGTGGACCAGCTCGGCGACGTGGGTGAGCACGTCCGGGTCGGTGTCGGGCAGCACGCCGTGGCCGAGGTTGAAGATGTGCCCGCGCGCGGCGCGCGCCTGGTCGACGATCCGCCGCACCTCGCGGTCGACGGTCCGCCGGTCGGCGAGCAGGACGGCGGGGTCGAGGTTGCCCTGCAGGGACCGGCCCGGGCCCACCCGACGGGCCGCCTCGTCCAGCGGCACCCGCCAGTCGACGCCGACCACGTCGGCCCCGGCGGCCCCGATCAGCGGCAGCAGCTCTCCGGTGCCCACACCGAAGTGGATGCGGGGCACCCTGTCCTCCCCCGCCCGCCCCTCGCCGAGCCCGTCGAACACCGCCCGCGAGTGCGGCAGGACCCGCTCCGCGTAGTCGGCGGCCGACAGCACCCCGGCCCACGAGTCGAACAGCTGCACCGCCGACACCCCGGCGTCGACCTGCGCGGTCAGGAACGTCGTGGCGGAGACGGCCAGCCGCTGCAGGAGCCGCGACCAGGCCTCCGGCTCGGCGTACATGAACGCCTTGGTACGGGCGTGCTCCTTCGACGGACCGCCCTCGATGAGGTAGGTGGCGAGGGTGAAGGGCGCACCGGCGAAACCGATGAGCGGCGTCGCGCCGAGCTCGGTGACCAGCTGGCGCACCGCCGTCTGCAGGAACGCCAGCCGCTCGGGCTCCAGGACGGGCAGCGCGTCGACGTCGGCGACCGTGCGCACCGGGTTCGCCACGACCGGCCCCACCCCGGGCTTGATCTCGACGTCCACGCCCGCCACCACGAGGGGCAGGACGATGTCGGAGAAGAGGATCGCCGCGTCCACCCCGTGCCGGCGCACCGGCTGCAGGGTGATCTCGGTGACCAGGTCGGGGTCCTGGCAGGCCTCGAGCATCGCGGTGCCGGCGCGCAGGGCGCGGTACTCGGGCAGCGAGCGCCCGGCCTGGCGCATGAACCACACCGGGGTGCGGCTCACGGGCAGGCCACGTGCGGCGCGGACGAGGTCGGAATCGGCCGGGGACGCCGACGCGGCAGCAGGACTCACGACCGTCGATCCTCCCAGACGGCCCGGAGTCGTTACGCCCGCATGTCCCGCGCGCGCGGCGAGCCTGCGGCCCCGGGCGCCGGACGGGCCTAGTCTGCGCTCGTGGAGCCGTCCAACCCGGCCGAGGCCGGGCACCCTCCCGGGGGGGTCGTCGACGACGTCCCCGCGGCGTTCCGCGCGGCGCTGGCATCCCTGGCCGCCGTCCGCGTGCGCCCGGAGATCGAGCTGGAGAACCTCCCGGCTCCGCGACGGCTGGCTCCCTACGCGCACGCCATCGGCGCCCACGTGACCGATCCCGACAGCGGCGAGGACGACGTCGAGATCGCCAGTGCCCGGTTCGTCGTGCTCTTCGACCCGGCGGGCCACGAGGCCTGGAACGGCACGATGCGCTGCGTCGGCTACCTCTCCGCGGCCACCGACGAGCAGCTGGTCGACGACAGCATGTTCTCCGAGGTGGCCTGGAGCTGGCTGACCGACGCCCTCGGCGAGTGCGGGGCGGGCTTCCACACGGTCGGCGGCACCGTCACGCGCACCGCGTCCACCCGCTTCGGCGAGCTGGCCGGTCCCGAGCACACCGTCGACGTCGAGATCCGCGCGTCCTGGACCGCCGAGGACGTCGATCTCGACCGCCACCTGCTGGCCTGGCTCGAGGTGCTGGGCAACGCGGCGGGGCTGCCGCCGCCCGGCATGCGGCTGCTGGATCCCTCCGACCGCGTCGGTAGCGAGACTCTCTAACATCGAGCAGGCACGACGGGCGCCTGCCCGTGCAGCCGGTGCTCCTTCCCCCGGAT
>DASPIH010000375.1:0-8656 GCA_035629195.1 Blastococcus sp. | reverse complement strand
GACGCCTGCGCGCTGGGCCTCGACGCCCTCGGTGTGGGAAAGGGCGACCGGGTCGGGATCTGGGCGCCCAACTGCGCCGAGTGGGTGTTCGTCCAGTACGGGACGGCGAAGCTCGGCGCGATCCTGGTCAACATCAACCCCGCGTACCGCACCCACGAGCTGTCCTACGTGCTGCGCCAGGCAGGCATCTCGGTGCTGGTCGCCGCCCCGTCGTTCAAGACCAGTGACTACCGGGCGATGGTCGACGAGGTCCGCGAGGACTGCCCGGACCTGCGCACCGTCGTCTTCCTCGGGGACGACGAGTGGGCCCAGCTGATGGCCACCGGCCGCGCTGCCGACCACGACCTGCTCGAGCAGCGCGCGGCTCAGCTCTCACCCGACGACCCGATCAACATCCAGTACACCTCGGGGACGACGGGCTTCCCGAAGGGCGCCACGCTCACCCACCACAACCTGCTCAACAACGGGTTCTTCGTGGGTGAGGGCTGCGGCTACACCGAGGCCGACCGGGTCTGCATCCCGGTGCCCTACTACCACTGCTTCGGCATGGGGATGGGCAACCTCGGCTGCACCTCGCACGGCGCGACGATGGTCATCCCGGCGCCCGGCTTCGACCCGGCCGCCACCCTGCAGGCGGTGCAGGACGAGCGGTGCACGTCGCTCTACGGCGTCCCCACCATGTTCATCGCCGAGCTGGGCCTGCCCGACTTCGGCGCGTACGACCTATCCACGCTGCGCACCGGCATCATGGCCGGCTCGCCCTGCCCCGTGGAGGTCATGAAGCGGGTCGTGGCCGAGATGGGGATGACCGAGGTGACCATCTGCTACGGCATGACCGAGACCTCCCCGGTCTCCACCCAGACCGGTGCCGACGACGACCTGGACCGGCGGACGTCGACGGTCGGCCGGGTGCATCCGCACCTGGAGGTGAAGGTGGTCGACCCCGAGACGGGGCTGACGGTGCCCCGCGGAACGCCCGGGGAGTTCTGCACCCGGGGGTACTCGGTGATGCTCGGTTACTGGAAGGAACCCGAGAAGACCGCCGAGGTGATCGACGCCGCGCGCTGGATGCACACCGGCGACCTCGCGGTGATGGACGAGGCGGGCTACCTCAACATCGTCGGGCGGATCAAGGACATGGTCATCCGTGGCGGCGAGAACGTGTACCCGCGGGAGATCGAGGAGTTCCTCCACACCCACCCCGACATCGTCGACGCCCAGGTCATCGGCGTTCCCGACGAACGGTTGGGCGAGGAGCTGATGGCCTGGGTGCACCTGCGCGAGGGCGCCGCACCGCTCACCGCCGATGCCCTGCGGGAGTTCTGCGTGGGCAGGCTGGCCCACTACAAGGTGCCCCGCTACGTGAAGGTCGTCGACGCCTTCCCGATGACGGTCACCGGCAAGGTGCGCAAGGTGGAGATGCGCGAGGTGTCGGTGGAGGAACTCGGCCTCCAGTCGGCCGCGGCCACCCGGAACGCCTGATCCGGCTGCGCTAGCGGGTTCCTTCCGCGGTGATCAGCTGGGCCACCGCGTCGGGCCGCTTCGAGCAGTCGTCGGCGGCGGCGGGCTGGTCCTGGGCGAGTCCCCGGACGCCGGCGTCCTCGACCGGCTGGAACCCCTTCTGGACGATGTGCCGCGGCACCCGGTTCTGGGCGTTGACGACGTGCGAGCGCGACAGCCAGCCGAGGCCGTCGGCCACGTCGAAGTCCAGCCCTCCGCCGGGCGCCCGCTGCACGTGCCCGGGAGACGGCAGCAGCCCGACCAGCTGCACCGCCTGGTCGACGGACAGCGTCGACGGCGGGCTGTCGAAGTAGTACCAGGATGCCGCGCAGATGCCGTACACCTCGGGACCGAGCTGCGCGTAGTTCACGTAGAGCTCGAGCATGCGGCGGTCGTCGAGCACCAGCGCCAGCTCCGCCGACAGGCCGGCTTCGACGGCCTTGCGCCACGCGCTCATCTCCTGGTTGAGGAAGAGGTTCTTGGCCACCTGCTGCGGGATGGTCGAACCGGAGGGGTCCTCCTCACCGCGCAGGTGTGCCTGGGCGCGGCCGAACAGCTCGTCCCAGGTGAAGGCGCCGTCGCGGTACGGGAGCGGCTGGTCCTCGTGGGCGATCACGGCGGCGAGGAAGTTCCGGGACACGTGCTCGACCGGCACCGACTGCTGGACGGCGCCCTGCTCGTTGGCCTGCATGAACGCCGTCGTCGGCGGGTCGATCCAGCGGAGGGACAGCATCACCAGCGCCTGCAGCAGGAAGGCGATCACCAGGAGCCGGGCGGCGCGGCGGCGCAGCCGGTGTCGCTTGCGGGGGGTCGGGTCCGCCGGGGGCGGAACGGCATCCCGGCGGCGTCGGGTGTCCGGGCGAGGGTGCGCCTGCGGAGGTGCGGCTTCCGGCACGGGAGGCCGCGCCCACGGCCGGGACCGGCGTGGCGGCGTGGGCCACGGGTCGGGCGGGGCGGAACCCGCCCACGGGTCGCCGTGCCGAACGGGCTGGTCGTCGGCGACCGGCCGTGGCATGCGCCTGGTGGGCACCGGGTCGGTCCACTGCTGCCCGTCCGGGGGGTCGTCGCGGAGGCGACGGCGGCGCGGTGGAAAGGGCATGCGATGCCGTCCTCCCCCTGATCTGCCGACCGGCCTCGAGGATACCCAGGCCTCATCTCGATTACGCATCACAATTGGTGAGACACGTGGAGTTAGTTGACACTGCAAGTACGGGCCTCTAGGGTTACTTGTAACGTCAAGTAATTCGTCCGAGAGGTCAGATCGTGAACATCGTCTTGTGGATCGTCGCCGGGGTGCTCGCCGCCGCCTTCCTGGCTGCCGGGCTCATGAAGCTCACCCAGCCGAAGGCCAAGCTGGCCGAGTCCGGCATGGGCTGGACCGATGACTTCGGCGACGGGGCGGTGAAGGCCATCGGAGCCCTCGAGGTCCTCGGCGCACTGGGGCTGATCCTGCCCGCCGTGTTCGACGTCGCCACGATCCTGGTGCCCCTCGCCGCCACCGGCCTGGCCCTGCTCATGCTGGGCGCCGCGGTCACCCACGCCCGCCGCAAGGAGACGCCGATGATCGTGACCAACCTCGTGCTGTTCGCCCTGGCGGTGTTCGTGGCCTGGGGTCGCTTCGGGCCGTACGCCTTCTGATCTCCGGCAGGACGCGTCAGCGGACGCCGTCACGGATGGCCGCCGGCCCGCGCGTGTCGCGGGGCGGCGGCCATCCGCGCTCTCGACCGGACGCCCGAGCGACCGGCGCCTGCAGGAGAGGAATCCGACGACGGGGGAGTGCATGATGATCTGCGTTCCCCGGTCGCCGGCTCCGTCGTCGACGCTCGACCTGTGGTCCCGCGGGGCCCGCGCCGTCCAACGCCCCGGCCGTCGGCCGGGTCCGAGGCCCTGGAGGCCGTCATGAGCAACCACGTCTACCGGCTCAGCGAGATCGTCGGGAGCAGCCCCACCAGCGTCGACGACGCCATCCGCACCGCCATCACCAAGGCCACGCAGACGGTGCGCAACATCGAGTGGTTCGAGACCCAGCAGATCCGGGGGCAGGTCGTCGACGGCGACGTCGCGTACTTCCAGGTGACCCTGAAGATCGGGTTCCGCGTCGACGACTGACCGTCGTCCTGCCCGGCCGAGGCCCTGCGTCAGCCGACCGCGGGGCCTCGCTGCCGGCCGCGGCCCCTGCAGTCCGCGGTCACGGGCGTGCACCGCGCCGACCCGGCGACCGGGCGGGGGACAGCCGCGTGGTGACATGGACGGCGACGGCGACGGCGAGGCCCGGGGGAGCGGATGCCGCGACACGGAGGACGGTTCGACATGTGGGCTCGGCGATCAGTTCCCGGACCGGCCAGGTGAGCAGGCACAGCGCCCCTCGGGTGGGCGGCCCGCCACCTGTACCTGCGGACCTGCCCCGCGAGGACGTCGCGAGCCGCGTGTCCGCCTACGTGTACGGCAACGTGCTGGTGATGGCAGCGTTGATCGCCCTGCAGCCCGACGACCTGCGGGGGCCCAAGGGCGTGCTCTACCTGCTCGGAGTAGGGATCTCCACCTACGTCGCCCACACCGTGGGTGAGGCGGTCGGACTGCGGGTCCGCGAGGGCCGGTCCCTGGACGGCGCCGTGGTCCGGCGCGAGCTGCGGGATGCACTTCCCATCGCGACGTCGGCCGGCGCACCCGCTGCGCTGCTCCTGCTGGCGTGGACGGAACTCCTGGACGCCGACGTGGTGCTCGTGCTGGCGCTCGCGCTGGTCGACCTCCGGCTCGCCCTGACCGGATCGGTGGTGGCGTGGGTGTCGGGGGAGCGGAGCTCGACACGGGTGTTCATGGCCGGGTTCGTCCTGGCGGTCATCGCCGCCGCGGCGGCCGCGCTCAAGTGGCAGCTGACGCACTGAGCAGCGGTGCCCGCCCCCGAGCCTCCGTCTAGTCGTCGTCCGTGACGCGGCGGAGGCTCCCCACCGGGCGCCCCGTTTCCTTCTCGAGCAGGCTCGTCACGTCCCGTGCACCCGGACGTGCAGGCCCTCCATCAGCGTGTCCAGTTCGTGGGCTGTCGCGGCTGCCTCGCGCAGCTGGGTGCGTACGTCGTCGGGGACGTCGTTCCGGTACTTGTAGTGGATCTTGTGCTCGAGACTGGCCCAGAAGTCCATGGCCACCGTGCGCAGCTGGATCTCCACCGGGATCTCGACGACGGATGAGGACAGGTACACCGGGACGGTGACGACCATGTGGAGGCTGCGGTACCCGTTCGGCTTGGGCCGGGCGATGTAGTCCTTGACGTGCAGCACCGTCAGATCCGGCTGCCGGCCGAGCGACTCGGCCATCCGGTAGACGTCGGAGGCGAAGCTGCACGTGATCCGCAGGCCGGCGATGTCGGTGATGGTGGACCGGATCGCGGGAAGAGTCGCCTGGACGTTCTTCCGTTCGATCTTGTCGCGGATCGAGTTCGGTGACTTGAGCCGGGAACTGACGTGCTCGATCGGGCAGTACTCGTGCAGGGCCTGGAACTCCTGCTGCAGGATCCCGATCTTCGTCTGGACCTCCTCGATCCCGAACTTGTACTCGAGGAGGAAGCGGACGAGCTCGGGCCGCGCCGGTCCCAGGCGCTCGAGGACCTCCAGGCCCAGGACGGGCTGGTCCGTGAGCTGCGGCGTGCCGACGTGTCGACCCGGGCGTGCCAGGTCCGGCGAGGTCACGATGGTCTCCTGTTCCTGCGAGCGAGGCCGGGTCCGGTGGTTCAGCGCGGGCGGGCGACGGTCCTGGAGCGGCGGAGCGGCTCGAGGACCCGCGCCACGTCCTGCTCGGTCGGCGCCGAGGGCGGGAGAGCCGTGGGGCGATCCCGGCGGGTCAGGAACCCGTCGAGCACGAGGGTGCCCAGGCGCTCACGTGATGCGGGATCGTCCACGTCGCCCGCCTGGGCGACCAGGACCATCGCCAGCAGGAGGTCGAGCGCCACGACATCGGCACGGAGCACTCCGTCGTGCTGTGCACGGACCACGAGGGCGTCGACGATCGCCGCGATCTGCGCCCTGTCGTCGTCGATCCGCTCGGTGCCGTGACCGGTCGCGGCGAGCACCTGGGCGAGGCCTCGATTGCGTGCCTGCAGCTCCACCATCCACCGGAGGAACCCGCACAGCCCCGCCCAGGCGTCCGGGTCGGTGGCGGCGTCCTGCGCCCGGGCGACCATCTGCTCGAGCTCCTGCTCGAAGAGCGCATCGACGAGGTCCGAGCGGTCGGGGAACCGGCGGTACACCGTCGCCGCTCCGACTCCGGCCGCACGCGCGATCTCGTCGAACCCGGCATCCAGGCCGCGCACGGCGAACACCTCCCGGGCCGCGTCCAGGATGAGCTGCCGGTTGCGCTCGGCGTCACGGCGCAGCGGGCGGCATCCCGCCTCGCGCGTCGGTGTGACGGAGGACATGGGACCTGCCTAGGGATAAGTGGAATGACGTGTTCACTTCCGATGCTACCGTCGGCAGCAGAAACGGAAAAGACCTTCCACTTCCACGGAGGAATGCGTGACCTCGACCATCGACCGCGAACGGGACACATCCCGGCGTCATCCTCCGGCGGCCGAGGAGGGTGGCGGCACGCGCCGCTGGTGGGTCCTCGCCGTCGTCGCCCTCGCTCAGCTGGTCGTCGTCCTCGACGCGACCATCGTGAACATCGCGCTGCCGACCGCGCAGGCCGACCTCGGGTTCGGCAACGACGCCCGGCAGTGGATCGTCACCGCCTACGCCCTCGCCTTCGGCTCCCTGCTGCTGCTGGGCGGCCGGCTCGCCGACCTGTTCGGTCGCAAGCTGCTGTTCCTCGTCGGGCTGACCGGATTCGCGGTCGCGTCCGCAGTCGGTGGCGCCGCGGAAGGATTCGGCATGCTGGTCACCGCTCGAGCGGCTCAGGGCGTCTTCGGTGCCCTGCTGGCCCCGGCGGCGCTGTCGCTGCTCACCGTCACGTTCGCCGAGGGCAGGGACCGCGGCCGTGCCTTCGCGATCTTCGGTGCGATCTCCGGCGCCGGTGGCGCGGTCGGCCTCATCCTCGGCGGCGCGCTGACCGAGTACCTCTCCTGGCGCTGGTGCCTCTACGTCAACGTGCCCATCGCGATCGCGGCGATCATCGGCGCGCTGCTTGTCCTGCCGCGTCACGAGCCCCGCGTCGCCGGCGCCCCCGGTCTGGACGTCCCCGGAGCCCTGCTCAGCATCGCCGGTCTGGTGTCCCTGGTCTACGGCCTGGGATCGGCCGAGACCGAGGGCTGGAGCTCGGGCACCACGCTGGGCTTCATCGGTGCCGGCGTCGTCCTCCTCGCCGCCTTCGTGATCGTCGAGACCCGCGTCGCGCACCCCCTGCTGCCCATGCGGGTGGTCACCAACCGCACCCGCGGCGGCGCGTTCGCGGCGATCGCGCTGGCCTCGGCCGGCATCTTCGGTGTCTTCCTGTTCCTGACCTACTTCATGTCGACGGTGCTCGGGTACGAGCCGCTGCCGACCGGGCTGGCCTTCGTGCCGATGATCCTGTCGCTGATGGTGGCCGCCCAGAGCTCCACGTCCCTGGTGGGCCGGATCGGCGTCAAGGTCCCGGTCACGCTGGGCTTCCTGGTCGCCGCGGCCGGGATGCTGCTCCTGGTCCAGCTCGACGTCGACAGTGCGTACTGGACGGGCGTCGTCCCGGGGCTCGTGGTCGTCGGTCTCGGCATGGGCTTCGTGATGGCGCCGGCCTTCTCCGCCGCCACCCTCGGCGTCCGCGCCGAGGACGCCGGTGTGGCGTCGGCCGCGGTGAACACCTTCCAGCAGATCGGTGGGTCGATCGCGACCGCGGTGCTGAGCGCCCTGGCCGCATCCGCGGCGGCGGACGCGCTGGTCGGCGTCGACCCGTCGGACCCGGCGGCGATGGTCGCGGCGTCGGTCAGCAGCTACACCACGGTGTTCGCCTGGTCGGCCGTCATCCTGGCGGTCGGCGCGGTGATCAGCGCGCTGCTCCTCCCGCACGGTGCGATCGAGCGGGATCCCGACGCGGCGCCGGTCCTCGCGCACTGAGCCCTGCACGCACGAGGGGCGCCCACCACCTGGTGGGCGCCCCTCGTGCCGTGCGGCGCGAGGCGTCAGCCGGCTGCGCCGCCCGTCCGCTGCGCCGGGCGGTTCAGGCGAGGTGTGCGGTCAGGTGCACGCGCACGAGTTCTGCCATCTCCCGCACCGCGGCCTCGTCCTCCTTCTTGGAGCTCTCCGGGAAGCCGTGGTCGACGCCGCTCATGCAGTGGTCGGTCACGGACACCCCCTTCGCGCGGGCCAGGTCGATGAAGCGCTCGTCCTGGGCACGGATCGAGTCCCGCTCCGCGGTGACCACGAGCAGGGGTGGGAGTGCCGCGATCCCCGCATCGTTCAGCACCGGGGACGCGAGGGGCTCCGCACGGCGCGTGGCATCGGCGAAGTAGTTCTCCTGGCTCAGGCGGACCAGGCGCGGACTCACGAAGGGGGGGTGCGCCTCGGCGGCGGACGGCGGCAGGGGAGAGGTGTACTGCTCGGGCGGGATGGTCTGGTCGACGGCGGGCACGATGAGGACGCCCGCGCGGAGCGCCGGGTCACCACCGAGCCGGGCCTGCTCCAGGGCTCCGAGGGCGAGGTTCCCGCCGGCGCTGACCCCGGAGATCGACACCCGCGCACCGTCCCAGCCCATGACGTCCCCGAAGCGCTGAACCCACCGCAGGACGTCGTAGCACTCCTCGTGGGCCCGGGGGTAGCGGGCCACGGGTGCCTTCGTGTACTCGACGTTGACCACCGTCGCGCCGACCTCACCGGCGATGCTGCGGACCAGGTTGTCGTTCTGCCGCGGCACCCCGGACAGGAAGGCGCCGCCGTGGATGTGGATGTGCACGGGCGGACCGGCGGCCCCCGTGGCGAGCGGTGCACCGGTGGCTGCCCGGGTGATGTAGCACCGGACGTCACCGTGGCGGGTCGGCACCGAGACGGGCACCGCGTCGGCGACCTCCCGGCTGGTCAGCGAGATGGTCGGGGCCTTGATCAGTGGGTTGACGACCGTGGACATCAACCGGGCCACGACGGCGTTGGTGACCCTGGTCAGGGTGGAGTTCATGGCGACGTGCCTCTCGTCTGGCGGCGCGCGGGCTCGGTGCTGTCGCGGCACGCGGTCCGGATCGCCGGGAAGCGTACGTCGGACG
>DASPIH010000374.1:0-12935 GCA_035629195.1 Blastococcus sp. | reverse complement strand
TGTACGTGCCGGCCGCCGCGTAGGTGTGCGACGCCGTCGCACCCGTTCCGGTGGAGCCGTTCCCGAAGTCCCACCCGTAGGAGGCCACCGGCCCCTCGGCGTCCCGGGACCCCGAGCCGTCCACCGACACCGCCAGCCCGTTCACCGTGGAGGTGAACGCCGCCGCCGGAGCCGTGTTGGGCGCCTGCCCGGTCGTCCCGGCCCGGTGGTGGTCGGCCATCTCCCCGGCGGAGAGGGCACGGGAGTAGACGGCGACCTCGTCGACCTGCCCCGCGAACCAGTTCTGACCGACGCTCCAGCTCGTGTCACCGCCGACCCGCCAGTAACCGGTGATGCCGTTGGCGGAGATCACGTCCGTGCGGCTGCTGACCAGCACGCCGTCGACGTAGAGCGCCAGGCCGCCGGGACTCAGGGTGCCCGCGACGTGGTGCCAGCGACCGTCGTTGAGCGCGGCCGTGGTCTGCACGGTGCGCTTGGCCCCGTTGTAGACGCCGAAGTACACCCGGCCCTGCGCGTCCATGTAGATGTGCCGGTCGTACGCGGTGCTCAGGCCGGTCCGCGCATTGCCGAAGCCGACGATCTTCCCGCCGCCGGTGGTCGTGGTCTGGAACCACGCCTCCACGGTGAAGACCTGCGGGCTGGCCTGGGCGGTCTGGGTCGCGGCGGAACCGGTGGAGGTCCCGTTGAACCGGTACGCCTTGTCCCCGTCGCCGGCGATCGCGCCGGTGACGTTGCGGGTGACGCCCGAGCCGACGGTCATGTTGTTCCGACCGGCATAGTCGTAGGCCGTCGTGCCCGACGTCTCGCCCAGCCGCCAGTGGTCGACCGCGCCGTCGGAGTCCACCAGCGTGTCGTAGGGCCGGCCGCCGCTGCCGGCGCTGCCGGACGGCACGGTCGCCGTGATGGTGCTGGAGGTCAGGCTGTTGCCGAACGCGTCGACGGCGACGACCCGGTAGGTGTGCGACCCAGCGGTGGCACCGGTGTCCGAACAGCTGTACGTCGGCAGCTTCCACCACCGCGACGGCTGCACGACCTCGCAGGCCGGCGTCCCGGTCGTGCCGTCGCGGTGGACGCGGTAGGTCAGGTACTCGTTGTCCTGGTCCCACACGGCCGGCCAGGACAGCCGCACCGCGCCCGGGTTCATCGTGGCCGTCGGGGCGAAGGGCCCCGACGTCCGCGGCTTGGCCTTGTTCGGCGCGGCGGTCGGCAGGGCGAAGCGCACCAGGCCCTGCTGGGCTACGTCGTTCACGAACGGGAACTCGCCGCCGTACACGAGGTACTGCGAGTTGCCCGAGACCGTCCAGCCGGCCTGGAACTGCCCGGTGAAGCTGCCGGCGTCGAAGATCGGGTGCCACGCCAGGTGAGCGGGAGCGGGCTGGCCGGCCAGTCGGCCGCCGTTCCAGTTGTTGGCGGTGGTGTTGACTCCCGCCGCCGCCATGCTGAAGGCATTGCCGTGCCAGAAGGACTTCGGGTCCGTGTCGGCGAAGCTGCCGATGTTGCGGCAGTCGTGGGCGTGCGACGCGGTGTAGACCGCGCCAGCCACCGGGAACGACGAGTAGGTGTCGCCGCGGCAGTCGGCGAACCAGCGCACCGTGCCGCCGTTGGCAGCCGCCACGAACGTGCCCTCCAGGCTGCCGGGGCCGAAGTAGTCGTAGGCCGTCCCGTAGACGTTCGTGCCGTCGGTGCTCAGGCTGTAGACGGCCGAGTTGACGCCCTGGTTGGTGATGAAGGCGTTCGCCGCGAACGGCTTGGTGGCGCCGCTGGTGGCGTCCAGCGCCCCCACGCCGGTGGCCTTGGTGCCGTTGAGCGAGTCGAAGCGCCCGCCGACCACGACCTGGTTGGTCCCGGCCAGGACCATGGCCATGACGTCGCGGCTGGTCGCGGTGTTGCCGTCTTTGTTGCCGGCCGTCGAGCCGACCCCGGGCTGCGGCGCCCAGGCCAGCAGCGCGCCGTCGCTGGCCCGCGCGGCGGCGAGCCGGTTGCGGGCGGAACTGCCGACCGCGGAGAACTGGCCGCCGAGGTAGACGGTGGTGTTGGTGGCCGCGATCGCCCGCACCTGGCTGTTGGCGGACGGGCGGAAGCCGCTGACCAGCTGCCCCGTTGCCGTGTCGTACGCCGCGATGCGGAAGCGGGCCTGGCCGTCGGCCTGGGTGAAGTCCCCACCCACGTAGAGGCGGGTGCCGTCCGGCGAGGCCGCCAGCGAGACGGCCTGCGCGTTGAGGTTCGGCGCGAAGGAGGTGATCAGCGCGCCGGTGCGGATGTCGTAGGCGAGCAGGTTGTTGCGCGGCGTCTCGGAAGTGCCCGCGCGGGCACCGGCCGGACGGGCACTGGTGAACCTGCCGGCGACGTACACCGTGTTGCCGACGACGATCTGCGCCCACGCGACGCCGTTGATCTGGACCGTGGGCAGCGGGTCGGCGCTGACCGTGGTGGGCGTCGTCGGGGCCGCGGGGTCCAGCGGCGCCGAATCGGCCAACGCCGGTGTCGGCAGCGTCACGGCCCCGACCCCCACCAGAAGGCTGACGAGGCCGGCCAGGAGCGATCTGCCCCAGGCAGCCGAGTGTGAAGACATGCGGTTCCCCCGTTGTCGCGCGCACTGGTCGCCGGTCTCCGTGGACCAGCAAACGAACACTAAGCGTCACCGTCGAGGCGTCGACATCCCCTGAACCGGTGACGCTCTCCGCTCCCAGGCCGGGCCCTCCGCGGTCGATCATCACTCTGGGTGAGAAGCGGGCTGCCGCAGATGCGCTGCAGGGCCCCGGCGTCCGCCGGGGCCCTGCAGGGTGGTGCTGAAGGAGAATCGGGTCAGTCCGCCGACCCGCTGAGGACCAGGAACGGGGCCCCGGCCCGGTAGCCGACGGTCACGGTCACGGCGTCGCGGTCGTCCTCGGGCACGGTGAACACGTAGACGCCCTCGGCCGTCTCCCCCGCCTCGAGCATGCCCGCGAAGGGGGCGCGCGACGGGTCGTCCAGCGGCGATGCCGGCGTTCCGTCCGCACCGTGGGTCAGGGTGACGCTCACCAGGTCCAGGTCCACGGGTTCCGACGTCGCGCTGGTGAGACGCACGGTGGCGCGCAGGGCCGGTCCGGCGATGTTGCCGACGCCCACGGCGGTCGCGTCGATGGCCTCCAAGGACACGACCTGAGCCTTGACCCCGTCCTCCCCCGAGGCCTCCTGGTCCAATGCGACGGCCGGCAGCGCTACGGGCAGCGCGGAGGCGTCCCCCACCGGGGCGAGTGAATCGGGCGCCGCCGGAGCCGGTTCGGCTGACCCGTCGGCCGGGACACCGGTCGACGACGAGGACCCGGCGGACGAGGACCCGGCGGACGGAGCCGCGGCCGCGTCGGCAGGCCGATCCCCGGCGCCGGGGTCGCTGATCACCAGGCCGAGGACTACCAGGGCGCTGACGATCACCGCCGCAGCGGCACCGACGAGCCCTTCCTGCCGGTGCGACGGAACGGGTCGTCCGTCGTCAGGAACGTTCATCGAGGCAACCTGCCCATCTCTCGGAACCACTTGATCGAGGCGAGCGCGAGGAACCCCGCCGCCGCCAGGAAGAGCGCGGTGTACGCCGGCACGAACAGCGCCGGCGCCCCGAACAGCACGAAGATGCAGGCCAGCAGGCCGTAGTCGGTCGGCAGCGTCAGCAGCGAGCGGCCGACGCCCACCCTCTCGGCGGTCGGCTGCGCCCGGGTGGCGGCACCGTGCTGGGCGCGCAGCGCCTCGTTGAGCATCGTGCCGAAGTAGGTGACGGCGTCGACGACGCAGTAGCCCAGCGGCACCAGCAGCCAGGCACCGTCGACGACGTCCGCGCGGTACCAGCCCACGAGCACGGCCAGGTGCAGGCTGGAGGCCTTGGCCGCGTCGACCATGTGGTCCAGCCACTCCCCCGCCGGCGACCCACCGCCCCGCAGCCGGGCGACCTGGCCGTCTGCGGAGTCGAGGGCGTAGCCGAGCACCAGGCAGCCCGCGACGGCCAGCCCCATCGGCACCGACGGGCGGGCGAGCGCGAGGAGGGCGATGCCCAGGGCGGTGAACACGGCGCTGATCGCGGTAACCGCGTTCGGGGTGAGACCCGCGCGGTAGGCCAGCGCGGCGAGCAGCCGGCCGAGCGGGCGGTTGACGAACCGCGAGTAGGCGGGGGCGCCCGTGGCACCCTTCTGCGCCGACGCCAGGCGCCGCACCGTCGCCGAGAACGACTCCGGGGCCGCCGCGGCCGGCTGCTCGAGGACCGTCACTGCTGGGCCCCCGGCAGCGGGAGGACGCCGAGACCGTCGTCCGGGAAGCCCGCGACCGACCGCGGGCGGGGCACGGGGGGCAGGTCGCGGACCGCCGCGAGGTCGCGCACGGTGGCGCCCGAGAGGCCTGCGGTCGAGCGACGTCCCGACGGCCGGCGGGCCGGGACGTCGCCCGCGGCCAGGCGCCGGGCGAGGTCCTCGTAGCCGGTGGCCACGGAGTCCCAGTCGTACCGGGTGGCCAGCTCCCGCGCGCGGAGCCCGGCAGCCCGGACGCCGTCCGGATCCGCCTCCGCCCCGTCCACGAGCGCTGCCACGTCCGCTGCGCTGCCGAAGAACCGGCCGGACTCGAGGACGACCTCGCGGTTGAAGTCCACGTCGTAGGCGAGCACGCTCGCGCCGGCACCGATGGCGCGCAGCAGCGAAGGGTTCGTCCCGCCGACGGAGTGGCCGTGCAGGTAGGTGAAGGAGTTCGCGTACAGCTGGTCGAGCTGCTCCTGGTCCCAGACGGCGCCGAGGAAGCGCACCCGCTCGTCGGCCAGCGCGTGCACCCGGGCGGTGTACTCGTCGGAGTAGGGCGCCGAGCCCACCACGACCAGCGGCTTGCGGGCGTCGCTGCGCCGGTAGCCGTCGACGATCACGTCGACGTGGTTCTCCGGCTCGAAGCGGGCCACCACCAGGTGGTAGCCGCCGGGCGCGAGGCCGAGCTCGGCGAGCCGGTCGCTGCCGGGCCGGACCAGCGGGGCGCCGTAGGTCAGCAGCGTGGTCGGCGCGCCGAACTCGCGCTGGTAGTAGTCGGCGATGCCCTGCGCGTCGGCGATGAGCGCGTCGGACCACCGCACCGCCAGGGACTCCGCCATGCGGTAGTAGCGCCGGCCGCTGCCACCCCACTTGGCGCGCTTCCACTCCAGCCCGTCCACGTGCGTCGCGAACGGGATGCGGAACGCGCGCAGCACCGGCAGCAGCGGGGAGTTGGCCGAGTTGAACACGAAGGCGGTGTCGGTGCGGTGCGCCAGCAGGTGGGCGACGGAGAGGGCCGAGTGGCTGAGCGTCTCCAACGAGCGGCGGCGTGCCGCGGGCAGGTGGACCAGCTCCATGCCGAGGTGGCCCGCGGGCCGCTCGGGCACGCCCGGAACGGTGCGGCAGTAGACGACGACCCGGTGACCGCGGTCGGCCAGCCGCCGGCCGACCTCCTCCACGGCGGTCTCGAAGCCGCCGTAGCGAGCGGGCACGCCCCGGGTCCCGATCATCGCGATGTTCATCGGGGTCACGTCATGATCCGATCGGTCGGCTGCTGGGGCGACGGGGACGTCCGCCGCTTGGACGAGGAATTGTGTACCGGCCGGAGGGCCGTCCGACCCCGCTCGGCTGAGCCTCTGACCCGAGGGGGTGAGGTGGAAACAGGCTGGTCAGCGCCGGAACGGGTCAGTACGCACCCGAGCGGGAGAGCACCGCGCGCCCGGTCTTCCAGAGGATGAGCACGTCGAGGGCCAGCGACCAGTTCTCGACGTAGCGCAGGTCGAGCCGCACGGACTCCTCCCACGACAGGTCGCTGCGTCCCGAGATCTGCCACAGACCGGTCAGGCCCGGCTTGACCAGCAGCCGGCGGCTGACCGACGTGTCGTAGCGCGCCACCTCGGCCGGCAGCGGCGGCCGCGGTCCCACCAGGGACATGGAGCCGCCGAGCACGTTGAGCAGCTGGGGCAGCTCGTCGAGCGACAGGCGGCGCAGCACGCGGCCCACCGGGGTGACCCGCGGGTCGGCGCGGAGCTTGAAGAGCAGGCCGTCGGAGATGTTGTCGCTGCGCAGGGTCTCCAGCTGCCGGTCCGCGTCGACCACCATGCTGCGGAACTTCAGCATCGTGAAGGTCTGCCCGTTGAGGCCCACGCGCTCCTGGCGGAACAGGACCGGCCCCGGGCTGGTGGACCCGACGGCGACCGCGATGACCAGCAGGACCGGGGCGAGCAGCAGCAGCGCCAGGGCGGCGGCGCAGCGGTCGACCCCGCCCTTCACGACCCGGCGCCACCCCTCGAAGGAGGGCTGCTCGACCGAGAGCAGGGGCAGGCCCTCGAAGGGGCGGATGTGCAACCGGGGGCCGGCCACCTCGATCAGACCCGGCGCCACCAGCAGTTCGATACCCGTGCCCTCGAGCTGCCAGGAGAGCTGGCGCAGGTACTGGGCGGCGGTCTCGCTGGCCGAGGTGACGGCGATCGTGTCCGCCTCGTACGTGTCGGCGAGCGCCAGCACGTCGTCCAGGCCCCCGACCGGCACACCGGTCCGCTCGGCCACCCGGACCCGGTCGGTCGGGGTCACGGCCGCGGCGACGACGTCCAGCCCGGCGTACTGCTCCCGCTGCAGGCGGCTCACCAGCTCGAGGACGGCTCCGCCCCGGCCCACGACGACGACCTTCTTCGTGCAGCGCCCCGCCGCCCGCAGCTGACGCAGCCGGCGGCGGGCCACCAGCCGGCCGAGCAGCGTGACGCCGGTGAGCGCGGGGATCGCGACGACGACGAGGGCGCGGCTGAGGTCCAGCGCCGCCATGTAGGACAGGAAGCTGGCCGAGGCGAGCAGCAGGAAGCCTGCCGCGATGACCCGGCGGTACTCGTCGCTGCCGGTGCCGTAGACGCGCTCGGCGTAGGCGCCGGTCCCGCCCAGCAGGACCGGCCAGGCGGCGAGCAGGACCACGGCGGCCCAGGACAGCGGCGACCCCGGGACGACAGGCTGCCCCTGGGTTCCGAGGACCGCGCCACCGGCGACGGCGGCGAACGCGACCTCCGCGAGGACCAGCGCGACGGTGTAGGAGCGCACCCATCCCGGCGAGGAGCGACGCACGGCGGGACAGGGACGCGGCATCGCGGACCTGGCCGACTTGCCGGGTGACCCCGGCAGGATCACAGTTGCCGTGGTTGCGTGCTGTCGATCCAGAAGCATGTCGTCCCCCCGAACGAGATCACTCGGCGTGAGCAACCGCGCAGCGAGGACCCGTCAACAGATCTTCGAGCAGCTGGTTGCTGGCACGCCGGTGTGCGATTCAGGCGCCACACTCACAGAGCGTCATCTCGATGGTCAACACGGAGCGTGACCGTTCACCCGTTGGTGCCGCTCGTCTCGCCCGGAGGGGGCAGGCGGCGGGCTCAGGTGCGGGGGTGCACCTGGTTCTGCGCGGCCTCGAGGCCGGCGGTGAGCAGCAGCTCCGTGGCGTCGGCTGCCTCGACGACCAGGAGGTCGAGCTCCTTGCGCTCGGTCGCGGAGAAGTCCTTGAGGACGAAGTCGGCCGGGTCCTGCCGTCCCGGCGGGCGACCGACACCCACCCGCACCCGCAGGTAGTCCTTGCTCCCCGTCGAGCGGGTGATGGACCGCAAGCCGTTGTGCCCGCCCTCGCCACCGCCCCGCTTGAGCCGCACGACTGCGAAGGGGATGTCCAGCTCGTCGTGGACGACGACGAGCTGCTCGGGCGGCAGCTTGTGGTAGTCCAGCAGACCGCGCACGGGACCGCCGGACTCGTTCATGTAGGTGAGGGGCTGGGCGAGGACGACCCGCCGACCGGCCAGGTGACCCTCGCCGGACACCGCCCGCGCACGGGCGCCCTTGCCCGCGGCGAGCCGGATCCCGGCACGGCGGGCCAGCTCCTCGAGCACCATCGCTCCCACGTTGTGCCGGTTCCCGGCGTAGCCGGGCCCCGGGTTGCCCAGCCCGACGACGAGGAACGGGCCCTCGGGCGCAGGGGACACCGCAGGGGCGCCGGCGGTGCCGGCGCCCCTGCGGGCAGTGCTCTCGGTCAGCGGATGCCTCAGCCGTTGTCGGCGGACTTCTCCGCCGCGTCCATCGACTCGCCGCTGCCCTGGGCGGAGGGCTCGGGCACGACGTCGCCCTCGCCGGTGCCGCCGGCCGCCTCGCCGGACTCCTCGCGCTCGATGCCGGCCTCGGCCTCCGCCTCGGCGAGCTCCGCCTCGAGGGCCTCGGCGGTGGGCGCACCCAGGAAGCCGATGACCAGGGCCTCGGGGTCGGTGATCAGCGTCGAGCCGGCGGGCAGGGCCAGGTCGCCCGCGGTGACGTTCTGCCCGGCGCTGCGCCCGGTGACGTCGACCTCGATGCTCTCGGGCAGGCGCGTGGCGTCGGCCTCGATCGAGACGGTGTTCAGCTGGTGGTTCGGGATGGCGTCGGGCGCCGGCTCACCGACGACCACGATCGGGACCTCGACGGTCGTCTTCTCGCCACGGCGGACGAGCAGCAGGTCGACGTGCTCGTGCTGGCGGGTCAGCGGGTCGCGCTGCACGGCCTTGGTCAGCGCGAGCTGCTCCGTGCCGTCCAGCACGACGGTCAGCAGGACGTTCGAGCCGCCGTTGCGCAGGGCCGCGGCGAACTCGCGCGCGGGCAGCGACAGGTGGACGACGTCCTGGCCGTGCCCGTAGAGCACGGCGGGGACGCGGCCGGCACGACGGGTGCGGCGGGCGCTCCCCTTGCCGAACTCGGTGCGGGTCTCGGCGACGAGGCGGAAGTCAGCCACGGTGATGTGCTCCTAGCGAAGAGGGTCTGCGTGCGTGCCGGCGACCGGGCGCAACGCGCCCTCGATGGGCACACGCACGTCGATAACGGAGTCGGACGGACCGCTCCCTCGCCGGGCAACGGGACAGACGATACGCGACGCGACGTGCCGTGGACGACCGCGGCCCCGTCCCGGGCGTGCGAGGGACGAGGAGGACCGGATCCTCCTCAGCTGGCCCCGTCGAAGAGGCTGGTCACCGACCCGTCCTCGAAGACCGCCCTGATCGCCTGCGCCAGCAGGGGGGCGATGGACAGCACGGTGAGCTTGTCGAACTGGCGGGCCGGCTCGATGGGCAGCGTGTTGGTGACCAGCACCTCGCTGACCCGGCTGTTCTTCAGCCGGTCGACGGCCGGTCCCGAGAGGACACCGTGGGTCGCCGCGATGATGACGTCCGTGGCGCCCTCGGCGAACAGCGTCTCGGCGGCCTTGGCGATGGTGCCGCCGGTGTCGATCATGTCGTCGACCAGGATGCACACCCGGCCCTCGACCTCACCGACGACGCGGTTGGCGACGACCTCGTTGGGGCGGGTGACGTCGCGCGTCTTGTGGATGAAGGCCAGCGGGGTACCGCCGAGCTTGTCGCTCCACCGCTCGGAGACCCGGACCCGGCCGGAGTCCGGCGAGACGACGGTGAGGTCGCAGTGCCCCCACTTGCGCTTGACCTCGTCGACGAGCAGGTCCATGGCGAAGAGGTGGTCGACCGGCCCGTCGAAGAAGCCCTGGATCTGGGCGGTGTGCAGGTCCACGGCCATCAGCCGGTCGGCTCCGGCGGTCTTGAACAGGTCGGCGACCAGGCGCGCGGAGATCGGCTCGCGGCCACGGTGCTTCTTGTCCTGCCGCGCGTACGGGAAGAACGGGGCGACGACGGTGATCCGCTTGGCCGAGGCGCGCTTCAGCGCGTCGACCATGATCAGCTGCTCCATGAGCCAGGTGTTGATCGGGGCGGAGTGGCTCTGCACCACGAAGGCGTCGCACCCGCGAACCGACTCCTCGAACCGGACGAACAGCTCACCGTTGGCGAACTCGTAGGACGCCGTGGGGGTGGGCGTGACCCCGAGGTGCCCGGCGATCTCGTCGGCCAGTCCCGGGTAGGCCCGGCCGGAGAAGAGCATCAGGCTCTTGTTCGTCGTCTGTCGGATCACACTCATGGCTCGGCTGCCCCTATGTGTCGTGGCCCGCGCGGGAAGGCCCGGAGACGTCCTCCCGGGGTGCCCCGGCCCGGTTCTCGGCCGCTTCCGCGGCCGTCGCAGCGGGCGTTCCGGGTCGCCGGCGGCGCACCCATCCTGCCACATTCCGCTGGGGCGCCCGGCCGACGGCCATCGCGCCCGGGGGGACGTCGGAGGTGATGACCGACCCCGCGGCTGTGTACGCGCCGTCCCCCACGGTCACCGGCGCCACGAACATGTTGTCCGCCCCGGTGCGTGCGTGGTCGCCGATCGTCGTGTGGTGCTTGGCCACGCCGTCGTAGTTGACGAACACCGTGGCCGCCCCGATGTTCGTGCCGCGCCCGATGGTCGCGTCGCCCACGTAGGTCAGGTGCGGCACCTTCGAGCCCTCGCCCACGTGGGCGTTCTTCGTCTCGACGAACGTCCCCACCTTCGAGCCGGCGCCCAGGACCGTGCCCGGCCGGAGGTAGGCGAACGGGCCCACCGACACCTGCCGGCCGATGCGGGCCCCGGCCGCGTGGGTGCGCACCACGGTGGCCGCCTCACCCACCTCGGTGTCCAGCAGCGTCGTGTCGGGTCCCACGTGGGCACCCTCGCCGACGGAGGTCGACCCCTGGAGCTGGGTGCCGGGCTCGAGGACCGCGTCCCGGCCGACGCGCACGGTGACGTCGACCCAGGTCGTGGCGGGGTCGACCACGGTGACGCCGCTGCGCATGAGCTCGTCGAGCACACGGTCGTTGAGCACCCGCCGGCGAGCGGCGAGCTCGACCCGGTCGTTGCAGCCGAGCACGTCGTCCGGGTCCTCGGCGACGACGGCGCCGACGCGGGCGCCGTCCCCGACCAGCAGGCCGACGACGTCGGTGAAGTACAGCTCGCCCTGGTCGTTGTCGGCCTCGATGCGGCCGAGCGCCGCCCGGACCGCGGCGGCGTCACCGACGTAGACCCCGGCGTTGATCTCCCGGATCGCCCGCTGGTCGGCCGTGGCGTCCCGCTCCTCGACGATGGCGCGCACGCCGCCGTCGGCACCCCGGACGATGCGGCCGAGCCCGGTGGCGTCCTCGACCTCCGCGGTCAGCACCGTCAGCGAGTCGCCGGCCCGCAGGTGCTCGCCGACCAGCCGCGCGACCGTGCCCGCCCGGAGCAGCGGGGCGTCGCCGTTGACGAGGAGGACGGGCCCGGAGACGTCGGGAACGGCGGCGAGGGCGACGGCGGCGGCGTGACCGGAGCCCCGCTGCTCCTCCTGCACGACGGGCAGCGCTCCCGGGGCGATCGCGGCGAGGTGCTCGCCCACGGCGTCCCGGCCGGCGCCGACCACCACGACGGTCGTGCCGGCAGCCAGCGGAGCGGCCGCCGCGAGGACGTGCCCGAGCATGCTCCGGCCACCCAGGCCGTGCAGCACCTTGGGGGTGGCCGAGCGCATGCGCGTGCCCTGGCCCGCGGCCAGGACCACGACGGCAGCGACCGTCGGTGCATCGGCAGGGACAGGGGCCGGCTGGACGTCAGTCACGGAACTCCTCGTTCGGCGGCAGCGGGCTGCTCGCTGGGGGGTTGCTGGGGAACCTTGCTGGGGGACTCGGACTCGAACCGAGACTTCCCGGCTCCAAAGGCCGGCGGGCTGCCGATTACCCCATCCCCCACCGGACCGGCGGACGGCCCAGGGCGCACCGGCCGCACCGGCGCACCCGGGAGCCTAGGGCCCGGCGGAGCCCGGAGGCACACCCCCGGCGTGTCCCGGAGCCCCTGGACCGGCTCGCCGTGCGAGGTGCGGTGCCGTAGGTTACGGCTACGATCCCGGGCTCGACGTGCGCCCGGCCGACTCCCACCCCGGTCGTCTCGGAGGCCCGTTGTCCGCTCCTGCTCGTACCCGGCCCCTGGCGCCGCCCCGCGTCGCCGCACCTCATGCCGGGCTGCCGGCCAACGCGATCGGCCGGCGCAAGAGCGTGCTGGAGATCGTGACGCTCTACGTCATCGTCATCGTGCCGTTCCTGGCCCTCGCGGCCGTCGTCCCGGCCGTGTGGGGCTGGGGCCTGTCCTGGCTCGACGTCGGCCTGGCCGTCGGTTTCTACGCCGTCACCCTGCTCGGCGTGACGGTGGGGTACCACCGCTACTTCACGCACGGGTCGTTCAAGGCCAAGCGGCCGCTGCGCCTCGCCCTGGCGGTCGCCGGGTCGATGGCGATCCAGGGCCCGGTGGTGCAGTGGGTGGCCGACCACCGCCGCCACCACGCCTTCTCCGACCGCGACGGCGACCCGCACTCGCCGTGGCGGTACGGCACCGATGCCCGCGCCCTGCTCAAGGGCATGTTCCACGCACACCTGGGCTGGCTCTTCGAGCGGCGGAAGACGAACATGGCGCGCTACGCGCCCGACCTCCTGAAGGACTCCGCACTGGTCCGGACCGACCGGATGTTCGTCGTCTGGGCGTTCATCAGCCTGATGCTCCCCGCCCTCGTCGGCGGTCTGGCGACCATGAGCTGGGCGGGCGCCTGGTCGGCGTTCTTCTGGGCGGGCCTGGTGCGGATCGCCCTGCTGCACCACGTCACCTGGTCGATCAACTCGGTCTGCCACGTCGTCGGCAACCGGCCGTTCGCCTCCCGGGACCAGGCGACCAACTTCTGGCCGCTGGCCATCCTCAGCGCGGGCGAGTCGTGGCACAACCTGCACCACGCCGACCCGACCTGCGCGCGGCACGGCGTGCTGCGGGGCCAGATCGACATCAGCGCCCGCGTCATCTGGGCGTTCGAGAAGCTCGGCTGGGCGTGGAGCGTGAAGTGGCCCGACCCGGTGCGGCTGGCCGCCAAGCGCGCACCCACGACGGCCGGCGGCTGACCGGGACCTCCCGCGGCCCGGAGCCCGGCCCCGCGACGCTCAGGGGAGCAGGCGGGCTCCGGGCACCGGGCCGCTGACGGCGCGCACGGTGCGGAACACGCCCGTTCCGGCCAGCTCGGCGGCCAGCCGGACCGCCGCAGGCCCGTCGGCCGCCAGCGCC
>DASPIH010000373.1:0-22085 GCA_035629195.1 Blastococcus sp. | reverse complement strand
TGCTCGGCCTCGACGGCGGCTGGCACGACGTCCAGCCGGCCGACGGCGCGCTGCTGATCAACCTCGGGGACCTGATGGCGCGGTGGACCAACGACCGCTGGATGTCGACCCTGCACCGGGTCAAGCCGCCGATCGTCGACGGCACCATCCGGCGCCGGCGCAGCGCGGCGTTCTTCCACGACGGCAACATCGACGCCGTCATCGAGACCCTGCCGACCTGCAGGGGCGACGGCTCGCCCTATCCGCCGATCACCGTCGGCGACCACATCCGCGCCAAGCTGGCCGGCTCGCGGGCCGGAGTGGCCAATGCCGACGCCGAGCGCGAGGCCGCCCGGGTGCTGGCGGCGCAGGCCGGCGCCTGAGCACGGTGCCGGCCCGGCGACGTCGGGCCGGCACCGCCCTCACGACCAGGCGAGCGGCGCCTCGTCGGCGTCGTCGGCCAGGACCGTCCCCTCGATGAGGCCGTAGGGGCGGTCGGCGGCCAGGTAGACCTCGTTGTCGTTGACCAGGTCGAAGGGCGCGAGGTCGACGAGGAAGTGGTGCTTGTTCGGCAGCGTCAGCCGCACCTCGCAGATGTCGCCGACCGCGCCGAGGATGCGGGTGCCCATCGCGTAGAGCGTCTGCTGCAGCGAGTAGCTGTAGGTGTCGGCGAACGCCGCCAGGAGCGCTTCCCGGGCGGCGTCGTGGGCCGCGGCCCAGTCCACGGCCGTGCTCCGGAACCGCCAGCGCACGCTGACCTGGGTGGCGAGGATCCGGTCCCTGGTCTCCGGCAGCGTGGTGAGCTCGTCCTTGACGAACCCCCAGAACTCCGAGTTCGTGGTGTTCAGCAGGACCAGGTCATCGATGCCCGAGACCACGGTGGTGCCGAGGGTCTCGTCGTGGACGACGGTGGTGGTCCGCACCTCGCCTCCGTCGCGGACGAAGGAGTGCCCCGCCGGGCCGGGGCGCCAGCCGTACTGCTCGACGGCGATCCGGGCGCGGGTGATCGGCGGCTGGCTGCCGACGAAGTGCTCGCCCAGCGCCAGCGCGAAGGCCTCCGGCTCCACGTCGCCGAGGCGCTGGGCGAAGGCGTAGACGGTGTTCTTCTGCGTGTCCGTGGGCAGCACGTGCCCGTTGTCGCCCGACAGGTGCACCGCGGCGAGGTCGCCCGACAGGCTGGACGACACGTTCCAGTCGCGGAGGGCGTCCCGCTCGCTCCCGCGGCTCACCCGCAGGACCCGGACCTCCGCCTTGCCGTACCTGTTGCTCCCGAGACGGGGCATGGTCACGTCCTTTCCGAGGGTGCCGGGCGACGGAGGCCGCCACCCGGTCGTCAGTGCGTCGGGTCCCCAGGGCGTCGGGTCCCCAGGGCGTCGGGTCGTCAGTGCGCCGGCTCGGCGCCGAGCGGCTGCTCGTGCAAGTGGCGCGCGTGCGGGAGAACCGGCAGGCCGGCGGACCCGGACGCCGGCTCGTCGCCGGTGCGCAGGGCGGCGTGCACGCGGTCGGCGGTGAACGGCAGCCGGGTCAGCCGGACGCCGGTCGCGTCCCGCACCGCGTTGGCCAGCGCGGGCGCCACGGGGTTGAACGGCGCCTCGCTCATGGGCTTGGCGCCGAGCGGGCCGAGCGGATCGTCGGTCCGGGCGAAGAGCACCTCGGTCGGCGGCAGGTCGCCGAACGCCGGCACGTGGTAGTCGCGCAGCGTGCGCGTGGTGACCAGCCCCCGGTCGTCGACGTCCACGTGCTCGTAGAGGGCGGCGCCCAGCGCCTGGGCAGCGCCGCCCTGGACCTGGCCGCGCAGCTGGCGCGGGTTGATCACGGTGCCGGCGTCCACCGCCTGCACGCTCCGCAGGATCCGGATCTCGCCGGTGTCCGGGCGCACGGCGACGCGCAGGCCGTGCACGGCGAACGCCGCGGTGCGCGGAGTGCCGTCGGCGCGGCCCTCGGTCTCCAGCCGGCCCGGCGTGCCGAGCCGGACGAGTTCGGCCATGGCCTCGGCGGCGCGCAGGGTGGCGGCGCCGGCCACCATCGTCCCGGTGGAGCCGAACGCCCCGGTGTCGTGCTCGACGAGGGCGGTGTCGGAGGAGACCACCCGGACCGACTCCGGGCTCACGCCGAGGGCGGCGGCGGCCAGCTGCGCGTGCACCGTCGTCGTGCCGTTGCCGAACTCGGCGGTGCCCACGAAGAGGGTGACCGTGCCGTCGGTATCGCGCACCAGGCGGGTGGTGGCGACATGGCCGCCGGGCGGGGAGCTGTCGAGCATGGTGATGCCGACGCCGCGGCCCACCAGCCATCCCGGTTCCTCCGGGAGCGGCTCGCCCCGGCCGTCGTCCAGCGCCGCCTGCACCCGGTCGATGCACTCGTCCAGGCCGTAGCTGTGCAGCCCGACGTCGGAGTGGTCGCCGACGATCGAGACCAGGGGGTCGCCGGGGCGGACGACGTTGCGCCGGCGCAGCTCGACGGGGTCCAGGTCGAGCCGGCGGGCCAGCTCGTCGAGGGTGGACTCGATCGCGAAGGCCGTCTGGCTCAGGCCGTAGCCGCGGAAGGCCCCGGCGGGGACGGTGTGGGTGTAGGCCGACACGGCCTCCACGTGCTTGACCGGGCAGGTGTAGAGCGCGATCGACTCACCGCAGGCGTGGAAGAGCACGCCGGGGCCGTGGTTGCCGTAGGCGCCGGTGTTCGCCAGGACCCGCACCTCGAGGGCGGTCAGGGCCCCGGAGCGGTCGGCGCCGGCCCGCACGGTGATCTCCATGGGATGCCGGGTGGACGTGGCGGTGAACTGCTCCTCCCGGGTGAACTCCAGCTGCACCGGCCGGCCGGTCCGCAGGGCGGCGAGGGTGACGACGTCCTCGGTGAACATCTCCTGCTTGCCGCCGAACCCGCCGCCGATCCGGCCGGTGACCACCCGCACCGCGTTCCGGGGGAGGTCGAACAGCCGGCACAGCGCGTCGCGGGTGAGGAAGGGCACCTGGGTGCTGCTGCGCACCACGACCCCGTCCCCGTCCGGCCAGGCGATCGCCGCGTGGGTCTCCAGGCTCACGTGCTGCACCCGCTGCACGCCGAAGGAGAGCTCGACGGTCGCCGCCGCCTCCGCGAGCCCGGCCGCCAGGTCGCCGATCCGGCTGGAGATCCGCGCCGCCGTGTTGTGCCCGGGGTCGAAGATGCGGGCGGCGGCGGCACGGTCGACCTTGTCGCCGTGCACCAGCGGAGCACCGGGCGCGAGAGCCGCGCGGGGGTCGAGGACGGCCGGGCGCACCTCGTAGTCCACGACCAGCCGCCGGCACCCCTCCTCGGCCGCGGCCCGGGTCTCGGCGACCACCGCGGCGACCCGCTGACCGGCGAAGCGCACGGTCCGGTCGAACAGGAGGGTGTCGTCGGGGTCGTCCTCGATGTGCTCGTGCCGGGCGGTGGAGTAGGCGACGGGCGGCGCGTCCTCCCAGGTCAGGACGGTCACCACGCCAGGGACGGCGAGCGCCCCGGTCGGGTCGATCGACCGGATCCAGGCCGAGGCGTGCGGAGAGCGCAGGAGCGCGGCGTGCAGCAGCCCGGGCACCTCGACGTCCAGGGTGAAGCGGGCCCGCCCGGTGACGATGTCGGGGCCGGCCGGAGCAGGGACGTCGGAGCCGACCGGGCCGGTGTCCGGCGGCGGCGGAGGAGCCGTGCCTCCGACGGCGTCGGCGATCGGCCGGTAGCCGGTGCAGCGGCACAGGTTGCCCTTGAGCGCCTCCGGGAGGTCGGCAGCCTGCTCCGGGGGTAGCGAGGCGGCGGTCATGACCATGCCCGCGGTGCAGAACCCGCACTGGAAGCCCTGGGTGTCGAGGAAGCACTGCTGGACCGGGTGCAGCTCGGCCGGGTCGCCGGAGGCGGGCTTCGCAACGAGGTCCGCGGCGGCGAGGCCCTCGATCGTCGTCACCGTCCGGCCCACGGCGCGGCGCGCGGGGTAGATGCAGCTGTGCACCGGTTCGCCGTCGACCCGCACGGTGCAGGCGCCGCAGTCGCCGGTGTCGCACCCCTTCTTGACCCCGAACCAGCCCTCCTCCCGCAGATGGGTCCGCAGGCACTGGCCGGGGGCGGGCACCCGGGCGGCGGCGCGGCCGTTGACGATCACCGGGCCAGCTCCGCCCGGACGTCCTCGGCGAGCAGCCCGGTCATGTGCCGGCGCCAGGACGGCAACCCGTGGACGTCGTCGTGCCAGGTCGGGCCGGCGGTCTCCAGCGCGGCGGCGAGGTCGGCGGCTCCGGGCAGCCGGTCGAAGCGCAGCTGCAGCGGGCGCACGGTCGAGGCGGTCACCGTCAGCACCGCACCGTCGGAGCCGGTACGGCCGATGACGACGGCGGCCGAGCGCCCGTGCGGGGTCAGGGACGCGCGCCGGAAGGCGGTGCGCGAGCGGAGCGCGGCCGCCGGGATGCGCACCGACCGCAGCAGCTCACCGGGGCGCAGGACGTTCGAGCCGTTGCCGGTGACGAACGCCGCCACCTCGACCTCCCGCACCGACCCGTCGGCGGCCCACAGGGTGCACACCCCGTCGAGCGCCGCGGTCAGCGCGGTCATCGGACCGGCCGGCAGGCTCATGCAGAGGTTGCCGCCGACGGTCGCGGTGCTGCGCACCTTGAACGATCCGAGCAGGGCGGCGCAGCACGGGCCGATCAGCGCCGCCGCCGGCCACTCCGCGGGCGCGGCGAACCGGGCGAGCTCGGCGAGGGTGCAGGTGGCGGCGATCTCCAGGCCGTCGGCGCCGGCGGTCAGCGCAGGCCAGCCGAAGGCCTGCAGATCCAGCAGCCGCCGCAGGTGCGGCTGCGGCTCGGAGAACAGCCAGGTGCCGCCGGCCAGCCAGGCGTCACCGGCCTGCCAGGCGCCGACGCGCGCCGGGACGAACTCCTCCACGGTGCCGAGGTCCATCAGCGCTCCTCCCGCATGGCGGCCGCGGAGCGGTGGACGGCGGCCGCCAGCTCGTCGGGGTCGGCGGTGCAGAGCCGGCCGTCGGCGACCACGGCCCGGCCGCCGACGTAGAGCCGGTCCAGCCGCGGGGCACCGAGGACCAGGGTGGCCACGGGGTCGGCGATCCCCGCCCCGGCCAGCCCGTCGACCCGCCAGACGGCGACGTCGGCGAGCTTTCCGGGCTCCAGGGAGCCGATCTCGTCCTCGCGGCCCAGGCACCGGGCGCCACCGGCGGTGGCCATCCGGAGTGCCTCCCGGGCGGCCAGCGCCTGCGGCCCGCCGGCGGAGCGGGCGACGAGCAGCGCCTGGTGCAGCTCGTCGACCAGCCGGCCGGACTCGTTGGACGCCGAGCCGTCCACCCCCAGGCCCACCGGAACGCCGGCGTCCAGCAGCTTGCGGACCGGGGCGATGCCCGCGCCGAGCCGGCCGTTGGAGGTCGGGCAGTGCGCCACGGCGGTGCCGGTCGCGGCCAGCCGTGCGATCGCGGGATCACCGAGGTGCACGCCGTGGGCGAGCCACACGTCGGGACCCAGCCAGCCGAGGTCCTCGGCGTACTCGGTCGGGGTGCGCCCGAAGACCTCGCGGCAGTAGTCCTCCTCGTCGGCGGTCTCGGCCAGGTGGGTGTGCAGCCGGACGCCGTGCGTGCGGGCCAGCCCTGCCGCCTCGCGCATCAGGTCGGCGGTGACCGAGAACGGCGAGCACGGGGCGACGGCGATGCGCACCATCGCGTCCGGCGCGGGGTCGTGCCAGCGCTGGATGGCCGCCTCGGTCGCCGCCAGGACCGCGTCCCGGTCCTCGACCACGGAGTCCGGCGGCAGCCCGCCCGCCGACCGGCCGAGGTCCATCGAGCCCCGGCACGGGTGGAACCGCAGGCCGATCCGCGCCGCGGCGGCGATCTCCGCCGCCAGCAGGTCGCCGCCGCCGGCGGGGAACACGTACTGGTGGTCGGTGCTGGTGCTGCAGCCGGAGAGGGCCAGCCAGGCCAGGTTGCCGGCCGCGGCGTCGAACAGCCGCTCGGCGTCCAGCCGCGCCCACACCGGGTACAGCTCGGTGAGCCAGCCGAACAGGGTCGCGTCGGCGGCGTAGCCGCGGGTCAGCCACTGGTAGAGGTGGTGGTGGGTGTTGACCAGCCCCGGGGTGACCAGGCACCCGGCGGCGTCGACGCGGGTGACGTCGGCGGGCAGCAGGCCGGCCGGCGGCGCGCCCGCGCCCACCGCGGCGATGCGGCCCTCGTCCAGGGCGACGTACCCGTCGGGATGCTCCGTGCCGGCGGCGTCCACGGTGGCGATCGCGGCGTTCTCCAGGACGATCATCAGCTGCCCCGGTAGGTCGAGTAGGCGAACGGGCTCAGCACCAGCGGCACGTGGTGGTGCGCGTCCGGCACGGTGATCCGGAAGGCGATCACGACCTCCGGGTAGAAGGCGTCCGCCCCGGCGTAGCCGGCCACGTCGAAGGTCAGCCGGTAGGTGCCCGCCGGGAGGTCGCCGGCGAGGTCGGCCACCCGCCCGTCGGCGTCGGTGACCCGATCGGCCACGGCCGAGCCGTCGGCGCCGCTCAGCCGCACCGCCACGCCGGCCGCGGGTCGCCCGGTCGCGGTGTCCAGGACGTGCGTGGAGACGCTCACGCCAGCGCCTTGGCCAGGCGGAGCTCGACGATCGCGGCCAGCTCCCGGCGGACCACGTCGCGCTCGGTGCCCGCGTCGTGCGCCAGCCGTGCGGTCACGTCGTCCAGCAGGTCGGCGGCGCTGCGCCCGGTGGCGCAGACCAGGTAGACGTGCCCGAAGCGCTGCTCGTACTCGGCGTTGCGCCGGCGCTGCTCCGCCTGCGTCTCCGGCTCCGCGGCGGCCGCTCCCTGCTGCTCCTGGCGGGACCAGGCCGCCTCCCGCCCGTTCCCCTCCGGCCGCTCGCCGATCCGCGGATGGGCGGCGAGCGCCTCCTCGACGTCCGGCCAGGCCAGCTCCAGGACGGCCGCCTGGGCGGCCGCCGTCAGCTCCGGCAGGGAGCCGTAGGGCCGCCCGGCCAGCATGGCCGCCACCCAGGTGCGGCTGGCGCAGCAGGAGCGCAGCAGCGCGTCGGCACGGGGCTCCGGCGCCGCGTCGAACTCCTCGACGGACGCCATTGCGGCACTTCCTGTCTCGCTCATCGGTCGGCACGCTAGCCGCGATCTGTTGCGCCGGCGTTGCTCGCGTTTCTCCCGTATTTCGTCCCCGATCCGCGTGCCGGCCCCCGCCGGCGGGATGCCAGGATGGCGGCCCGCAGGGCCCGGACCCACCGGCCCGGAGCACCCCCGGCCGCCCGGGAGCGCTGGAGAGGAGAACCGTGCCCCCAGCAGAGCTCGCCCTCGTCGCCGACCGCATCGTCTGCCCGGACGGAGAGCGCGCCGGTGCCGTCCTGGTGGCCGGAGGGCGGATCGTGGCCATCACCGGCACCGTTCCGGACGGGGTGCGCACGGTGGCCGTCGAGCCCGGCTGCGTGCTGCTGCCCGGGCTGGTCGACAGCCACGTGCACGTCAACGAGCCCGGCCGGACCGAGTGGGAGGGGTTCGCCAGCGCGACGGCCGCCGCTGCCGCCGGCGGCGTCACGACGATCGTCGACATGCCGCTCAACAGCATCCCGCCGACGGTGGACGTCGCCGCACTCGAGGTCAAGCGCGCGGCCACCGTGGGCAAGCTCGCCGTCGACGTCGCCTTCTGGGGCGGCGCCGTGCCGGGCAACGCCGACCAGCTCGGCCCGCTGCACGCGGCCGGGGTGGTGGGGGCCAAGTGCTTCCTCCTCCCTTCCGGCGTGGACGAGTTCCCCCCGCTGGACGCCGCCGGGCTCCGCGCGGCCATGGTCGCGATCGCCGCTGCCGACGGTCTGCTCATCGCGCACGCCGAGGATCCCGACGTGATCGCGGCGGCTCCGCCGTCGGGCCGCAGCTACGACTCCTTCCTCCGGTCCCGGCCGCCCGGAGCCGAGACGCGGGCACTGGAGCTGCTGATCGGCACCGCGCGGGAGACGGGGTGCCGGGTGCACGTCGTGCACGTCTCCGCGGCCGAGTCCCTGGCGCTGATCGCGGCCGCCAAGGGCGAGGGGCTGCCGGTGTCGGCGGAGACGTGCCCGCACTACCTGGCCCTGTCCGCCGAGGAGGTGCCCGACGGCGCCACCCAGTTCAAGTGCTGCCCGCCGATCCGCGACGCGGGCAACCGCGACCGGCTGTGGAGCGCCCTGGCCGACGGCACCCTCGACTGCGTGGTGTCCGACCACTCGCCGTGCACCGTGGACGCCAAGCGCCTGGACGTCGGCGACTTCGGGCTGGCCTGGGGCGGGATCGCCTCGCTGCAGCTCGAACTGCCCGTCGTCTGGACGGAGGCGGCCCGGCGGGGCTTCACGCCGGGCGATGTGGCCCGCTGGATGGCCGCCGCGCCGGCCCGGCTGACCGGTCTGGCCGACCGGGGCGTTCTCGCCGTCGGCGCCTCGGCCGACTTCTGCGTCTTCGCGCCGGAGGAGACGTTCGTCGTCGACCCGGCGCGGTTGCGGCACCGGAACCCGGTCACCCCCTACGCCGGGCGGACCCTGCGCGGGGTCGTCCGCAGCACCTGGCTGCGCGGCGAGCCGGTGTACGACGCCACCGATCCGGACCGGGTGCCCCGGACCGGGCGGACGGTCGTGCCGGCATGAGCGCACGAGGAGAGGAACCGATGGACGCCGGAACGCCTGCGGGCGATGCGGACCTGGGAGCCATGCCCGACGCAGGAGCGATGCCCGACGCAGGAGCGATGCCCGACGGAGGAGCCGTGCCCGACGGAGGAGCCCTGCCCGACGTGGCCGGCCGGGCGCTCGGCGGCAGCGTGGCCTGGTGCAACGACGAGTTCTTCGCCGACGTGCACACCCTGCTCTCGGCGGCCCCGCCCGCGCACGACCCGGCCGCGTTCGGCCCGCGCGGCAAGGTCTACGACGGCTGGGAGACCCGCCGGCGTCGCACTCCCGGGGACGACGCCGTCATCGTCCGGCTGGCCGCACCCGCGCTGGTCCGGGCCGTGCACGTCGACACCGCGTTCTTCCGGGGCAACTTCCCCGAGGCCGCCGCCGTCGACGGGGTGGCATTCCTCGGCCATCCGGACGCCGGGCAGCTGCGCGAGGCGCCGTGGACCGCGCTGGCCGGCTGGACACCCCTGGCCGGGGACACGGTGAACGTCCTGCCGGCCGAGGGCCCGGACCGGCTGGTGACCCACGTCCGGCTGCGCATCCGCCCCGACGGGGGAGTGGCCCGCTTGCGGGTGCTCGGCGAGGTGCTGCCCGATCCGCGCTGGCTGGGCGGCCGCCCGGATCTCGCCGCCACGCTCACCGGCGGGCGGGTCGTCGACTGCAGCAACATGTTCTACGCATCCCCGGCTCACGTGCTCGCGCCCGGACGGGCCGCGGTCATGTCCGACGGCTGGGAGACCGCGCGCCGCCGCGGTCCGGGCAACGACTGGCTCGTCGTACGGCTGGGCGCACCCGGCCTGCTGCACGACGCCGTCGTCGACACGTCCCGGTTCGTCGGGAACGCGCCCGGATGGGCGCGGCTGACCGACGCCGACACCGGCCGGGAGCTGCTGCCGCGCACGGCACTGGTGCCCGACACCGTCCACCGGTTCCGGCTGCTCCCCGGGGAACCGGTCCGCGCCGTCCGGCTGGACATCTACCCCGACGGTGGCATCGCCCGGCTGCACGTGCACGGCGAGGTCGACCCGGCGTCCCGCGCGGCGGTCGCCGACCGCTGGCTGTCGCTGCTGCCGCCCGACCAGGCCGCCGGCGTGCGCCCGGACGAGCTGTTCAGCTGAGGATCGGGATGCTGCCGGACGACCTGCTGGCCGATGTGGACGCCGCGCTCGCCGCGGACGACGCGGAGCGGGCCCGCCGCTACCCGGGCCCGCCCCCTGGCCGGCAGCCGGTGCACACGGTCTACGTCCCGGCCGACCGGATGAGCCCGGCCACGGTCGGGGAGTGGGGAGCCGGCGCGCTGGCGGTCCTCGACGCGCACGGCCCGCTGGCGGAGTTCGCCTCCCTGGAGGAACGGATCCGCGGCAAGCTGCACGCCGAGCCGGTCGAGGACCTCCGGGTCGACGCCGAGGACGGCTACGGCTCGCGGCCCGACGACGAGGAGGACCGCCACGTGCGGGCGGCGGCCCGGGCGGTTTCGGCGATCCTGGAGGGCCCCGCGGCGCCGCCGTTCGTGGGGCTGCGGTTCAAGTCGCTGGAGCCGGCGACCCGGCGGCGCGGGCTGCGCACCGCCGATCTGTTCCTCGGGACGTTGCTGGCGGCCGGACCTCTGCCGGCCGGATTCCGGTTCACCCTGCCCAAGGTGACCTCGGTGGCCCAGGTCGAGGCGATGGTCACCGTCTGCGCCGCGCTGGAGGAGGGCTACGGGCTCTCCTCCCTGCGCTTCGAGATCCAGGTCGAGACCCCGCAGGCCGTCCTGGGGGCCGACGGCCGCGCGCTGGTCGCCCCGATGATCACCGCCGCGGCCGGCCGCTGCGCCGGCCTGCACTACGGCACCTACGACTACAGCGCGGCGCTGGGCGTGGCTGCCGCCGAGCAGAGCCTGCGGCATCCGGTCGCCGACCACGCGAAGGCGGTTCTGCAGGTGGCCGCCGCGGGCACGGGCGTGCCGGTGTGCGACGGGTCGACCAACGTGCTGCCGGTGGGGGAGCCCTCCGACGTGGAAGCCGCACGCCGGCTGCACGCCGGGCTGGTCACCCGCTCGCTGCGGCGCGGCTTCTACCAGGGGTGGGACCTGCACCCCGGCCAGCTGCCCACCCGGTACGCGGCGACCTTCGCCTTCTTCCGGGAGGGGCTGCAGGAGGCCGCCGACCGCCTGCGGCGCTGGCTCGACCGTGCCGAGTCCGGGCTGCTCGACGAGCCGGCCACCGCCCGGGCGCTGGCCGGCTACCTGGTCCGCGGCCTCGACAGCGGGGCGCTGGACCCCGCAGAGGTCACCTCCGCCGGCGGACCGGACCGGACCACGCTCGACCGCTTGCTCACCGCGTCCTGAGGAGAGGAACCCCATGACCAGCAGCACCGGAACGGGCGGATTGCAGGTCGACCCCGCGCTGCGCGACTTCGTGGCCGACGAGCTGCTCGCCGGCCTCGACCTGGAGCCCGGCCGGTTCTGGGCGACGGTCGCCGACCTCCACGAGCGGTTCGCCGGGCGGGTCGAGGAGCTGCTGCGTCGCCGCGACGAGCTGCAGGAGGCGATCGACGCCTGGCACCGGGAGCACGGCCCCGGCGATCCGGACTCGCTGGAGGCGTTCCTCGGCGAGATCGGTTACCTCGTGCCCCTGGAGGAGCCGACCATCTCCGTCGACGGCGTCGACCGCGAGATCGCGGCGGTGCCCGGCCCGCAGCTGGTGGTGCCGGCGACCGTGCCCCGGTACGCGCTGAATGCGGCCAACGCCCGCTGGGGCTCGCTCTTCGATGCGCTGTACGGCACGGACGCGCTGCCGGTCGAGCACGAGCCGGCAGCGGGCTACGACGAGCGCCGAGGCGCCCAGGTGATCGCGGAGGTGGACCGCCTGCTCGACCGCTTCTTCCCCCTGGCCGGGGGCAGTCACGCCGACGTCGTCGCCTACCGCGTCCCGGCTCCCGGCCGGCTCGCCGTCGAGACGCCGTCGGGCACGACGGGCCTGGCCGATCCCACCCAGTTCACGGGGCACCGTCCGGCCGGCGAGGGAGACCGAGCCGACGCCGTGCTCCTCCGGCGGCACGGGCTGCACGTGGAGCTGTCGGTGGACCCGTCCACCCGGGTGGGCGGGCAGCACCACGCCGGGGTGTCCGACGTCGTGCTGGAGTCGGCGGTGACGACGATCGTCGACCTCGAGGACTCGGTCGCCACGGTCGACGGACCGGACAAGGTGGGCGCCTACCGCACCTGGCTGGGCCTGCGTACCGGAAGCCTGCGGACGACGTTCCGCAAGGGCGACCGGGAGGTCACCCGAGGGGTGCACGGGGACCGCACGTACGTCGGCACCGACGGCGGCGAGCTGACGCTGCCCGGACGGTCGCTGCTGCTCATCCGCAACGTCGGGCACCACCTGCGCCTGGACGCCGTCCGGACCGCCGCGGGGGAGCCGATCCTGGAAGAGGCGCTCGACGCGCTCGTCTCCACGGTGGCCGCGCTGCAGGAGTTCCGTGGGAACGGCCGGTACGCCAACACGCGGACGGGCAGCGTCTACATCGTCAAGCCCAAGATGCACGGCCCGGACGAGGTGACGCTGTCGGTCGAGCTGCTCGCCGCGGTGGAGGAGGCCCTGGGCCTGGCGCCCGCGACGATCAAGATCGGGATCATGGACGAGGAGGAGCGCACCTCGGTCAACCTCGAGGCGTGCATCGCCCGGGCGGCCGACCGCGTCGTCTTCGTCAACACCGGCTTCCTGGACCGCACCGGCGACGAGATCCACACGCACTTCGAGGCCGGGCCGGTCGTTCCCAAGGCCGACCAGCGGACGCAGACCTGGCTGCAGGCGTACGAGGACCGCAACGTCGACGTGGCGCTGCGGGCCGGTTTTCCCGGGCAGGCCCAGATCGGAAAGGGGATGTGGGCCAAGCCGGCGGCGATGCGGGAGATGCTCGACACCAAGGGCGCCCACCCCCGGGCGGGGGCGACCACGGCATGGGTGCCCTCGCCGACGGCCGCGACGCTGCACGCGCTGCACTACCTGGAGACCGACGTGCTCGCGGTGCAGCAGGAGCTGGCTCAGCGGCCGCTGACCGACCGGCGCCGGCTGCTCGTGCCGCCGACGGTGCCCGACGGCGGAGCGTCGCTGTCCGCGGAGCAGCGAGCTGCCGAGCTGGAGAGCAACGCGCAGTCGATCCTGGGCTACGTCGTCCGCTGGGTCGGGCTCGGCATCGGCTGCTCGACCGTGCCCGACCTCGAGGGTGTCGGACTGATGGAGGACCGCGCGACGCTGCGGATCTCCAGCCAGCAGCTCGCCAACTGGCTGCACCACGGGCTCGTGGACGAGACCGAGGTGCGGAGCACGTTCGCCCGCATGGCGGCGGTGGTCGACGAGCAGAACGCAGCCGTTCCGGGCTACCGGCCGATGTGCGCCGACCTGGACGGCGACCCCTCGTTCCGCGCTGCCCTCGAGCTCGTCCTGTCCGGCCGGCGGGAAGCCAACGGCTACACCGAGCGCACGCTGACGACGTGGCGGCAGAAGGCCATCTCGTCCCGGCCGCCCGTTGAGCCGCCGGGGGCGTGAGCGCGCCGGGCTGGGGGGCGGCTGGCCGGGGCGATGGGTCCGCGCCGCGCGCCGCCCCGGCCGCCGGTCCTCAGCCGAGTGACCCGATGAGCTCGCGACAGGCCTGCTCGCAGCGTCGGCAGCTCTCGGCGCAGACGCGGCAGTGCTCGTGCATCTCCGCGTGCGCGCCGCACTCGTCCCCGCACGCCGTGCACGCCGCGGCGCACGCCTCGAGCACGGCGCGGGTGAGGTTCGCGTCGTAGCCGGTGTGCCGGGAGAGGACCCGGCCCGTGGCGTCGCACACGTCGCTGCAGTCCAGGTTCGTGCGGATGCACGTGGTGAGTTCTGCGACGGAGTCCTCGCTGAGGCACGCGTCCGCACAGGCGGTGCATGCCTGGGCGCACTCCATGCATGCCTCGATGCAGGCACGGAGCTTGTCGCGGTCGATGCCGCCGAGATCCTTCGGGTACGTGTCCAGCATCGGTCCGGCAACGCTCACGGGTCCTCCTCGTGTCGGTCGGGATGGGGTCGACGGCTCCAACCGCTGACGGTCGGGCCCTACCCGCCCGTCCGGCCGGGAGCACGGATGTCACGGATCTGTCATGGAGCGGGCCGATCGTCGGTCCTCTCCCGGTTAGGGCGTTCCCGGCTCTGCGACGCCGCAGCGGCACGGGCCGCCCACCGGTTCCCACCGACCTCGAGGGTGCCGTCGGAGGTCCTGACGCGTCATCCCTGGCGCGCTGCCGTCGCCGCCGCCGTCCATGTCAGTTCCGTGACGGAGCGTCCGTGCACCGTTTTCGCGGCACCCGTGGGGGCAGCCCGCTGGCACAGGCCGTGGGCGAGGGATGACGACCGGCACCCCGTACCCGGATCCGCGGCCGCGAGTGACCGACCGAGAGGAGCGACGCGATGTCGACGAGGAGCGCACGTTCGTGGACGGTCGCCGGAGCGATGGCCCTCGTTCTCGCCGGCTGCGGGAACGAGACCCCCGACGTGGACGACAGCGGTGCGGTCGGCCCCGACGAGGCAGCCAGTGAGGACGTGACGGTGCTCCAGGTGCAGCTCGCCTATCCGCCCGACGGCGTCTACGACCTCGGTGAGAACGCCGAGCTGTACCTCGGCGTCAGCAACACCGGCGGAACCGAGGACGACCTGATCGACGTGCGCGGCCCGGACTTCACCGATGCTGCGATCACGGTCGGCGGCGAGCCGGGAGTGATCCGGGTGCCGGAGGACGACAACGTGTACGTCGGTGCCGAGGGATCCCCGTCCATCGTGCTCGAGGACCTGCAGACCTCCCTGCGGTCGTCGCAGTCCATCCCCGTGACGCTCGTCTTCGAGGAGGCCGGGGAGGTCACCGTCGACGCCGTGGTCGCTGCTGAGGGCCAGACGTCGGGGCCGTTCGACTTCGAGGACCCGGCCGAGGACCCGACCGGTACGTGAGCCGGTGCGTCGCGGGTGCGGCGTCCTCGTGCACAGCGGTGCTGCGCGAGGCAGCCCGTCCAGGAGCCGAGGAGCAGACGATGGGCACGAGCACCCGATCGAGCATCCGGCGTTCCCGTGCAGGCCGACGAGCGGCCGGCGTGATGATGGCCGCCGTCATCGGATCGGGCGGGCTCGCGGCATGCGGGAACCTGGAGGGATCCGAGGCCGGGGCCGTCACCACGGCCGACCTGCAGCGCATCGAGGACGACCTGGGGGAGCTGGAGAACCGGATCGGTGTCCTGGAGAACGGTGTGGCCGAGAACCCGTCGGCGGACCACCCGGTGGAGGACGCGTCCGGGGTGCTCGAGAACGCCGACGTCTTCGTCGGCCAGGACGTCACGGTGAGCGCCGGGGTGACGGAGGTGATGACGAGCACCGACGTGGGCAGCGCCTTCCGCATCGGCGGCTCGACCGGCGAGGCGATCGCGGTTGTCACGGCCACCCCGCCGGACCGGCTGCAGCAGGCCGACGAGGTGCGGGTCTCGGGAACCGTCACGACGGTCCGGCGGGACTCCTTCGAGGAGGACTTCGGCATCGCCGCTGACGAGCTCTTCGACGACGTGGACGGCTTCTTCTCCGACGTCGAGGGCGAGGTCGCGATCGCGGCCGACCGCATCGAGGTGGTGAGCGAGCACGCTGACGACTGACCGGCGTGCCGGCCCGGCACGCCGAGCGGCCCGGCGGTCAGGAGTGCCGGGCCCCGACGTCAGGGAGTGCCGGTTCCCGGTCCTGGGACGGGCGCCCCGGCCGAGCCGCCGTCCGCGGCGGGCACCGCCTGTCGCGACGGCGCGGGAGGCGGCAGCGGGTGGGTGCGCAGGTACTCGACCGCCTGGTAGCAGGCCGCGACCGACGGCACGGCCAGGAGCGCTCCGGTCAGGCCCCACAGCAGGGTGCCGGCGGTGACCGCGACGAGGATCGCCACCGGGTGCAGGTGCAGGGCCCGGCCGACGATGACCGGATGCAGGACGTTGCCTTCCAGCTGCTGCACGACCAGGACGACGACGAGCACGACGAGCGCATCGGTCACGCCGTTGGTGACGAGGGTGACGAGCACGGCGACGACCCCGGTGATCGTGGCACCGAACAGCGGGACGAACGCCCCGATGAAGGTGAGGATCGTCAACGACACCCACAGCGGGACGCCGAGGACCAGCAGCGCCAGGCCGATCCCCACCGCGTCGATGAGGGCGACCACCACGATGCCCCGTACGTACTGCGACACCGCCGCCCATGCGCACCGGCCCGCGCCATCGACCTGCCGGCGCCGCCGCTCGGGCACTCGGCGCAGCAGCCACGCCCACATGCTCGCGCCGTCCTTGAGCAGGAAGAACAGCAGGAACGCCACGAGGAGGACGGCCCCCAGCAGGAGGAGGGCCGTCCGCGCCGCGGCCACGGGCTCCGGAGTCAGCTGGTAGATCGAGCCGACGATCGCGTTGCGCATCTCCGTGACCCGCTGCGGCTCCAGCTGGAGCGGGCCGTCGACCAGCCACACCCTGATGCGGTCGATCCCCGCGGCGAGCGGCCGGGCGAGGTCGCGCAACGTCCCGGCCGCCCGGAAGCCGATGAGGAAGCCGACGCCGGTCAGAACACCGATCAGGAGCAGCACCGACAGGAGAGCCGCCGGCGCGGCCGGTAGTCCTCGGTCGCGCAGCCACCGGACCAGGGGCTCGAGCAACGCGGCCAGCAGTGCCGCGACCGCGGCCGCGACCGTGAGGAGCGGCACCTGCAGCAGGAGCCGCAGGACCAGCCAGGCGGTCGCGGCGAGGCCCAGCACCGCCGCGCAGACGACCAGCGCCCGCAGCGCCCACGCGGGCACGGCGGTTCGCAGCCGGGAGGGCGAGCCGGCGGCGTCGGCCGGCGCACGTGCCGGCGCCGGTTCCGGTGCCGGCGCTGATGCCCGTTCCGGGACCCGTGCCGGCGACGGAGGTGTGCCGACGGTCGCTGCCGACCGGCGCTCGTCGCGGCGGAGGAGCGCCGCGAGCAGCTGCTTCACGGGGCCCCGTTCCGCGACGGATGCGAGTGGTCCGGGCCGCGCGCGCAGCGGTCCGCCGCCACGGTGCGAAGGGTCATCGGTCGCCGCTCCCTGTCCGGCCGGGATGCCCGGCATCGGTCAGCCGGTGCCCCTCGCCGGAGGACGGCGACCGTCCGCGACCGCATCGTCCGGGGATCGTCATACCGGCGACCGTGCTGGTGACGAGTGGATGACGCCGCGGCGCGACACCGGCACTCCCCGGCCGGCCTCCGACGGCGTGACCTCCCCGCCCGGGTGCACCACGCGGGTCACCGGTGACGTCGGTACGTTCCTGCTGCTGGGAGATGGAGCAGGATCCGGGCGTCGGCCTCGCGGACGAGGACGTCGAGAACTCCCAGGACGGTCGCTGCAGCGTGGCCGAGCACGTGGACCTCCTCGACGAGGACCGACGATCCGAACGGAACCTCACGATGGACACCGCTCCGACCACCGGCCAGAGCCTGATCGGCGCGCTGGTGCTCGCCGTGCTGCTCGCCGCGCTGCACCTGGCCGCCCCCCACATCCGGCGGCTGCCGCTGGTGCCCGAGCGGTCGACCGCATCCTTCGCGGGCGGGCTCGCGGTCGCCTACGTGTTCCTGCACCTGCTGCCGGAGATCGCCGAGGGGAACGAGGCGATCGGGCGCGCGCTGGACGACGTGGTGACCCCCACCCCGCTGCTCGACCTCGGCGTCTTCCTCGTCGCCCTCTTCGGCTTCGCCGTGTTCTACGGGCTGCAGAGGCTGGCCGAGCGGCGCGCGCCCGCGCTCTCCGGGACCACACAGGGGCGCCGGCCGTCGCCCGCCGAACCGGCCGGTGTCTACTGGCTGCACCTGGGCGCCTTCATGGTCTACAACGCGCTCATCACCTACACGATGGCCTTGCGGCTGCAGACGGGCGTGGCGTTCGCCCTGCTGTTCACCGTCGCGATGGGCCTGCACTTCGTGCTCACCGACCGGTCGCTGGAGGAGCACTACCCGCAACGGTTCCCCCGCAGCGGGCGTCTGCTGCTGGCGGCCGCACTGCTGACCGGCTGGTTGCTGGATGCGCTCGCCGCACCCACGAGCACCCTCGTGGTCGCCCTCCTGACGGCTCTCCTGGGGGGTTCGATCCTGCTCAACGTCTTCAAGGAGGAGCTACCGGCCACCGGCCGCTCCAGCTACCGGTGGTTCCTCGCCGGGCTGGTCCTGTACGCGGGTCTGCTCACGGTGGTCACCGCGATGGGCGGCTGAGCAGTGGCCGGTCGCGGGCGCCGCTGGACCACACCGGCAGCGGCGCGTCAGCCCGGGGGCGAGCTGCTCGACGTGGCTCCGCCGGTCGTCGCCGGTGGTGTGGATGCCGGTGGTGTCGCTGTCGGGGGGACCGCAGGAGCGACCGACCGGAAGTCCTCCCGGTCCACCGGACGGGCGGCCAGGCCGGCGTCCGTCGGGACCTCGACCGGCCGCCCCTCCACGGTGAAGCGGACACCGGTCACCGCGGGCAGCTCGGTCAGGGTCCAGACCACCTGTGCCATCGCCAGCAGCTGACTGCCGCCGGTCAGCCCGGTGAACCCGCGGGCCAGGGCCACCGTGGCGGTGCCGTCGGGCAGCACCCCCTCGACGCCCATCACCTCCGGGGCCAGCGCGGTGCGGATGCCGTCCGCCGCCTCCGCGCGGGTGGGGCCCTCCGCGAGGGCGTCGAGCGCCACGGACGCCACGGGCGACGCCGTCCGCCGTCCCACCGGAGCCAGGTCGGCTCCGCGCACGAAGTACACCGTCAGCTGCGGTCCGGACGGGGGTGCGCCGTCGCCGGTCTGCACCGCCGGGGCCGCGGCCGTGGACACCGGTTCGGGAGAGCCGTCGGCCGCCACGCCGCAGCCGGGGGCCAGCGCAGCAGCCAGGAGGGCCGCCGCCCGGAGCAGCGCGCTCCGCAACGTCACGGCACCGAGCCGATCGGCAGTTCGACGCTGAACCGCGCTCCGCCTGACGGGCTGTCGCCCACGCTCACGCTTCCTCCCATGGCCTGGACATGACGGGCCACCAGGGCCAGCCCGAGCCCCGCCCCCTCCGTCCGGGTGCGGACGCCGCCCGCTCCGCGGGCGAACCGGTCGAAGATGCGGAGGCGCTCGCCCTCGGGCACCCCGGGTCCGGCGTCGTCCACCAGGACGCAGACGCTGCTCTCGCCGCGGGCGACGGTGACGCCGGTCAGGCCGCCGCCGTGCTTGTCGGCGTTGTCCATCAGGTTGCCGAGCACCCGCTCCAGCCGGCGCTTGTCGGCGTGGATGACCACCTCCGAGGCCTCTGCCTCGACCACGACCCGGGCAGCGCTCCGGCCGGCCAGACGCCGCCGTGCCAGTGCCTCCTGGACGAGAGCGGCCAGCCGCACCTCCTCGACGACGAGATCGGTGTTGCCGGCGTCCGCGCGGGAGATCTCCAGGAGGTCGGCGACGAGCCGCTCGAACCGGTGCACCTCCGCGCGCAGCACCCACAGCCCCTCGCGGGCCTCGGGTGGCAGGTCGTCCGCCGCGACCTCGACGAGGTCCACGGCTCCCAGCATCGCGGTGAGCGGGCTCCTCAGCTCGTGGCTGACGTCCGCGGCGAACCGGGCGTCGGCGCGGACACGTGCCTCCAGGGCGGCGACCGTCCGGTTGAAGGAGGAGGCGATGGGAACGAGGGCGGGGTCCCCGCGGGGGTCGATCCGCGTGGACAGGTGCCCCTCGGCGATCGACTCGGCTGCCGAGGCGATCCGGTTGAGCGGTCGCAGCGCCGGCCCGGTGACCCACCAGCCGAGCCCGAGCAGGAGGGGCACCAGGCCGACGACGGAGAGGGTCAGGACCGTGGCGAGGACGCGGTAGGTCTTGTCCAGCTCGTCGAGCGGGAACACCTCGAAGTAGGCCTCGTCGAGTCCGCCCAGCGGGATCCCGACGGCCATCACCGTGGCCCCCTGGACCTCGATGCGCTGCCGGGCCGCGGTGCCCTCGAGCACCGTCTCGGCGAGCTGGTCGGGCATGTCGTCGCGGCCCATCCGGAGCGACGTGGTCACCCACTCCCCGTCGTCCACGTACAGCGAGACCGAGCCGGTCTCCCGGGGGAGCTGGGCGAGGGCCTGCGGCACGGTCAGGCCCTGCGTGCCCAGAGCCCGGTCGAACTGGACCGCGTTGTCCGACGCCTGGAGCAGCGTGATCCGCTCCCGCTGCACGAGCAGGTACTGGGAGACGGCGAACCACACGGCGACCGCCATCACGCTGCACACGACGGTGGTGACCAGGGTGAAGGCGAGGGTCGCTCGTCCACGGAGGGTCCGCAGCGGGCTGGTCCGGCCGCGGCCCCCGTCCTCGGCGGTGTGCTCCGGGGTCCGCCCGGTGTCCGGCGGGAGGGGCGGCGCCCGGCGGGACCGTGTCGCCGTCACGCCGGGATGCGGTAGCCCATGCCGCGCACGGTGGTGACCACGGTCGGCTGCCCGGGGTCGTGCTCGACCTTCTTGCGGAGCCTCCGCACGTGCACGTCCACCAGTCGGGAGTCACCGAAGTAGTCGTACCCCCACACCCGCTCGAGCAGCTCCTCCCGGCTCAGCACCCGGCCCGGCTCCTCCGCCAGCTCGCACAGGAGCCGGAACTCCGTGCGGGTCAGGCTCACCGCCTCGCCGTTGCGCATGACCGTGCCCTCCCGGGGCGCGATCTCCAGATCACCGACGGAGATGCGCACGCGGGGCTCGGGGGCACGGGTGCGGCGGGCGAGCGCGCGGATCCGGGCGGAGAGCTCCTTGGCGACGACGGGCTTGGAGACGTAGTCGTCGGCGCCGGCCTCCAGTCCGGCGACGACGTCGTGGCTGTCCGACCGGGCCGTCACCATGATGATCGGCACGTTCGAGGTGCGCCGGATCTCCCGGCAGATCTCGAAACCGTCCTTGCCGGGAAGCATGAGGTCCAGGAGGACGACGTCGAACTCGCGCTCACCCAGCTGCTCCAGCCCCGCCTCCCCGGTGCCGGCCTCGGCGACGTCCAGCCCTTCCCGCTGCAGCGTCATCTGCAGGATCCGGCGGATCCGCGGGTCGTCTTCGATGATGAGCACGGAGCGGGGCACGACCGGAAGTCTGCCCATCCCGCCCTCCTCGCACACCGCCCCGGGCCGCCGGGAGGTGCTTCTCGCGGGCCGCGCCATGCGTTCGCGCGGCAGATGTCGCACGTCCGTCACGGGCGCCGCGACCGCTCGCGTCAGTGAACGGCGGACGGGCGTGCGCGACCCCGTGCACCGGGAGCCGGAGGAAGCCTGGCCGGACGACCTCGTCGCGAAGCTGTTCCCGTTCCGGAGCGCGCGACCTGCCGGCGAACGTCCTCGACCGTCAGTCCGAAGGGGGCCACCGGCCGGCCAGCGCATCGGTGAGGTGCACCCGCCAGCGGACGATCTCGGCGGGGGACACGTCCGTGGAGGCCTCGGCCATCCCGGTGAGGCGGTCCAGGTACCGGCGCAGCTCCTCGTCGAGGACGCCGGCCGGCGCCCGCCAGGCGAGTTCCCGGAGCAGAGCCGCGAGGCGGCGCAGCACCGCCGGCTGCCCCTCGCTGAAGTGCAGCGGCTCCTCCAGGCCGAGCTGCACGAGGTCGTGGACGTTCCACTGCCGGACGACGAGCCGCACGATGCCGTCGGCGTCGGGGACGACCACCGGGTGGAGCGGCCGATTCGCCAGCTCGCCCAGGAGTGCCGAGACGTGCGAGAGCGCGTGCACCGCCGTCGTCGGGTCGTTCGTCCCGGGAGACAGCGCCCGGACGGCGATGTCGACCACCTTGCGCAGGCTGTAGGCCACGTCGCGGTGCGGCGTCCGCTCGTACTCCAGCCGCAGTCCCCGCTCGAGCGCCCGCTCGACGGCCCGGAGGTCCGGCGCCGCACCGGGCGGGGACGGCCAGACGTGGGCGACCGGCGCGCCCGCGACGACGGAGTCGCCGATCCGCGGCTCGAGGAGCACAAAGACGCCGGCCTCCGTGGCGGCAGTGGTGAGCCGATCCTCGTCGACGTCGGTGAGGAAGCCGCTGTGGCCCGTGCACAGGGGGGTGGCGGGCCCGGCGGGCAGGACGGGCGATGCGGAGCGGGTTCCGCCCTCCTCGTCGGGGAAGACGCGGGAGTAGGTCCCGCGAGCCTCGTCGGAGACGTCGCGGAGCATGGTCTCCACGCGAAGTGACCGCGCGAGATGACCGAGGAACAGCACCAGGCCGACGACGCTGGCCAGGGTCAGGACGAAGCCGGCCGTGACCGACAGCCGCGGCACGAAGGCCGGGCCGGCGGAATCCTCGGTCCGCACGGTGCGGAGGACGGTGAGGGCGTAGACGAACGTGCCCACGAGGAGCGCCAGCGTGGTCTGGACGACGCGGTCGGTGACGAAGGTCTGGAGCAGGCGGGGGGAGTGCTGACTGCTGCTCAGCTGCAGTGCCACCACGGTGAAGGAGAACGTGAGCCCGGTGACGGAGATGAGAGAGCCGGCGATGGCAGCCAGCACGTCGCGCGCCGC
>DASPIH010000372.1:0-17175 GCA_035629195.1 Blastococcus sp. | reverse complement strand
GGAGAAGTACTCGGCGGTCGCGGCCATGATGATCGCGGCGGTGATCTGCGGGCCCTGCTCGTCGCTGATCAGGTCCTTGAGCACCAGCTCGGCCAGCGGCAGGTCGACCTGCTGCTTGTTGAGCGACGCGAACGCGGTGACCCGGATGAGGGCACCCTCCAGTTCGCGGATGTTGGTCTGCACCTTGCTGGCGATGAACTCCAGCACCGCGTCGGGCACCTGCAGCCGCTCGCCCCACGCCTTCTTGCGCAGGATCGCGATGCGGGTCTCGAGGTCGGGCGCCTGGACGTCGGTGATCAGGCCCCACTCGAAGCGGGTGCGCAGCCGGTCCTCCAGCGTCGTGAGCTTCTTCGGCGCCCGGTCGGACGTGATGACGATCTGCTTGCTGGCGTTGTGCAGCGTGTTGAAGGTGTGGAAGAACTCCTCCTGCGTGCGCTCGGCCCGCTCGAGGAACTGGATGTCGTCGATCAGCAGGAAGTCGATGTCCCGGTAACGACGGCGGAAGTCCTCCGCCCGGCCGGAGTGCACCAGGTTGATGAACTCGTTGGTGAACTCCTCGGTGCTGACGTAGCGCACCCTGACGTTGGGGAACATCCGCGCCGCGTAGTGGCCGATCGCGTGGAGCAGGTGCGTCTTGCCCAGCCCGGACTCGCCGTAGATGAACAGCGGGTTGTAGGCCCGCGCCGGCGCCTCGGCGACCGCGACCGCCGCGGCGTGGGCGAACCGGTTGCTGTTGCCGATGACGAAACTGTCGAAGACGTACTTCGAGTTGAGCCCCGGGTCGAGGCCGGCAGGACGGCCGGCCTCGGGGCGGCGGCCGCGACTGCCCGATCCCCCTGCCGCGGCGCGGCGCTGCTCGGGGGGAGCGTCGATGTCGAAGGCCAGCACGTCGGCGGTGCGCTCCTCGTCGGCCGTCTCGCCCGGAGCCGGGCCCCACGGTGTGGTGCTCCAGTCCTCCGGTGCACCGCGGTCGACCGGCGGCCGCTGCGGGCCGTCGGCCGGGTGGAGCTCCCGCACCGGGGGGAAGTCGGCGGGTGCGGGCCGCTCCGCGCTGGCGTTCCGGTCCCAGGGCGCTGCGGTGCCGACCACGTCGGTCCGCACTCCGAAGGCGCTGCGGCCGTCGTCGGCGCGGTCCCGGGTGGCCCGGTCCTCTTCGTCCCGTTGCGCCTCCGCCGCGGACCACGCCCGCCTCGTCGGCGGCTGAGCAGGCGGCTCCTCCACCCGCGCCGGCGAGTCCTCCAGCTGGACGGCGACCCGGATGTCGCGGCCGAACTGCTCGGAGAGCGCCTCCGCGAGGACCCGGCGCATGCGCGACTCGAGCACGGTCTGGGTGAACTCGTTGGGTGCAGCCAGCACCGCGGTGTCCTCGACCAGGCCCAGGGGCCGGGTGAGATTCAGCATGGCGTTCTGCTGAGGGGACAGGCTGGTGGCCAGCCGCTCCCGGATCTGGTCCCAGACCATCGTCAGGTCCAGCGTGGCATCGGCCATGCCGTCTCGTCCTCCCATGCAGTCGACCCGCCGTCTCGCGGTGCACCCAGCACCTCCGCACCGGCTCCGTCGCCGCGCCGCGTCCTTCTCAGGATGCCCGCTGTGGACACGCGCACGCACGTGTTCCACATCGGAATCCACAGGCTGTGCACGGTCGGCGGCGATGTGTGCCGGCCCGCACGGAGATGCCGCGAGAGCTGCATTTCCCCTGGTCAGAGGTGTGGGCGTGCGGGTGGAGGGGCGGTTCGGCGGTCGGTCGACCGACGGGGTCGGCCCGCGCGTCGTGACCCGGACGCCCAACGCGGAGCGACGGCGACGTTAACAGCCTCCTCCACAACCCGGCAACGACGTCGGGTGCATCGGCGATCTCCTGCCACCCGGGCGGCGGTGCGGGCTCCCGGCGTGTCATCGGCCGCTGCATCGGGAACGGGGAGATCATCCGTCGTCGGCCCTTGGCCGGTTCCCGGCACGCGCCGGTCCTCGGCTATGCTTGCCAGGTCTGTGGACGGGCCTGCCCGTCACCGGCTGCTGCAGCCTGCCTGTCGCTCCGGAAGCCGGTCGTCCGTCCGCAGTGTCAGCTTCCGGGCTGGCGGAGCGGCCGTCGTGCCGGTCCGGCGCCCTGCGCGCGCCCGTCCACCGACGGGAGTGCACCGTCGATGTCGTGTAGTAGGAGTACCTCGTGAGCAAGCGCACGTTCCAGCCGAACAACCGCCGCCGGTCCAAGACCCACGGCTTCCGGCTTCGGATGCGTACCCGCGCCGGCCGGGCCATCCTGACCGGCCGTCGGCGCAAGGGCCGCGAGAAGCTCTCCGCCTGACGTGCTGCCAGCGCAGGCACGCCTGCGCCGGCGCCCGGAGTTCAGCGCCGTCGTCCGCTCCGGCCGGCGTGCCGGGCGGCCGACCATGGTGCTGCACTATCTCTCCGAACGGCCCGGGCAACCGGCCGGGGACCTTCCGTCCCCGGCCGTTGCGCGGGCCGGTTTCGTGGTGGGCAAGAGCGTGGGCAACTCGGTGGTCCGTCACCGGGTGACCCGCCGGTTGCGCGCCGTCGTCCGTGCCGAGCTCGGCCGGCTGCCGGACCGGGCCGACCTCGTGGTTCGTGCCCGGCCCGAGGCGGCGGACGCCGACTCCACCGTTCTGCAGCGTGATCTGGCTTCGGCACTGGACCGGCTGCTCGGCGACCGGGCGCGCACCCGATGAGCCCGCGAGCAGGCGACCCGCGTCCCGCGGAGCGCCGGTCACCGGTCGCCCGGGTGCTGCTGCGTGCCGTCGGCTTCTACTCCCGAGCAATCAGCCCTGCGTTCCCGCCGCGATGCCGGTTCCACCCGACCTGCAGCGCCTACGCCGCCGAGGCGATCTCCGTGCACGGTGCGGGCCGCGGCTCCTGGCTGACCCTCGTCCGCCTGGCCAAGTGCGCCCCCTGGCACCCCGGGGGCGTCGACCTGGTTCCGCCGGCGCGGTCGGGTGGAACCGCGCCGGCCGGCCGCTCGTCCAGTTCTGCGGTGTCCCGTCCCGGGACCCCGTCCGATGCTCCGGGTCCCGTCCCGGCGACCCCGCCGGCTGCCGGCCAGGCGTTCGAGGAGACCTCCGTTGCTTGACTGGCTGTACACCGCAATCTCCTGGGTGATGGCCCGGTGGCACTCGCTGTGGGACTGGGCCTTCGGCAACCCGCCCGCGGAGTCGGGCCTGTCCGGGCTGTCGTGGGTCCTGGCGATCGTCTTCCTGGTCGTCACCATCCGGCTCCTGCTCTTCCCGCTCTTCGTGAAGCAGGTCAAGTCGCAGCGGGCGATGCAGGAGCTCCAGCCGGAGCTGCTGAAGCTCCGCAAGCAGTACGGCAGCGACCGGCAGGGGCTGGCCGTGGCCATGCAGGAGCTCCAGAAGGAACGCGGGGTCAACCCGCTGGCCGGGTGCCTGCCGATCCTCCCGCAGATCCCGATCTTCCTGTCGCTCTTCCACGTCCTGCGGCGGCTGGCACCGGGCAAGGAAGGTCTCTACAGCTGGACCGACCAGCTGACCGACGAGGCTGCGCGCGCCAAGCTGTTCGGGGCGCCGATCTCCGCGTCGTTCAACATGGACGGCGCCAAGGAGCAGGCGATCCTCGACATCGCCAGCTACACCACGATCCGCGCCGTCGCCTTCGTGCTGATCATCGTCATGTGCGCGACCACGTTCTTCACGCAGAAGCAGATCATGTCGCGCTCGGGCCCGGTCGAGGGTCAGGCGGCCATGGTGCAGAAGCTGATGCTCTACGGCGTTCCCATCAGCCTCTTCGTCTCGGGCTTCATCTTCCCGATCGGCGTGCTCATCTACTGGATGATCAACAACCTCTGGACGCTCGGCCAGCAGTTCTTCATCCTCCGGAAGATGCCGCCGCCCGGATCGGACGCCGCCAAGGCCAAGGCCGCGGCTGACAAGCCGGTCATCGACCCCCGCACCCTCGCTCCGAAGCCCGGCGCCAAGCCGGTCCGGACCAAGCAGGCACGCCCTGCAGCGCCGACGATCGCCCCGGCCAGCACCGTGGACGGCGCGCCCGATGCCTCCGTGGACGGCGCACCGAATGCCTCCGTGGACGGCGGCGCGCCGCCCGCCGGAGCCACGGGCTCCCGCACCGCATCCGGGGGCGGCAGCCGTCCTGGATCAGGGCAGGGGCCGGCGAACCGGGGCAAGCGCAAGCGTCGCTGACCCTGGCGACCGCTCCACCGCCGGTCCGTCCGGCACACCGACCACCGGGCATGCCCGGCCGCCCGCACCGATCTGGGAGGAACACCGTGAGTGCTCCGCAGCAGCATGCGACTGACAGCCAGCCCGCCCTGCCCGACGCCGACGCCGGAAGCGACGACGCGCTCGTCGACGGCCTGGACATCGAGGAGGGGGAGGTCGAGACGGAAGGGGCCGGTGCGACGACCGGGACGCGAGGGACCGACCTCCTGGTGCGTGAGGGCGATGTCGCCGGCGACTACCTCGAGCGGCTGCTCGACATCCTCGACGTCGACGGGGACATCGACCTCGACGTCGAGGGCGACCGTGCGTCGGTCGCCATCGTGGGCGGCCGGCTGGGTGATCTGATCGGGCCCGACGGCGCCACGCTCGAGGCGCTGCAGGAGCTCACCCGCCTCGCGGTGGCCCAGTCCACCGGCGTCCGGAGCCGCCTCATGCTGGACGTCGGCGGATACCGGGCCAAGCGCCGGGCCGACCTCGCGTCGCTGGCGCGGGAGACGGCGGGGCGCGTCGCCGCGAGCGGCCTGCCGGAGCGGCTGAGCCCGATGAACCCCTTCGAGCGCAAGGTCGTCCACGACGTCATCGCCTCGGTGTCCGGGGTGCACAGCGAGTCGGAGGGCGAGGAGCCCAACCGGCGCGTCGTGGTCCTGCCCGACAAGTGACCGAGGGTCGACCGGTCGAGGACGTGGTCCTGCCCGAGCCGCCGGCGGTCGCGTCGGTGGTCTTCGGGGATGCGCTGCCGGCCGCGCGCCGGTACGTCGACCGGCTGGCCACCGACGGGGTGAGCCGGGGCCTGATCGGGCCGCGGGAGGTGCCTCGGCTCTGGGAGCGGCACATCCTCAACAGCGCGGCGGTGGCCGAGGCCGTGCCGGCCGGTGCCCGCGTCGTCGACGTCGGCAGCGGGGCCGGGTTGCCGGGCATCCCGCTCGGCCTCGCCCGGCCGGACGTGACACTCACCCTCGTGGAGCCTATGGCCCGCCGGGTGGAGTTCCTCGATGAGGCGGTGGCGGAGCTCGCCTCGTCGTCGTCGGCTCCGTGGCGGGTGGTGCGGGGGCGTGCCGAGGACCGTGCGGTCGTCTCGGCCGTCGGCGCGGTGGACGTCGTCACCGCCCGTGCCGTCGCACCGCTTCCCCGGCTCGTCGGCTGGTGCCGCGGGCTGCTGCGCCCCGGGGCGACGCTGGTGGCCCTCGTCGGGGCCCGCGCGCTGGAGCAGTTGCCCAGCCTGCTGCCCGACCTGCGTGCGGCGGGCATGCGGGACATCGAGCCGCGAGCCGTCGGCACATCCCTGGGAGAGGCTGCCACTACCGTGGTGGTCATGACGCGTGGAGATCGGTGACGTCAGGCGTCCTGCAGGGTTGCACTGCGAGCCTGCGAGTAGTCGCAGGCAGGCAGTCCCTACTCTGTTCCACGTGGAACGCGCATCCCTCCGAGCCCAGTTCCACGTGAAACGCCGGCACAGGAAGGACCTGCGATGACCGATCCGGGCGAGCGGCTGCGCAGCAGTCTCGCCGCAGACTCGTCGTCGGCCTCCTTCAGCGCTGTGCCGGCCGATTTCGACAGCCCCATCGCGATGGAGGCGTTGCGTGCCACGCGGGTGCTGCACGCCGCCCATCAGGAACCCTTCCCTGCTCCGGGGCGGATCAGGGTCATCACGGTCGCGAACCAGAAGGGCGGCGTCGGGAAGACGACGTCCACGGTGAATCTCGGCGTCGCGCTCGCGCTCTACGGCCTGCGCACGCTGGTCATCGATCTCGATCCGCAGGGGAACGCCAGCACCGCTCTCGGTGTCGCGCACTCCGTCGGCACGCCGTCGATCTACGACGCCCTCGTGGGGGACAGCACCCTCTCGGAGGTCGTCCACCCGACCACCGCCAGCCCCAACCTGCTCTGCGTCCCGGCGACGATCGACCTGGCCGGCGCAGAGATCGAGCTGGTCTCCGTCGTCGCCCGCGAACACCGGCTGCGCCGCGCCATCGAGGCCTACGTGGCGGCGCTCCCCCGGGAGCGGCGCCCGCACTACGTGCTCATCGACTGCCCACCCTCGCTCGGGCTGCTGACGCTCAACGCCCTCGTCGCCGGCGACGAGGTCCTCATCCCCATCCAGTGCGAGTACTACGCGCTCGAGGGGCTGGGGCAGCTGCTCAACAACATCGACCTCGTCCGCCAGCACCTCAACCCGGGGATCGCCGTGCGGACGATCCTGCTCACGATGTACGACGGCCGCACGAAGCTGGCCGACCAGGTGGCCGACGAGGTGCGCAACCACTTCGGGGACCTCGTGCTGGGGGCGGTCATCCCCCGCAACGTCCGCGTGTCCGAGGCGCCCGGCTACGGCCAGTCGGTCCTGACCTACGACCCCGGCTCCCGCGGGTCGACCAGCTACGTGGAAGCCGCCCGCGAGCTCGCCCGGCGGGGTGTCGACCTCCCGCCGCTCGACGCTCCGGCCGGTGGGGCCGGCGCGACGCCGGTGGGCGCACTCGCGTTCGGCGAGACGGCGGAGCCGTTCCGCACCCAGGAATCCCAGTGAGCACCACTGCCAGCGAGGAGCAGTCATGACCAAGCGAGGCGGCCTCGGGCGCGGGCTCGCGGCGCTGATCCCCACCGGTCCCCCGCCTTCTCCTGCACCGGTCCCCGCGCAGGCCGACCCGGGGCCCCGGTCGGCCCCCGAGGCGGTCGAGGAGCGGTCGACGGAACCGGCCGGGACCGCCGCCGCTCCAGCGACGGCGTCGTCCTCCTCGATGACCCTGGTGCGGCCGCCGGCTCCAGAGCCGGAGTCCAGCGCCGTCGGCGTACCCGGCGCGCAGCTGCGCGATGTCGCGGTCGAGGACGTCGTTCCGAATCCCAAGCAGCCCCGCCAGGTCTTCGACGACGAGGCCCTGGAGGAGCTCGCGTACAGCATCCGCGAGTTCGGCCTCCTCCAGCCGATCGTGGTCCGCGAGGCGAGCGGACGCTACGAGCTCATCATGGGCGAGCGCCGGCTGCGGGCCGCGAGGACAGCCGGCCTGGACACGGTGCCGGCCATCGTCCGCGACACCAACGACGACGCGATGCTGCGCGACGCGCTCCTGGAGAACATCCACCGGGTCCAGCTCAACCCGCTGGAGGAGGCGGCTGCCTACCAGCAGTTGCTGGCGGAGTTCGGTGCCACCCACGAGGAGCTGGCCACCCGGATCGGACGGAGCCGCTCGCAGGTCACGAACACGATCCGGCTCCTGAAGCTGCCGGTCAAGGTGCAGACCAGGGTCGCCGCCGGGGTCATCTCCGCCGGCCACGCCCGCGCGCTGCTCGGCCTTCAGGATTCCGCTGCGCAGGACGCGTTGGCCACCCGGATCGTCGCCGAAGGCCTCTCGGTGCGGGCCACCGAGGAAGCGGTCGCCCTGGCGGCGGCGGCCGAGCCGACGGCGAAGCGGCGCACGCGGCGCATCTCCGCTCCGGGGGTGGAGGAGCTGGGGTCGCGGCTCTCGGACATGTTCGAGACCAAGGTCCAGATCCAGATCGGGCGCTCGAAGGGCAAGATCGTCGTCGAGTTCGGATCGGTCGACGATCTCCAGCGCATCATCGGCGTCATGGCACCGGACATCACGGAGCGCCGCGACGAGGCCTGAATCGGTGCGAACGACCCGCTTCTCCCAGCATCGGGCAGTGTTTCGTCACACCCGATACATCCCGGCGGCTGCATGACCCGGCGGGTGGTCGGCGCCGCCGTGACAGCGCTCAGCGAGGCCGGCCGACCCGGTTGGCGAGCAGGCGCGCGAGGACGTCGCCGATCTCGAAACCGGCCGCCTCCACCGCCATCGGGAACATCGACGTCTCGGTCAGGCCTGGGGAGACGTTCACCTCGAGGAAGTGCACCTCGCCGTCCGGCGTGACGATCGCGTCCGTCCGGGACAGGTCGGCCAGACCGAGCACCTCGTGCACGCGGACCGCCATGGCGGCCGCTCGCGCGGCGACGTCATCGGACACGCGGGCCGGAGCGTGGTACTCGGTGAGCCCCGGGGTGTAGCGGGAGGTGTAGTCGAACACGCCGGACTCGGGTTCGATCTCGACGGCCGGCAGTGCCTGCGGCCCGTCGCCGACGTCGACCACGGCGAGCGCCAGCTCCACGCCCTCGACGTAGCGCTCCACCATCACGGTGTCGCCGTAGGCGAAGCAGCTGACCATCGCGGCGGGAAGGTCCTCCACCCGGCCGACCTTCTGCACTCCGAGGGCCGACCCGCCCGAGGCGGGCTTGACCATCAGGGGCAGGCCGAGCCGGGCGACCATCAGGTCGAGGACCGCGCCGGCGCCGAGCTCGCGGAAGGTGCTGTGCGGCAGGGCGACCCAGTCGGGGGTCGACACTCCCGCCGAGCGCACGACGGACTTCGCGGCAGGCTTGTCCCAGGCCAGCCGGCAGGCGGCAGCCGGCGAGCCGACGTAGGGCACGCCGGCCAGGTCGAGGACCGCGCGCAGGGCGCCGTCCTCGCCCGTGGCGCCGTGCAGGGCGATGAAGACCGCGTCGGCGGGCGCGGCAGCCAGGCCCGGCAGCAGCTCGGCGTCGGCATCGCGCAGCTCCGCGTCCAGCCCGACCCGGGTGAGCTCCTCGACCACCTGCGTGCCCGACGACAGGCTCACCTCCCGTTCGAAGGTGAGCCCGCCGGCGAGGATGACGGCGCGCAGCGGGTGCGGCTCCGTGCCTGCGGCGGGCTGTGCTCCGGGCGCGGTCTCGCTCATCGGCCGTCCTCGTAGGTGTCGCTGTTGGCCGGCCCCACCATCGACTCGGCGTCGTGGCCGGCACCAGGCGGGATGGCCCGGAAGCTGCCGGTGTCCACCGCGTCGAAGGTGCTGTGCAGGTCCAGCTCCGCCTCGATGACGCGGGCCAGCCTGCGTACGCCCTCGCGGATCTCGTCCGGCTGGGGATAGCAGTAGGACAACCGCATGTACTCCCGGCCGTTGCCGTCGGCGAAGAAGCCGATGCCGGGGACGTAGGCCACGTGGGCGGCCACGGCGCGCGGCTGCATGAGTTTGGCGTCCAGGCCGTGCGGCAGCTTCACCCACACGTAGAAGCCGCCCTCGGGGCGGGTCCAGGCGGTCCCGGCAGGCATCAGCGCGGCCAGGGACTCCAGGGCGGCATCGCGCCGCTCGCGGTACAGCTCCGTGAACAACTTGATCTGCTCGCGCCACGGCTGGGTGTCCAGGTACCGGGCGACGGCGTACTGGGTCAGCGACGGCGGGCAGAGCACCTGCGCCTCGGTGGCCAGCACGAGCTTCTCCCGGACGGCGAGCGGCGCGAGAACCCAGCCGACCCGCAGGCCCGGGGAGAAGGTCTTGGAGAACGAGCCGAGGTAGATGACCCGCTGGTTGTTGCGCGCCCGCAGCGCGCGCATCGGCTCGTGCTCGAAACCGAGCAGACCGTAGGGGTTGTCCTCGATGACCAGCAGGTCGTGCTTCTCGGCCAGGGCCATGATCGCCTCGCGGCGGGGCTCCGACAGCGTCACGCCGGCCGGGTTGTGGAAGTTCGGCACGGTGTACAGGAACTTGACGCGGTCACCGTTGGCGCGGCAGTCGGTCAGCGCCTCCTCGAGCGCCTCGGGGATCAGGCCGTGCTCGTCCATGGCCACGTGCCGGACCCGTGCCTGCGCCGCCTGGAAGACGCCGAGCGCTCCGACGTACGAAGGGCCCTCGGCGAGGACGACGTCGCCGGGATCGACGAACACGCGGGTGACCAGGTCCAGGCCCTGCTGGGAGCCGACGGTGACGACGACCTCGCTGGGTGAGGCATCGGTGATGCCCTCCAGGGCCATGACGTCGCAGATGCGCTCGCGCAGCCGCGGATCGCCCTGCCCCGACCCGTACTGCAGGGTCTGGGCCCCCATGCCGGACACCAGCTCGCCGATCATCGATCCCACCGCGTCCAGCGGGAGGGCGGTCACCGCGGGCATGCCCCCTGCCAGGGAGACCACCTCGGGCCGGCTCACGACCGAGAACAGAGCCCGGATCTCCGAGCTCTTCATCCCGTGGGTGCGTGCTGCGTACCGGTCGGCCAGCGGGTCCAGCCGCGGGTGCCGCGGAACGACGTGGGGAGAGGCACCCTGGGTCAGGTGCGTCCCCGGCTGACCGGGGCCGGCAGGCGAGCCGGGCGGAGTGGTGGGCACCTTCAGCAGTGTATGCGGGGGGAGGACGAGCCCATGCGGCCACGGGGGGCACGAGTCGCCCTACGAGGCTGCCGGGGCAGGGGTGGTCCGAGGCCTGTCGCACCGTCGTCCTCCGGGGACGCCGCGACCGGAGTTGCCCCCGCCCGGGTGCGCCCGCCGGGGCGTCCCTGCGCCGGACCCGGCGGTCCGGTCGACGTCGTCAGACCCGGGTTGGGCCGTCAGACCTTGGTGGGGAGGTGGAACGTGCCCGTCGGCGGATCGGCCTCGGCCGGCAGGTAGAGACGCTGCACGGCGGCGAGGACGGCGTGGGCGATGGCGCTGCGGACCCGGGCGTCGAGCAGGAGCAGCCGGTCCACCGGGTGCGAGAGGTACCCGCAGTCGAGGCGGACGGCCGGCATGCGCGTCATCCGGAGCAGCTCCCAGGTCTTGGGGTGCGAGCCGAGGTCGAGCATGCCGGTGCGGGCGACGACCTCGCGGCGCACGAGGGAGGCGAACTCCTCCCCCACCGTGGACGACGCGCCGGACCCCGTTCCGTAGTAGTAGCTCGCCACTCCCCGGGCGTGCTCGGAGCTGTGCGCATCCATGTGCAGGGAGATGAAGAGGTCCGCGCGGGCGTCGTTGGCGAAGGCCGTGCGCTCGACCAGCGCCGGGCCCTGGGACCGCCCACGGGTCAGGTAGACCGTGGCCCCGGCTGCGGCCAGGCGTCCCTCGATGCGGGAGGCGAGATCGAAGACCAGATCGGCCTCCGTCGTCTCCCCGGCGGCGAAGCCGGTGTCGTCGCCGCCGTGACCGGGATCGACGACGATGCGCCGCCCGATGAGGTGGGGGCCGCTCTCCACGAAGGAGGCGCTCTGCCGCAGCAGCTGGGGGCGCCCGCCGGTGACCTTGCGGCCCAGCTGGCGCAGCGCCCGCATGGTCGCGGGGCCGCAGGTGCCGTCGGAGGTGAGGCCGTAGTCGCGCTGGAAGGCCCGCAGGCCCGCCTCGGTCTCCGGCCCGAGGATGCCGTCGGCGCGGCCGGCGTCGTACCCGAGCTCCAGGAGCCGTTCCTGGAGGTTGGTGACGTCGTCGCCGCGCATGGGGCGCTCGGGGTCGTAGCGGAGCAGCCGGTCACCCAGCGACCAGCGGGCCTCGCTGAGGGCCCGGTACGTCTCCTCGCCCACCCGGCCGTCGACCGACAACCCTCGCACCTGCTGGAAGTGGCGGACGGCGAGCTCGGTGGCGTCGTCGTACTCAGCTGACTCCAGGGCCTGGTCCGCACCGTCGGCGGAGGCGCCGACGGGGAGCAGCCCCAGACTGCGCAGGGCGGCGTGCACGTCGGCCACGGCTGGCCCGCGGTCTCCACGACGGAGGATCTGCATGCGGCTGTCGGTTCCCATCGTGGGACTGATTCTGGTCCCTCGCTCCCGACGGGGCCCACCGGGGGCCGATGACCCTGCCCGGGCGGACGGAAGCCCCACCCGTCCGGTGGCGGGTGGGGCTCCGGTCGTAGCGAGTCATGCCCCCCTCAGGGGCCGGCCCCGTCCCAGGTCCCGCCCCGAGCGAGCAGAGGGGCAGGGAGGACGAGGTCCTCTGTCAGATGTAGTCGGCGAGGTCGCTCAGGATCGCGCCCTTGGGCTTGGCACCGATGATGCTCTTCACCGGCTTGCCCCCCTGGAAGACCGTCATGGTCGGGATCGACATGACCTGGTAGTCGCGGGCGATCTGCGGGTTCTCGTCGATGTTCAGCTTGGCGATGGTGAGCTTGTCGCTGTGCTCGGAGGCGATCTCCTCCAGCACGGGGGCGACCATCTTGCACGGACCGCACCACTCCGCCCAGAAGTCGACGAGCACGGGCTTGTCGCTGCCCAGCACGTCGGTGGCGAAACTGGCGTCGGTGACCGTCACGGTGTTGCCTGCCATGGTCGTTCTCTCCCTCGGTCGACTGGCTCGTAATGCCCACCGGTCGCAACCGGCGGACGGGTCGATCTATGCCCGAGGCCCCTTCGCAGGGGCCCACCGCGAGCTCGCGAGCGGTGGGGGGCGAAGGGGTCCTTCAGCGCTCCTCGAAGGTCTCGGCGAGCCACCGCTCGGCGTCGATGGCGGCTGCGGCACCGGTACCGGCCGACGTGATCGCCTGGCGGTAGATGTGGTCGACGACGTCGCCGCAGGCGAAGACGCCGTCGATGTTCGTGCGGGTGGTCGGGTGCTCCACCTGGACGTACCCCTCGTCGTCCAGCTTCAGCTGGCCGGCGAACAGCTCGCTGCGCGGGTCGTGCCCGATCGCGACGAAGAGGCCGGTCACGGGAACGGTCTCGGTGGTGCCGGTCGAGGTGTCGGTGAGCTCGACGGCGGAGACGGTGCCCTCGCCGAGGACGTCGGTCACCTGCTTGCCCAGCGCCCAGCGGATCTTCTCGTTGTCCTGCGCCCGCTTCACCATGATCTTGGAGGCGCGGAGCTCCTGCCGCCGGTGCACGACGGTGACGCTCTTGGCGAACCGGGTGAGGAAGGTCGCCTCCTCCATCGCCGAGTCGCCGCCTCCGACGACCACGATGTCCTGGTCGCGGAAGAAGAACCCGTCGCAGGTGGCGCAGGCGGAGACGCCGCGGCCGAGCAGCCGCTGCTCGTTGTCGAGGCCGAGATACCGGTACTTCGAGCCCGTCGCCACGATGACGGCGTGGGCCCGGTGCACGGTGTCGCCCACCTTCACGATCTTGGGGTCGGCGGTGAGGTCGACCTCGGTCACGTCGGAGGGCACCAGCTCGGCGCCGAAGCGCTCGGCCTGCGTGCGCATGTCGTCCATGAGCTGCGGGCCCTGGATGCCCTCGGGGAAGCCGGGGAAGTTCTCGACCTCGGTGGTCGTCATCAGCGCGCCACCGAACTGCGAGCCCTCGAAGACGAGCGGGTGCAGATTGGCCCGGGCTGCGTAGGTGGCGGCGGTGTACCCGGCCGGTCCGGACCCGATGATGATCAGGTCTCGGACGCCGTCGCGCTCCGCCGGAGGGATGGCCGGCTCGACCTGAGCGGGGGTCTTCACGGGACCCGGCGTCGGGTGGTTATCGGTGCTGGCGGTCACGGGAGGCACAACGGGGATCGTAGGGCGCCCATTCCTCAGCCCGCGGTGCGGACGGCGACCTCGCTGATCTGCGCGGAGAAGCCGTCCCCGTCCTCGACGAGCCCGGTGACCCACAGGAGCACGTACCGGGCGGTGACCGGCTCGGCGAAGGCGAGATCGGTGCTGTCGCCGAGCGTGTCGCCGGCGGCGACGGAGAAGGCGTCCAGCTCCTCGCCGGCGCTCTCCCCGGTGCGGATCTCCACGGTCGCCCCGGGCACGGGGGAGCTCACGGTGACCCCGGACAGGGGCTGGGCGCCGCCGAGGTCGTAGAGGACTCCGACGCCCGGCTTGAGGTTGCCGAAGGCCGGGGAGCCCCGGTAGGAGAGCGTCGACCACGAGGAGGCCGGGTCCCCGTCGTAGGTGAGCGGGATCTCGTCGCTGTTCTCGGGCTCGCCGTCGCCGAAGGGGTCGAAGACCTCCGCGGCGACGATGGGCACGGTGGGCCCGGGCGCGGGCTGGTCGTCGGACGGGGCGTCGGACGGGGCGACCGGTGGGGCGGTGGCCGACGGCAGCGATCTCTCGGAGTCGTCGACGGAGTCCGCGACCGAGAGCACGCTCGACCCGAACCACCAGGCGAGCCCGATGACCACGGCCAGGGCGAGCAGCGGGAGCGCCACCATCAGCAGCCGGTGCTGCCCGGCGCCGTCCTTCTCCACGTCGTCGCCGAACACCGCGTCGTCGTCCCGGCCGGCGGAGAGGACCCCGAACGGCTCGTCGTACTCGTCGTGCTGGTCACCTCCGCCCCGGGCGGGAGGGGGCGGCGGCGGAACGGCGGACGAGCCGACCGTACCGGTGTTCACGGTGTCCCCGCCGAGGGCTCCGGCAGGCAGCGGGCGGTTCCGGGGAGCCGAGCGCACCGGCGGAACGGGCGGCAGGGTGCCGGGTTCCGACGGCTCGGCCTGGCCGCGACCACGGAGGCGACGACGGCGGCCGCCCTCGCCGTCCTCGCCGTCCCACCCCCGGCCGCCGACCGACGGCGTGGGCCCCGTGCGGGGACGCTCGGCCAGCAGCGCGGCCATGGCGGCGACGCTGGACAGACTCTGGCCGGGTTCGGAGGAGCGCGCCCGGCGAGCCAGGGCGAGGAGGTCGGAGGGGCCGCTGAGCGGTTGCGCGTCCGGGCCGGTGCCGGTCAGGCACGCCTCCAGCAGGGCACCGAGGGCGGTGACGTCCCCGTCGATGGTGCCCGCGGCCGCCGGCACCGCGCGGAGGCCGACGAGGCCGTTGGGCCGCAGCACCACGTTCTCCAGGGTGAGCCCGCCGACGGCCAGCCCGACCCGGTGCGCCTCGGCGACGCCCTCGGCCAGGCGGCGCAGGACCAGCCGCACCTCCCGCTCGGGCATGGGGCCCGGACGCAGGCGGTCGGCGAGCGTCTGGCCGTCGATCCACTCGTTCACGACGTAGGCGGCCCCACCGGGTGCCTGCGGGTCCGCGCTGCCCTCCGAGGCGTCGTAGACCATCGCGAGCGCCGGGGTCGCCAGCCCGCCGGCGGTCAGCGCCCTGGTGATCCAGCCGTGCGCCGCCGGGCCGGCCGGGATGTGCACCCTGATCGCGACGTCGCGGTTGAGCACGCGGTCCTTCGCGCGCCAGCTCTGGATGACGCCGGTGGGGGTGACTTCGTCGGGTCCGAGCTGGTCGAGTGGGCGGTAGCGGTCCGGGAGGCCGGTGGTCGTGGACGCCATCGACACTGTCGACTCCCTGTGCTGCTCCAACCGCCGAGGCGGACGCTCCGGCACGGCAGCCCCCGGGGAACCGTTCATGCCCGCCCCCGTTCCAGCCGGGCCCTGACCGCTGCCAGGGGCTCCCGGATCTCCGGAACGCGGGCGATCACGAGACCGACCACCGCGACGCCGCCGATCACCACGGTACCGACCAGCACCTGCAGGAGCGACCCTGCGGTGGACCGTCCGCCCAGGTCCGAGGTCACGATCAGGACAAGCCAGCCGGCCAGACCTGCGGCCAGTGCCACCAGGCCCACGCGGAGCACCGGCAGGAAGGTCTCACGGGTGCGCAGCCTCCCCAGCCGTCGGCGCAGGGCGAGGTCGCCGATGAGCCAGCCCGCGCAGTAGGTGACGCTGGTGACCAGCATGAGGCCGGCCACGACGTGGCCGGGTTCCACGACGGCCGGCACGAGCAGCAGCAGGGGCACCCGCACGGCCACCATGCCCACCTGGATCAGCGTCGGGGTGCGCGCGTCCTTCATGGCGTAGAAGACCCGCAACTGCAGGAGGGTGACCGCCATCGGCAGCAGGCCGAAGGCGCCCACGGCCAGGGCGGTACCGATGGCCTCGGCCTCGGCCACCGAGGTGTTGCCGCGAGCGAAGGCGAGCACGGTCAGGGGAGGGCCGAGCACGATCAGGGCCGCGGTCACCGGCAGCAGGCCCACCGCCGAGAGGCGGGTGCCCAGCGAGAGGTCGGAGACGACGCCCGGGACGTCGGAACGGGAGGCGGCCCGGCTCATCCGCGGCACCAGCGCCGTGAGCAGCGCGACCCCGATGATCCCGTAGGGCATCTGGAACAGCAGGCTGGCGATCGCCAGGGCCGAGGAGCCCAGCCCCCCCGCCCGTTGGGCCGCGTTGGCGATCCGGGTGGCGACGACGACGCCGATCTGGCTGACCGCCACGTAGCCGATCACCCAGAGTCCGAGCGTTCCGGCCTCGCGCAGCCCGGTGTCCCGCAGGCCCCATCGGGGCCGCAGCGGCACGCCGGCCGAGCGCAGCAGCGGCAGCAGGACGACGGCCTGCACCGCGATCCCCAGGGTGGTGCCCACCCCGAGCAGCCAGATCTGCCCCGGGGTGATGGTCGCCGGGGTGAGGTCACCCGGACCGCTGGCCGCGATGAAGAGGCCGCCGGTGGCGATGACCACCACGTTGTTGAGCACCGGCGCCCAGGCCGGTGGGCCGAAGACGCCGCGGGAGTTGAGGATCGCCTGCGCCAGGGCGCCCAGCCCGTAGAAGACGATCTCCACGAGCAGGATCCGGGCCAGCCAGTTGGCCAGCCGCACCTGCTCCGGGTCGCCGTAGATGCCGTACAGCGAGGTGAGCAGGGGTGCGGCCAGCACGGCCAGCCCCGTGACCAGCAGGAGGCCGGTGGTGGCGATGGTCACCAGCCGCTGGGCGTAGGCCCTGCCGCCGTCGCGGTCGCGTTCCTGGGCGTGCACGAGCAACGGGACGACGACGGAGGTGAGCACTCCGCCCAGCAGCAGCTCGTAGACGATGTTGGGCAGCGTGTTGGCCGTGTTGTAGGCGTCGTTCACCAGCCCGACACCCAGCGCCGCGGCCAGCACCATCGTGCGCAGCAGCCCGGTGATGCGGGAGACCAGCGTCGCGACGGCCATGGTCCCCGCGGCCCGCAGGATGCCCCGGCTGGCGCCGGGCGCGCCCTCGCGCTGCTCGACGTCCTCGTCGGTGTCCGAGACCGCCCGGGGTACCGGCGGCAGCACGAGCATGGGGAAGACCTGGGTGTCGTCCGCCGCGGGGACCCAGCGGTGCCGCAGCGGTGGCAGCGGCGGGATGTCGCCTGCGGGACGGCGAGCCCTGGGCCGGTCGGGCACGACCGGCGGCTGGGGAGCGGCGTCCCGGTGGCCCTCGTGCCGGTGGTCCCCGTGCCGGTGGTCCCCGTGCTGCTCGACGTGAGGGTGCGGGGCGACGGCTGCGTCCCGGGGCGGCGTCGCCAGGTAGGGAGCCGGAGGCAGCGGCGCGCCGGCGCGCCGCGAGGCCACCGGGCGGGCGGCGGGCGGGGGTGGCATGCG
>DASPIH010000371.1:0-8930 GCA_035629195.1 Blastococcus sp. | reverse complement strand
GCCAGGCAGGTGTAGCCGGTCAGCATCGCGTACATCGCCCGACGGGCCCAGCCCGCACCGCGCAGCACGCCGATCCCGGTGACCAGCGCCGCCGGCACGATGATCCCCAGGTCCATCAGCTTGACCATCCAGAACGGAGTGGGGCTGGAGGCGTACTCGGTCAGGCTGGAGGGGTCTTGCCAGGCGATCAGCATCGGCCGCAGATGCTGGCCGAGCACCAGGAACACCGCGACCAGGACCAGCGCCGTACCGGCCATCCGCTCCAACCGGTGGGAGAGCACCGGCAGATCGGCCGGCACCGCGCCCCAGGCCAGCACCACTGCCGCCTCACCGAGGACGAACACCGCCAGCAGCAACGGGAAGAACTGCTCCACGTTGCCCGGGAGGCGCAGATACTCCTGGCCGATCACCACCTGGGCGAACATGTAGATCACGTAGAACGCCGGCCCCAGGGCGAGCAGCGGGGCCACCGGATGACGCCGCAGCGCCAGCACGCCGGCGACCAGCGCGAGCGGCGCGACCACGAACAAGCTTGCGGCATCACCGCCGAGGAGCTGGTTGAGCGTCGTCGCCGAGGTTCGGTACTGCATGTAGTCCAAGACCAGTGGGCCGACCAGCGCGCTGGTCGCCACGCCGACCCCCAGCGCGATCAGCACGACCCCGAGCACGCGAAAGCGGTCGACACCTCCCCTGCGCGGGAGCTGATCCGCGGGACCTCCGCACCCCTCTGTGCGCCCGTGCTGAACCGCAGGTGGATGCGCGGCCGATCGCGATGGCGTACTGGGCTCCACACCTAACGGTAGCTGGAGGCCCGGGTGCCTGACCTCCGCCGAACGCACGCTGCCTGGCTACTGAGTGCCGGCGGGGCCCCGCTGCTGGTGGCCGCCCGGCTCGGCCACCAGCCTCGCCGTCGCCGTGGCCGGCGCCGCTCGCATGTAGGCAGCCGGCGCTGCCGAGGTCGGCCGGCCCCCGGCCGGCGACCCGTTGTCGTCAGAGCCCTTGCCGACCGACGCCTTCCGCCGGTCCACATCATGGGAGGGCTGTCTCCGGTTGAGACGACCGCCCCTCACGAGGCGGCGAGCGGAACGGTCACACCACGGACCGGCCGGCTGCGTCGGGGCGGCTGCGGTGGATCAACGCCGGCCATCCCGAGCCGCTGATCCTGCGCGGCACCGCCCTGACCACCCCACCGCGCTGCCCGCCGTCGCGCCCGCTGGTCCTGCAGGATGGCAAGCCGGGCGTGTGCGACACCCGCCTGAGGCCCGGTGATCGGCTGCTGCTCTACACCGACGGGATCACCGAGGCCCGCTCGCCGACCGGGGAGTTCTACGGCATCCGGCACGGCCGCCGCCCGGTCGGACTGCAGCTGTGGACCTCGCCCGGGAGGCGGTCTGCACGATCCGCGACGCCGGCGCCGGTCCGGCCGATCCGTTCGCCGGATACGGGCCCGCGCACGGCGAGGACCTCTCCGCCGGCGGTATGGGCTTGTGGCTGGCCCGCCAGCTGTGTGACCACGTGGTACTGCGCCGCGACGAGCGCGGCTCCAGCGTCCGCCTGGCCACCGGCTGGACCTGAGCGCGGGGCCCGAGCACCCCGGCTCGTCGACCGCGCAGGCTCGGGGGTCAGTCGATCGGGAAGCCCACCGGCACGCGGTTGGGGCCGGCCTCGGCCGGGCGCGGCTCGTCCTGCGGATGCAATCGCACCGCGACCAGGGCCACGTCGTCGTCGGGCGCGTCGGGCAGCATCCGGGCCAGTAGCTCGTCACACAACTGGTCGAGCTCGGCGCCGGCAAGGTCGGCGAGTACAGCCTGCAGCCGGGCGGTGCCGGCGTCGAGGTCGGAGTCGCGGCGCTCGATGAGCCCGTCGGTGTAGAGGATCACCACCGCGTCACGACCCAGCGTCACCTGCGACTCCCGCCGAGGCGCGGCGGCGTCAACCCCGAGAAGGAGGTCAGCACCCCGGGTGGTGAGCACGGTGACCTGGCCGCCGGAGTCGATCGTCACCGGCGGCGGATGCCCGGCGTTCGACCAGCGCAGACGGGTCTGCCCGGCGGCCTTCTCCTCGTCGGTCTGCTCCAGCCGCGCGATCACCGTGGTCGCCAGGATCGGTGACTGCAGGGTCTGCATCACCTGCTCCACCTGGTTGAGGATCGCGGCCGGGCCGTCGTGGTCGAGCGCCCCGACGGTGCGCACGATGCTGCGGATCTGCCCCATCGCCGCGGCGGCCTGCACGTCGTGGCCGACGACGTCGCCGATGACCAGCTGGGTTGCTCCGCCGGGCTGCATGAACGCGTCGTACCAGTCGCCGCCGACCTCTGCGGCCTGCGCCGCCGGCACGTACCGGACGGCGATCTGCAGGTGGTCGGGCTCCGGTGGTGCGGTGAGCAGTGACCGTTGGAAGCCCTCGGCCAGCCCGCGCTGCTGCCGGAACAGCCGGGCGTTGTCCAGCACCAGCCCGGCGCGGGCGGCGACGTGCCGTGCGGTGACCAGGTCCTCGGGCGTGAACGGGCCCCGGTCGGCGCCGTGGGCCAGTGTCAGCATGCCCACCGGGCCCGACCGGCCGGCCAGCGGAAGGACGGCCACAGCCTCCGGTGCCAACGCAGTCATCGCCTCGTGCATCGGACCGGGCGTCAGCATCGTCAGCGCCTGTGCCGTCGCGTCGGCGGCCAGCAGCTGCAGCTGCCCGCTGCGCATCGCCCGGTTGATGATCGCGTCATCGGACAAGGCGGCCAGCCGCGCCTGGGCGTAGCCGTCGAGGGTCGTCCGCATGGCCGGGTCGACGTGCTCGACGGCGGCCGGACGCAGCCCGCGGCGGGAGCCGGCGACCTGGTCGTCCTCGCTGAGGGTGACGATGCACCAGTCGGCGACCGCTGGCACGACGAGCCGGGACAGACGCTGGGCGGCCTCGTCGGCGTCGAGGGTGCCGATGAGCTCCTCGGTGATCCGGCCCAGCAGCCGCTCCCGTGCGGCGGCCCGCTCCGCCTGCTGCTGGATCAGCGCGCGGGCGGTGATGTCGACGAAGTGCAACGCGACGCCGGTCGGGCTCGGCACTGCGCGGACCTCGACCCAGACGTCGATCGGGTCGGGGTAGTAGGCGTCGAAGGACACCGGCTGCCCGGTGTCGGCGGCCCGGCGGTAGTGGGCTTCGAACTCGGTGCCCACCGCGGCCGGGAACGCCTCCCACAGCGTGCGGCCCAGCAGCTGCCCGCGTCGGTAGCCGGTGATCCGCTCAGCCTCGGTGTTGACGTGTGTCATCACCCATGCGGCGTCCATCGCGATGAACCCGACCGCCATCGAGTCGACGATCTGTGCGGTGCGCTCGTGCAGCTCCCGCTGTGCGCTGATGTCGTGCACGACGCCGACGAGGCGCCGGCCGGCCTCGTCGCCGAGCACCCGCCCTTGTGCGGCGACCCACCGGTAGGAGTCGTCGGCGCGCGAGGTGCGGTACTCCGCCTGGTAGGCGCCGCCGGTGGTGACGGCGCGCTCGACCCGGGCCACGACGTCGGCGACGTCGTCGGGATGGACGTGGACGTAGACGTCCTCCGGGCGGCCGGTGAAGCCGACGCGGTCCATCCCCGACAACTCCAGCAACCGGTCATCGACGGTGAGCGCGCCGGTGGCCAGGTCCAGGTCGAAGGTGCCCACCTGCCCGGCCTCGAGCGCCAGGGACCACCGGGACCGGTCGACCTCTCGCTGAGCCAGCAGCTCACGGGCCTGCCGCACGGCCTCGTCGGCGCGTTGCTGCGCGACCCGCAGCTGCAGCTCCGAACTGCACGCCCCGGCCAGGTCGGTCAGCACCGCCAGGTCCTCCTCCGACCAGGTGCGCGGCCGGCTGTCGATGGCGCACAGCGAGCCGACCACCGTCCCGTCGGCTTCGGTGATCGGCGCACCGGCGTAGGCGATGACGTGCAGGTCAGGAATGGCGAGGTTGTCGGCGACCAGCGGCTCGGTGCGGGCATCAGTGATCACCAGCGGAGCCGCCGATCGCACGACGTACTGGCAGAAGGAGTGGCTCAACGGCGTGCACCGCGTGGACTGCCAGGGCTCGGGCAGCCCGACCGCGCCGGGGAACACCTGCTCGTCGGCCGACACGAGGGTGACCAGCGCGACGGGAACGCCCAGCTGCAGGCGGACCAGGCGCGCAAACCGCTCGAACGCCGGATCTGAGCGCGGGGGGAGCGCGGTGCTCGAGGGCAGCGAGCTCGACACGCATCCCCCCGGAGATCAGGACAACTGACGGCCGTCGTGTCGACGACGAGCATGCCGAGGGTAGCGGGCTGATCATCGCGCCCTGGCGGGTCCAACCGGTGCCTGCGTCAGGCCATCCGAGTGCGGCGAGGGGACTCGCCACACGTCGGTGGCTCCGATTTCGGGCGGGGCCACGGCCTGGGACCGAAGACTGCGCCGGGTCACCAGGACCGGCGGAATGCAGGGCGCCGGTGAGGACGACGCAGTCATGGTCTCGGTCCGTTCACCCTCAGCGCGGTCATAGCGGCACGGTGGCGAGTTTCTGGTCGATCACTCCATGACCCGTCCGCGGGGCTCACTCGTACGTCAATCAACGCCGGACGCGGTCCGCGGCGGCTCGGGAGCGGATGCGGAGCGCAGGGGTTCAGGTGAAGGCGGCGGCAGAAGTCGCATTGGGGGGCAGATTGGGGGCAACTGTGCGCTCAGGGCCACTCAAGACCGCTCGGGGACGTCCGAGGACGCCGGCATCCTGGGCACTCGCCGGGCCACCCAGCCCGGGACCGGCTTCACTCGCGGGTTCGAGCCCCGTCACTCACCCGAACGGAAACGCTGGTCAGCGGCTCGCTGGCCAGCGTTTTCGCTTGCGTACGAGTCCTGCCACCATCGCGGCGATCGTGGCCGGGCACCGGCGGGATCGCGGTCCCTCGAGGGCGCAGCGCAGCGAGGGCGCGGTGCCCCGCCGCCCACGAGCCTCAGCTGTCCAGTTCGTCGGCCAGGGTGCGAGCGAGCGAGCGCAGCTGGGCGACCTCGTCCGGGCTGAGCCGGTCGAAGATCAACTGCCGCACCTGGGCGACGTGGCCGGGAGCGAGGCGTTCGAGCAGCGCGAAGCCCTCGTCGGTGAGCGTCGCGAACTGGACGCGCCGGTTGGTCGGGCACGGCCGGCGGGTCACCCAGCCCCGCTCCTCCATCGCGGCCACCGCATGGCTGAGCCGCGACGGGCTGGTCGCGGCCAGCCGGGCGAGCTCCCCCATCGTCAGCGTGCGCTCCGGCTGGCCCGAGAGGCTGGCCAGCACCTGGTAGTAGGCGTGGCCGATCCCGGACTCGCGGCGGAGCTGCCGGTCGAGCGCCTGCGGCAGGAGCTGGACGACGCGCAGCAGCGGCAGCCAGGCGGCCATCTCGTCCTCGTCGAGCCATCGGGTCGACGGTGCGCCGGAGCCGGCCTGGACCGGCACGTCGGACTGCTGCGTCATGGGATCTCCCGGCCGGGTCGGACGTCGTGGGGCGGAGCACGTGGACGGGCCCATGATGGACCCGTCCACGGCTGCGTCGGCGGTCCCGCTCGAGCCGAGGTCCGGGATCGGGGTCAGCCGAGGAGCGGCAGGTCGAGGGTGTGCGCGGTGTGGTCGCGCTTGACGGTCAGGTAGCGGGCGTTGGCCTCGGTGAGGTGCAGCCCGGTCGGCACCCGCTCCTCGACCGTCACGCCCAGGATCTCCAGCTGAGCGGCCTTGTCCGGGTTGTTCGAGAGCAGCCGGATCCGGTCCGAGCCCACGGCCCGGAGCATCTGCGCTGCGGCGGTGTAGTCCCGCTCGTCCTCGCCGTGCCCCAGCGCCAGGTTGGCCTCGTAGGTGTCGAGGCCGGCGTCCTGGAGGGCGTAGGCGTCGAGCTTGGCGTACAGCCCGATGCCGCGACCCTCCTGCCGCAGGTAGAGCAGGAAGCCACCCGCGTCGGTGATCCGCTCGGCCGCCTCGCGCAGCTGCGGGCCGCAGTCGCACCGCTGGGAGCCGAAGACGTCGCCGGTGAGGCACTCGCTGTGCGGCCGCACGAGGGGCGCCTCTCCCCCGGCCGCCGCGCGGGCGAGTGCGCCCCGCCAGTTCCCCAGGGCGAGCAGCAGGTGCTCCCGGCCGTCGGCCAGGCCGGTGAAGGTGAACACCTCGGCCGTGGTGACGTAGCCGTCGGGGAAGCGCAGCGGCACGGTCACCTGCGTCCGGACGTCCACGAGCGGTACGGAGCCCAGCCCGGTGAGTGCGGACAGCGTCTCCGGCGTTGCGGCGGTGAGGGACATCGGATCTCCTGACACTTGAGTTCTCAACTGAGACGGTACGCCCCTTCTTTGAGTTTTCAAGCTTCTTCGCCGCGTGTCCGTCGGGCCGCTCCCGACGGGGGACGCCCACTCCCGCACTCCTCGCTCACCGCTGCCGGGCTGGACGGCGACCGCACGACTCGGGTTGCATCGCCCTCGTGCCACCCGACGCCGCCCCTCCGCACGACGGATCGCTGCCGGCGGCCGCGACGGGACCTGCAGCGGTGCCGTTCCGCACGGCGGCCCGCGCGTGGTTCCTCATCTCGCTGCAGACCTTCGGCGGGCCGGCCGGTCAGATCGCCGTCATGCAGCGCACGCTCGTGGACGAGAAGCGGTGGATCGGCCAGCGCCGGTTCCTGCACGCGATGAACTACTGCATGCTGCTGCCCGGCCCGGAGGCCCAGCAGCTGGCCACCTACGTCGGCTGGCTGCTGCACGGCACCCGCGGCGGGCTGGTCGCCGGCGGCCTGTTCGTCCTGCCCGGGGTCGTCGCGCTGCTCGTGCTGTCGGCGGTCTACGTCGCCTTCGGCACCACCACGGCGGTCCTGGCGCTGTTCGCCGGGCTCGCCCCCGCCGTCCTGGCGATCGTGGCCCAGGCGGTGGTCCGGGTCGGCCGGCGCACCCTCGACCGGCCGGCGCTGGTGGTGCTCGCCGTCGCGGCGTTCCTCGCGCTGAGCCTGTTCGGGATCCCCTTCCCGGTCGTCGTCGCACTGTCGGGGCTCGCCGGGTGGGCACTGGGCCGGCGCGGTCCGCACGGGGCACCGGGCGGGGCCGACCCCGACCCCGGCCCGCCTCCGGTGATCCCCGACGACGTCCTGCACACCGAGGCGCCGTCCGCCCGCCGCACGGTGCGGGTGCTGCTGGCCGGGCTGCTCGTGTGGGGCGTGCCGGTCGCCGTCGTCGCCGTGCTCACCGGAACGCACAGCACCCTGACCGAGCAGGGGCTGTTCTTCTCCGGCACCGCGGTCATCACCTTCGGCGGCGCCTACGCGGTACTGGCCTACGTGGCCCAGCAGGCCGTGGCCGGCTACGGCTGGCTCTCCCCCGGCGAGATGGTGCGCGGCCTCGCGCTGGCCGAGACGACGCCCGGCCCGCTGATCATGGTGGTGCAGTTCGTGGCGTTCCTCGGCGCCTACCGCGAGCCCGGGTCGCTCGACCCATGGGTGGCCGCGGTGCTGGCCTCGGTGCTGGTCACCTGGGTGACGTTCGTGCCGAGCTTCCTGTTCGTGCTGCTCGGCGCCCCGTACATGGAGCGCCTGCGCGGCAACGCCTCCCTGTCGGCGGCCCTGACCGGCATCACCGCGGCGGTCGTCGGCGTGATCGCCAACCTGGGCGTCTACTTCGCCGTGCACACGCTGTTCGCCGACTCGACGCCGGTGAGCTGGGGCGTGCTGCGGCTGGACGTGCCCGACCCGGGCACGCTTCGGCCCCTCGCCCTGGCCCTCGCCGTCGTCGCCGGGGTCCTGCTGTTCCGGCTGAACTGGTCGGTGCTGCGCACCCTCGGCGTCTGCGCGGTCCTGGGCCTGGCCGCCGGGCTCGCCGGCCTGCCGGTCAGCTGACGGCGGGAGGCACCCCCCGACCGCCGGCCGTCGACCCGGTGGCGGGTGCCCGGACCGGACACCGCGAGCGGCGCGCACAGCAGGAGGCACGCGTGGCTGGTGTGGCGGGTGCGGCGGACACGCGCCCGGCGGTGCTGGCCCGCGGCCGGACGGGCTCGGACCCTGTCGACATGACCACCGTTTACGCGTACGGCACGGCACACGCGGTCGTGATGGTCGGCTCCTTCGGCGCGGAAGGCCTCAAGCCCCGCCAGATCGGTCCCGCGCACGCCACGATCGGCCGGGTCAACGGGCAGAGCCGGAAGTCGCTGTGCGGCGCCTACGTCTCCGTCGACGAGCAGCTCCCCTGGCCGCCGGAGGGCTACGCCGAGGAGCAGCTGTGCGCCGGCTGCGCGGAGCTCGCCGCCCTCTGACCGGTCAGCCGCCGGCGACCGAGGGCAGCACCTGCACGACGGCGCCGTCGGGGACCTCCGTCGCCAGCCCGCCCTGCCAGCGCACGTCCTCCCCGTCGACGTACACGTTCACGAAGCGCCGCACCGCTCCTGCCTCGTCGCGGATCCGCCGGCCGAGCACCGGGTGCCGGGCGGCCAGCTCGTCGAGCAGCCCGGCCAGCGTGCCCTCCGCGGGCACCAGTTCCAGCTGCCGGGACCCGCCCGCCAGATCGGCCAGGACTCCGGGCAGGAGCACCTGCACGGTCACGTCCGCCCCTCAGTCCAGCGTCGCGGCGCGGACGACGAGCACGTCGGGCAGGTGCTCGGCGACGACGGTGAAGGTGTCCCCCTCGTCGGCGCTGGCGTAGACGCAGCCGTCGCGGGTGCCGACGTAGAGGCCGGTCGGGTCGGCATGGTCGGTGCAGAAGGCGTCGCGGAGCACGGCGGTCCACGACCCGTCGGGCAGGCCGGCGCCCAGCTCGGTCCAGGTGGCACCGGCGTCGCGGGTGCGGTGCACGCGCAGCCGCCCGTCCGGGGGCATGCGCCGCACGTCGGCGACCAGCGGCACCACCCAGGCGGTGCCCGGGGTGACCGGTGAGGCGGCGACGGGGAACCCGAAGTCGGCGGGCAGGCCGTCGGCGATCGAGGTCCACGACGTCCCGCCGTCGTCGGT
>DASPIH010000370.1:0-3814 GCA_035629195.1 Blastococcus sp. | reverse complement strand
ATCGTCGAGGGCGCGGGCCAGGAGGTCGTCGAACCGCCACGCGTCGACGGCCTCCCGCGGAAGGTGCAGCGCGTAGCCAGGCGGCCGGCTGACCAGCACCGCGGCCGCGGTCCGGCTCGCGCGGCCGGGCTCGAGCGCGCGCCGCAGGTGCGAGACGTGCACCTGCAGGGACGCCAGCGCCTTGGGCGGCGGCTCGCCGTTCCACAGGTCGTCGACGACGCGGTCGGGAGAGACGACGTGCCCGCCGGCGAGGACGAGCCGGGCCAGCACCGAGCGCTGGCGCGGCCCACCCAGCGCGGCCCGGTCCCCGCCGACCCTCACCTGCAGGGGCCCCAGCACCGACACCTCCACGACGGCGTGGCTGGAGGAGGGGCGGGCCATGGCGACGGAACCTAGCCCACCCGCGCGCCGGAGTCCGCCCCGCCGAGGACGACCGGAGTGTCCGTGCCGACGATGGCCGGTGATCCGTCGGCAACGCCGCGGTGACGGCGGCCGTTCTAGCGTGGGCGTTCTGGACCGCGGAAGCGTCCAGCGCGGACGGGGCCGGCGCGGGGCGGCCCCGTCAGCGGGGGGTCGGACGAGGAAGCGGGGGTCAGGCGAGGAAGCGGGGTCAGACGAGGAAGCGGTAGGCCGTCGAGCCGGGAGCCACGTGCTGGATGCGCAGCGGGCTCGCCTCGATGCGGGCCAGCAGGTCCGGCAGGCCGTCGGCCCGGCCCAGCTCGATGCCGGTGAGTGCCGCGCCGGTCTCGCGGTTGTCCCGCTTGACGTACTCGAACAGCACGATGTCGTCGTCGGGGCCCAGCACCTCGTCCAGGAACCGCCGCAGCGCGCCCGGCTCCTGCGGGAACTCCACCAGGAAGTAGTGCTTGAGCCCGCGGTGCACCAGCGACCGCTCGATCACCTCGGCGTACCGGCTGACGTCGTTGTTGCCGCCCGACAGCAGGCACACCACCGTCTGGCCGGGCTCCACCGTCACCAGCCCGCCGCTGAGCGCCGACGACGACAGCGCCCCCGCCGGTTCGGCGATCACCCCGTCGGCCTGGTACAGCTCGAGCATCTCGGTGCAGATCTGCCCCTCCGGCACGGCCAGCAGCTCCGCGCCCGAGTCGCGCACCAGGGGGTAGGTCAGCGACCCCGCCCGGCGCACGGCCGCGCCGTCGACGAAGGTGTCGATCTCGGCCAGCTCCACCGGCTCCCCGGCCGCCAGGGCGGCGGCCATGTTGGCCGCGCCCGCCGGCTCCACGCCGACCAGCCGGGTGCCGGGGGAGTGGGCGCGCAGGTACGTCCCGGCGCCGGCCAGCAGGCCACCACCCCCGACGGGCAAGATGACGACGTCCGGCGGGGTCGGCAGCTGCTCGAGGATCTCCACCGCAACGGTCGCCTGCCCGGTCACGGTCGGGAGCGCGTCGAACGCCGGCACCAGGGTCGCTCCGGAGGACCCGGCGGAGGCCGCTGCCGCGGCGGCCGCCTCGTCGTAGGAGTCGCCGGTGACGACCAGCTCCACCATGTCACCGCCGAGGGCGGCGATGCGCTCCCGCTTCTGCCGCGGCGTCGTCCCCGGCACGAACACCCGCCCGTGCACCTGCAGCGCCCGGCACGCGTAGGCCACGCCCTGCCCGTGGTTGCCGGCGCTCGCGCAGACCACGCCCGCGGCGCGGTCGTGCGCCGGCAGACGGGCGATCGTGTTGTACGCGCCGCGGATCTTGTACGAGCGGCCGACCTGCAGGTCCTCCCGCTTGAGCCACACGTCGGCGCCGGTGAGCCCGGACAGCCGGGCGTTGCGCTGCAGCGGCGTCCGCTCGGCCACGCCCTCCAGCCGGCGGACGGCGTCGCGCACCTCGGCGGTGAAGGCCCGGGCGGAGCGGGAGTCGACGACGGTGCTCACCCCGTCATCGTCGTCCACCCGACTTCCCGCCCGGCAGGGAGGGCCGGGCCTCAGGGCTGCAGCAGCCGCAGGTGCGGCTGGACGGTCAGCCGCTTCTCGAAGGTGACCCGGTGCCGGCCGTCGTCGTCCTGCACGAACTGCAGCCGGTCCACCAGGGCGCGCATGAGGACCAGCCCCCGTCCCCGGTCCGCGTCGGTCGGCTGACCGCCGGCGTCGGCCACCGCGTCGGGGTCGAAGCCCTCCCCGTCGTCGAGCACGCTGATCCGGCACAGCCGGTCGTCGATGGCGACGTCGACCTGGTAGGCCTCCTGGTCGTGGGCGTGGTCCACCACGTTGGCGCAGGCCTCGGTCAGCGCGAGCGCGACCTCGTCGATCACCGTCCGCGGCACGTGCAGGTGCCCGAGCGCCTGGCGCAGCAGGCCACGGACCAGGGGAACGCTCCGCGCGTCGGTGGGCAGGCGGACGCTGAAGTCGATGTTGATGACCGGTCAGCCCCTCGGGGTCGCGTGGCCTACCCTCGGACGCCTGAGGGACGGGCGAGGGAGGTGGAAGCGTGCTCTTCGACGTGACACGGACGACGATCGCCGACCGCGCGGCCCTCACCGTACGTGGTGAGGTTGACATCGCGACGTCCCCTCAGCTAGTCGAGGCGGCAGCGAGCCTGCTCGACGCCCGTCCCGAGGCCGTGGTGATCGACCTGGGCCCCACCCGCTTCCTCGACTCCTCGGGCGCCCGGGCCCTCGTGGGCATCGCCCGCCGCGCCGCGGCCACCGGCGTCGAACTGCACGTCATCGCCCCCAGGAGCAACCGGCCCGTCTGGCTGCCGATCGAGCTCCTCCAGCTCGACCGCGTGATCCCGTTCGTCTCCTCGGCCGCCGAGATCCCCAACGCCGCCGCGGGCCGGGACGCACCGTGACCCGGCCGCGGTGACCACGTCCGAGGCCGACCTCCTGCGTTGCGCCGACGAGCCCATCGCCGTTCCCGGTGCCATCCAGCCCCACGGCACGCTGGTCGCGGTGACCGAACCGGACCTGGCCGTCGTCGTCGCGTCCGCGGATGCCGCGCGGACCTTCGGCCGGCCGGTCGTCGGCGCCACCCTCGACGAGCTGATCGACGAGGTCGATGCCGCCCGGCTGCGTGCCGGCCTGGCCGGCGACCTCGCCGAGCTCAACCCGCTGCGGGTCCGTCCGGCCGGCGTCGACGTCGACCTCGTCGTGCACCGTGCCGACGGTCTGCTGATCACCGAGTGGGAGCCGGTGCAGGGCGCCGAGCAGGCCGGCGCCGCCTGGCACCGCCGCCTGCCCTCGGTCCTGCAGCGCCTGTCGGCCAGCGCCACCGTCGAGGACCTCACCGCGGTGCTCGCCCGTGACGTGCGGGCCCTCACCGGCTTCGACCGGGTGATGGTCTACCGCTTCGACGCCCGGTGGAACGGCGAGGTGATCGCCGAGGACCGCCGCGAGGACCTCGAGCCCTTCCTCGGCCTGCGCTATCCGGCCAGCGACATCCCGGCCCAGGCCCGTGCCCTCTACGCCACCAACTGGATGCGGCTGATCCCCGACGCCCGCTACCGTCCCGTGCCGCTCGAGCCGCCGGTTCCTCCCACCACCGGACGCCCGCTCGACCTCTCCGGCGCGATGCTGCGCAGCGTTTCGCCGGTGCACCTGGAGTACCTGGGCAACATGGGCGTCGACTCCGCGATGTCGATCTCGCTGATCGACCGCGGAGAGCTCTGGGGCCTCATCGCCTGCCACTCCTACAGCGGTCCGCGCCGGCCCTCCTACGCCGACCGCACGGCCGCGGAGTTCCTCGGTCGCACCGCCTCCCTCCTCCTGCACACCACGGTCGAGGCCGGCGAGCAGGCCGGCGTCGTCGAGGTCGCGCAGCGGCAGGCGCACCTGGCCGCCGCCGTCGGCCGCACGCGGCGTGCTC
>DASPIH010000369.1:0-3919 GCA_035629195.1 Blastococcus sp. | reverse complement strand
GGGCTACGCGCGCATCGAGGGCACCAACGACGCGCAGGCCCACCGCCCGCTGGTCGGCACCCTCGAGGAGGGCGGGGTCATCGACCCCGACGTCCTGTGGAGCTGCACCAACTGCGGCGCCTGCGTCGAGCAGTGCCCGGTGGACATCGAGCACGTCGACCACATCAACGACATGCGCCGCTACCAGGTGCTGATCGAGTCCAACTTCCCGTCCGAGGCCGGCGTCATGATGACCAACCTCGAGAAGCGCGGGAACCCGTGGGGCATGGGCGGCAACGTCCGCGAGGACTGGATCAAGGAGCTCGACTTCGACGTCCGCGTCGCCGACGGCCCGCTGCCCCACGAGGTCGAGTACCTGTTCTGGGTCGGCTGCGCCGGTGCCATCGACGACCGCGCCAAGAAGGTGACCAAGGCCGTCGCCGAGCTCCTGCACACGGCCGGTGTCGAGTTCGCCGTCCTCGGCAACGGGGAGACCTGCTCGGGCGACCCGGCCCGCCGCATGGGCAACGAGTTCCTGTTCCAGCAGCTGGCCATGGAGAACGTCGAGACCCTCAACGGCGTCTTCGAGGGCCGCGTGCCCGGCACCCGCAAGATCGTGGCCACCTGCCCGCACTGCTTCAACTCGCTGGGCCGCGAGTACCCGCAGGTGGGAGGCGACTACGAGGTCGTGCACCACACCCAGCTGCTCGGCAAGCTGGTGGAGGAGGGCCGGCTGACCCCGGTCACCCCGATCGACCGCAAGGTCACCTACCACGACCCGTGCTTCCTGGGCCGGCACAACAAGGTCTACACGCCCCCGCGCGAGATCCTGGACTCCGTCCAGGGCCTGTCCACGCAGGAGATGCACCGGTGCAAGGACCGCGGCTTCTGCTGCGGCGCCGGTGGTGCCCGCATGTGGATGGAGGAGAAGATCGGCAAGCGGATCAACGTCGAGCGCACCGAGGAGGCGCTCGAGCTCGATCCCGACGTCATCTCCACCGCGTGCCCGTTCTGCATCACGATGCTCAGCGACGCGCTGACCAGCAAGAAGCAGAGCGGAGAGGCGGCCGAGCACGTCGAGGTCCTCGACGTCAGCCAGATCCTGCTGCGCTCGATGCAGCCGGTCGCCGTCAGCGCCCAGGGCGCCGAGTCCGGGCCCGACGTCGGCACCTCACCCCACGCCGACCCCGCTGGTGAGGGCTCGGCGGCCACGCAGCACGGCCCGCAGTAGCAGCGATTCCCGACGACGGCGCGCGCTCCCCACCAGGGGACGCGCGCCGTCGCCGTTCACGGGGCAGGATCCGCCGTCCTGGGGCAGCCGCGGGGTTCCCGCCCGTGCGCGGATCGGCCGCCTCCGCGACGTCCGCGGCCGACCGGACGGTCGCACCGGACCGGCGACCCGGCCGGGACCCGCCGACCGCCATGGAGGACGATCCACCGGTGAGTCCCAGCGCCCCGGCCGGGTCGCAGCGGCGCGGCCTGGCGCTGATCGCCGCCGCCATCGTCCTGACCGGCCTCAACCTCCGCACGGCGGTCACGAGCATCGGCCCGGTGCTGCAGGAGATCGAGGAGGGCCTGGGCATCAGCAGCGGGCTGGCGGGCCTCGTGACGACGATGCCGGTGCTCTGCTTCGCGGCGATCGGCTTCGCCGGCCCGGCACTGTCGGCGCGCTTCCGCGACTCGCACGTGCTCGCCGGTGCTCTGCTCGCCATGTCGGCCGGGGTGGTGCTGCGGGCGGCCGCCGGGAGCTTCTGGCTGTTCCTCACCGGAACCGCGTTGGCGATGGTCGGCGGAGCGCTGGGCAACGTGCTCCTCCCCAGCCTGGTCAAGCGCTACTTCCCCCACCGCACGGGCGCCCTCATCGGCGCCTACAGCACCGCCATGTCGGCAGGCGCCACCATCGCCGCCGTCTCGACCGCCCCGATCGCCGCCGCCGTGGGCGAGGACGGCTGGCGGTGGGGCCTCGGGGTGTGGGCGGTCGCCGCCCTGCTGGCCGCTGTCCCTTGGCTGGCCGTGCCGCCACGGGCGGGGTCCTCGCGGTCGACGCACGCCACCGTCCGGCTGCGCGATCTCCGGCACAGCCGGATGGCCCTCGCGCTCATGGTGTTCTTCGGCGTCCAGGGGCTCCAGGCGTACGTGATCATCGGGTGGGCGGCCTCGTACCTCCGCGACATGGGCCTGTCGGCCGCCGCCGCCGGCCTCCTGCTGGGTCTGAACCAGGTCATCGGCATCCCGCTGAGCGCCGTCGTCCCGGCGCTGACCGTACGGCCGCGCATGCAGCGTGCGCTGCTGCTGGTGTTCATGGCCTGCTACACCGTCGGCTGGGTCGGCCTGTGGACGGCGCCGCTCGACCTCACGTGGCTGTGGATGAGCGTCCTGGCCGTGGCCATGGCCAGCTTTCCCATGGTGCTGACGCTGCTCGGGCTCCGCGCGCGCACGCCCGAGACGACGGCGGCGCTCTCGACCTTCGTGCAGAGCTGGGGCTACCTCATAGCCGGGGCCGGCCCGCTGCTGGTCGGTGTGCTGCTCGGTGCCACCGGCAGCTACGTGCCGATGTTCGTGCTCGTCCTGGTCGGGGTCGCCGTCCTGACCGGAACGGGCCTGCTGATCACCCGCGAGCGGTACGTCGACGACCAGGTGGACCGCGTCGTCCCCTCCTGGTCGCCGAGCCGGCCCGGCGACGGCGCGCTCGAGGTCGCCGGTACCGAGCCGCCGGTCAGCTCACGCGTCAGCCGGGACGGCGCGTCTCCGCGCGGGTGAAGTTCCGGTAGGAGCGTGACGGCGTGGGACCGCGCTGGTCCTGGTAGCGGGAGCCGTAGACAGCCGATCCGTACGGGTGCTCCGACGGGGTGGTCAGCCGGAACAGGCAGAGCTGACCGATCTTCATGCCCGGCCACAGCGTGATCGGCAGGTTGGCCACGTTCGACAGCTCCAGCGTGATGTGGCCGGAGAAACCCGGATCGACGAACCCGGCCGTCGAGTGGGTGAGCAGCCCCAGCCGGCCGAGCGAGGACTTGCCCTCCAGGCGGGCGGCGAGGTCGTCGGGAACCGTGACGACCTCGAGCGTGGAGCCCAGCACGAACTCGCCGGGGTGCAGCACGAAGGGATCGTCACCCTCGGGCTCGACCAGCGTGGTGAGGTCGTCCTGTTGCTCGGCCGGGTCGATGTGGGTGTACCGCGCGTTGTTGAAGACGCGGAAGTAGCGGTCCAGCCGGACGTCGATGCTCGACGGCTGCACCAGCGCCGGGTCGTAGGGCTCGATGCCGAGGCGTCCCTCGGCGATCGCGGCCGTGATGTCGCGGTCGCTCAGCAGCATGGCGCGGAGTCTAGGGAACCGCCGATCCCTCCTTCCGGGTCGATCCGACCGTCCTCTCCTCGAGCCGGGGACGCGGGCACCGAAACGGGTCGTGGAAATCGTCCTGGCCTCTGCCGTGGGTGGCCGTCGACGCCGTGACGCCGGAACGGCTCCGGTCGGTACCAAGGGCTGCGAGAGGTGGAACATCGTCCGCCGGTCCGGACACCGTCAGCGACCCGGTCGACGGGTCCGCGTCGCCGGTCACCTCGTCCGACGACGTCACCGGGCTGTCGCGGCCGGCGGGAGAACTACCGTCGAGTTGCCCTGCTGATCCGCGAGGGACTGCCGCTCAGCGGGGGTGGTTGCTGTCGCAACGGGGACACCAGGTAGTCTCGTCGCCGTTCGCGGGTGTAGTTCAATGGTAGAACATCAGCTTCCCAAGCTGACAGTGCGAGTTCGATTCTCGTCACCCGCTCCACGGCAAGCGCAGCTGAGAGCACTGCAGTGCACCGGAACCCCTCTCGAGATGCTCCGAAGGGCCCGTCCAGCACCCCTGTCTCGCCCGGACCGCAGGCACCTCGGCGTCGTCCGCCCGGGGTACGCACCTGCCGGGGCCACCTGCGGCTCGGTACCCGAGCATGGGGA
>DASPIH010000368.1:0-2813 GCA_035629195.1 Blastococcus sp. | reverse complement strand
CGCCCCAGTACACCGGGTAGGGCTCGATCAGCTGCCGGCGGGTGGCGTGCGCGGTGACGGTGACCGGCCGGGTGTGCGGCACCGGCATGGGGATCGACTGCAGTGCCACGACCGACGTGACGCCGAGTCGCTCGACCAGGTGCGCGACGGCGGCGACGAAGCGCTCCCAGGCGTAGTCCGGCTCGGCGCCGTGCAGCAGCAGGAAGGTCTCACCGGCGTCGTCCTCCACCGCGTACAGCTCGAGCTCGGGAGCGGCGAAGGACTCGTACCGGTCACTGTTGAACGTCATGCGCGGCCGCCGCGCCCGGTAGTCCACCAGGCTGTCCACGTCGAAGCGGGCGACCACCTCGTGCGGGAGCGCGCTGAGCAGGTGCGCCCCGGCCAGGGTGGCCGCCGACGCGGCGTCGAAGTCACCGCCGAGGTCGTGCACGAGCACCAGGCCGCGACGTTCCGACGCGTCGGTGACGGATGATTCCTCGGCGAGGAACGGGGCGGCCGCGGACAGCAGCTCGACCAGCTCCTCGGGTCGCTGCGCCACGGTGGACCTCCTGGGTGCGTACTGCCGGACGTGGGGGACAGCGCGCGGGTGCCGGTCCGGCATTCCCATCGTCCCCCGTGCGGTGCGGGTCAGCCGCCCCGAGGCGTCTCGGCGGCCGGTGCGGCCACCTGCTCGTGGGTCACGGTGGTGCCGGACTCGTCGCCGTCGATGCGGGGGCGGGTGCCGTCGTCGGCCACCTCGGGCGTCTTCCCGTCGAGCTCGTCGCGCACGTACCGGTAGACGACGGCGATCAGCGCGGCCACGGGGACGGCGAGGAAGGCGCCGATGATGCCGGCCAGACTGCTGCCCGCGGTGACGGCGAGGATCACCACCGCGGCGTGCAGGTTGAGCCCGCGCCCCTGGATGATCGGCTGCAGGACGTTGCCCTCGATCTGCTGCACGACCAGGACGATGACGAGCACGATCAGCGCCGTGGTGATGCCCTGGTCGACCAGCGCGATCAGGACGGCGAACGCTCCGGCGATGAACGCACCGATGATGGGGATGAACGCGCCGAAGAACGTGAGCACGGCCAGCGGCAGCACCAGCGGCACGTCGAGGATCCACAGGCCGACACCGATGAAGAAGGCGTCGATGAAGCCGACGAGCGCCTGCTGCCGGATGAACTCCGAGAGCGTGTCCCAGGTCTTGTAGGACAGTGCCGCCACGTGGCGGCCGGCCTTCGGGCCGGTCTGCGCGGAGAGCCAGGGCACCCAGCGCGGCCCGTCCTTGAGGAAGAAGAAGACCAGGACCAGGGCGAGGACGAGGTTGATCAGGCCGTTGCCGACGGCCGAGACGCCGGAGACCGCGTAGCTGGCGATGTTCTGCGCGTTGCTCTGGATCGAGTCGATGACCGAGTCGACGGCGTTGCCGACCTGGTCCTCGCCGAGGTTCAACGGCGGTCCCTGCACCCACTCCTGGACGTCCTGGAGACCGGCGGTGGCCGCGTCGGCCAGCTCGGTGACCTGGTCGGCCACCTGGGGAGCGATGACCGCGATGATGCCGCCGAAGATCGCGAGGAAGGCCAGCAGGACCACCACCGCGGCGAGCGCCGGCGGCCAGCCGTGCTTGCGCAGGAAGCGCGTCGGAGGCCACAGCACGGTGGCGATCAGCAGGCCCAGCACGATCGGCAGCAGGATGACCCAGAACCTGCCGAGCACGTAGAACAGCACGTAGAGCGAGGCCAGGACGAGCAGCAGCTGGGCCGACGTGGTGGCCATCGTGCGGAGGGCGCGCCGCACCTTCGGCCCGCGGCCGTCGCCCGGAGCGGGTGCCGCTGATACGGCCGGCGCGGCCGGGTCGGGGCGGGGTGCCGGCCGGGTGGGTGCCGGTGCCCCCTGTCCCGAGCGCTCGGCATCGGGCGTCCGACCTGGCAGGCGCAGCCTCATGACTGCCGATCCCACCACAGATCCCGGTGGGGGACCTGACGTGCGGCGGGCGTCACACCCGCGTCGTAGCGTGCGGGTCATGCCGAAGATCGCCACCGCCGACCGCGTCGACCGCGCCGGGTTGCTGGAGTTCCTGCGGCCCCGCCACCGGGCCGTCCTCGTGACGCGCCGCGCGGGCGGGGCGCCCCAGCTGTCCCCGGTCACCTGCGGGGTGGACACCGACGGCCGCGTCGTCGTCTCCACCTATCCGCAGCGGGCGAAGGTGACCAACGCCCGCCGGAACCCCGTCGTGTCGCTGTGCGTGCTGTCCGACGAGTGGGACGGTCCCTGGGTCCAGGTCGACGGGGAGGCCGAGGTGCTCGACCTCCCGGAGGCGCTGGAGCCGCTGGTGGAGTACTACCGCTCGATCAGCGGCGAGCACCCCGACTGGGACGAGTACCGGGCTGCGATGTCGCGGCAGGGGAAGTCGCTGCTGCGCATCACGATCACCGGCTGGGGGCCGGTCGCCACCGGTGGATTCCCAGCACCGGTGGTCGACAAGCTCTGAACCTTGCTCCGCCCGAGGAAAGCTGTCAGGCTTGTCAGGTGCCGTTCGTTCTCACCGTGGACCAGCGGGCCAGCCGGCGCGGCCCCGATCGCGTGGCCGACGCCCTCGCTCTCCTCGATGCCGGGGTGCCGACCCTCCTGCCCTTCGAGCGCACCGCCGGCGACGAGTTCCAGGGCGTGCTCGACGACCCCGACGCCGTGGTGGACGTGGCCATGCGTCTGGTCCGTATGGGCGGTTGGAGCATCGGCATCGGAGCCGGCGCCGTGCAGACCCCGCTGCCGTCGAGCACCCGGGCGGCCACCGGTCCGGCGTTCCTCTGCGCACGCCGTGCGGTGGATGC